>NZ_JBWKWP010000007.1:0-344792 GCF_059422285.1 Curvibacter sp. GW821-FHT01G03
GGGCCATCGAATGGTTTGAACTCTGACAAGACACCATCAAAGTGTAAATATCTCAGTATCTATCAGGTACCGAAAAGGCTCTTGCGCCTCCGGATCAACCGCCCACTGCTTCAAGGCTTCACGGTATATCGCACCAAAATTACGCGCCGCCAATTGAATCAGATCGGAATCAGCCCGCTCAAGGGTCTGAACCACATAAATCATGAGGTGCATCACCATGGTGCGTGGGGCCTCAGGGCGATGAATGCGGATCCGGCTGTTGAGGAAGACCTCAAAACGCAGTCCTGGCTCCTGAAGCAAGCCCATGGCGATGGGCACGAAGGTTTCGAGTTTCACACGCGTATTCCCTGAAAAATCACTCCCTGGCCAGCAAGGCATTCGAGAGAGCTGGCAGGTCTGGAAGCAGATCACGCGGCATTTGTGAATCAGCCAGACACACCATGAACAGGGCGCGATACTAAGGGCAGAGTCGTGAAAAATAAGGTTCAAATGTTTCTCGTTGTTACCTCGAAAACCATTGAATAAGCGCTTTGCAAATATCCGTTGCAGCAGCATCCCGTCACTCCGCCGGTTTTATCACGACGGGCGGGGCCCGCGCGGCGATGGCCTGCTGCGCTCAGTTTGGATTTACGCATTGACACATTTGCGTCGCCCCACCGCCGTGACGCTCATGGGTCTCATCGCCGGCATGCGCTTCGGGCATTGCCGCCTGGGTCAGGGCACTGCGCAGTCCAAGCTCTGCTGGAAAAAAGCGGGCCCAGCGTCTAAGCTCAAACATCGCTGTCACACCCCGCCAACCCGAACCCTGCGTCCGACTCCCTGCGCAGGCCCCGCAAGGGGTTGCACCCGGCCCTCTGGCCGGGTTTCTTTTTGGCGCGCCACCGAGGCCCCGCTGGCCAGCGCAGGGGCGGCGGCCTCAGCACGCCTGCATCTGATCATGCGGGTTGACGCTTGCGGTCGCGTTCGTCAAACGGCCAGATGCCCAGGGTTGGGCGCTGGGGCTTGCTCAGAGGGACTTGCATGAGTGATCTCCTGTAAAGACCACCCTACAACGCGACAGCCTGCCATCGGATGACATTGCCTGATCGCAGCAAAGCGCTTCCCCCTCAAACAGACCCTCAACTGGCCGAAGCCGGGCAGGGTTTTCACGGGCAGAAAAAAATGGCTTGAATTCGAATGCCGGCAATATACTGCGTGCACAAGACGTGCAGGCACTTTATTGCATACCAAGCAGATGATCACCCAGCCACGATGCGGAGCGCCTTCATCGAAGTCGCGCCAAGCGAGCCACCCGCTGGCACCAAAGCTTGCCGTTCAGCGGGGTGTCGCCTTCGGTCAAGGCCTTGCACTGACAACGCACCCGATGTTTTGAAAATCGACAACTGGAGACACACATGACCTCACGCCGACTGATCCTCAGCCGCAGCGCAGCCCTGGTGGGTGCAGCGTCCAGCGGCCTGTGGCTGCCCGAACTGGCCCGAGCCCAAACCGGCAAGCTGCGTGTGGGTTTCATGCTGCCCTACACCGGCACCTACGCCCAACTGGGCGTGGCCATTGAGAACGGGGTGCGCATGGCCATCAATGAGCAAGGCGGCAAGCTCGGCGGGCGCGAGATCGAATACTTCAAGGTCGACGACGAATCAGAGCCCGCCAAGGGCATCGAAAACGCCAACAAGCTGGTCCAGCGAGACAAGGTGGATGTGCTGATTGGCACCGTGCACTCGGGCGTGCAGATGGGCATCCAGAAGGTGGCACGCGACAGCGGGGTGTTGAGCCTGATCCCCAACGCCGGCGTGCATGCAGCGACCCGGGCCCTGTGCGCCCCGAACGTGTTCCGCACCAGCTTCACCAATGCCCAACCCACCCAGGCGCTGGGCGCGGCCATGGTGGCCCGTGGCCACAAGAAGGCCGTCTGGATCACCTGGAAGTACGCCGCTGGCGACGAGGCCTACGAGGGCTTCAAGGAGAGCTACACCAAGGCCGGTGGCACCATCGTCAAAGAATTGGGCCTGCCGTTCCCGAACGTCGAGTTCCAGGCCCTGTTGACCGAAATCGCTGCACTGAAGCCCGATGCGGTGGCCTGCTTCTTTGCCGGAGGTGGGGCCGCCAAGTTCATGCGTGACTATGCGGCAGCCGGTCTGAAGGGAAAGATCCCGCTCTATGGATCGGGCTTTCTGACCGAAGGCGTGATCGAGGCCGCCGGCCCGGCCGCCGACGGCGTGATCACCACCATGCACTACAGTGATTCGCTGGACACGCCGCGCAACAAGCAGTTCCGCCTCGACTATGCCAAGACCTTCAAGATGCAACCGGATGTGTATGCCGTGCAGGGCTACGACACGGGCTTGTTGCTGGTGCAAGGCGCCAATGCCGTCAAAGGGGACCTCAGCGGCAGCAAGCCAGCGCTGTACAAGGCGCTCGAGTCGGCTGTGATCGACAGCCCGCGTGGCAAGTGGACCATGAGCCGGGCCCACAACCCGGTACAGGACATCTACCTGCGGGTGGTTGAAAAAGGCGAGAACAAGGTGCTCGGCGTGGCCGCCAAGGCCCTGGCCGACAGCGGCGCGGGTTGCCGGCTGGGTTGATCGAACGGGGGCGGCCTGCCCACAGGGGCCCGGCATTTGCAAGAATGATGTGACCAGCGCTTCGATTGGAGCGCCGGCCTGTTGTTCGTGCGCCTGGATCCCGTGGCCACGACCCGTGCTTGCCTCACCTGCCCCCTCATCGCCATGACCCTCAGTACCTTTTTGCTTTACCTCGCCGCCGTGGCCCTGCTCGTGCTGTCGCCCGGCCCCACGATGCTCATGTGCATGACCAACTCGCTGCAGTACGGCCCACGCCGCGCCCTGGCCTCGGTGGCGGGCAGTGTGACCGCCGTGCTGGGGGTGATGTTGCTTTCAGCCCTGGGCCTGGGCGCCCTGCTGGCAGCGTCAGAAACCGCCTTCCTGGTTCTCAAAAGCGTGGGTGCCGCATACCTGATCTGGCTCGGCATCAAAACCTTCCGCAGTCGGGCAACGGTCTTTTCACCCCAGGCCGCCGACTCGCCGTGCCAGCGTCAGCCCCAGTCCTATGCACGCCTGTACCTGCAGGGCCTGATGGTGGGGGGTAGCAACCCCAAGGCCATCCTGTTCTTCACGGCCTTCTTTCCGCAGTTCATCAACCCGACCGCCACGTTTCTGCCGCAGTTCAGCCTGCTGGCCGGCACCTTCGTGAGCTTTGAATTCACCGTGCTCTCGGCGTGCGCCCTGGGCGTGGCGCGGCTGGCCCCGGCCTTGCGCTCCAGCAGCCGCATGCAGTGGTTCAACCGCATCTCGGGCGGACTGTTCACCCTCATGGGTGGCTTGCTGCTGATGTCGCGTCGCCACACCTGATCCGATCCGACGGCCCACCCACTTCAAACCCCGCCCCGCCATGGACCTTGCCAACCTTCTGATCCAGTTGCTCAACAGCGTGCAGTACGGCCTGCTGCTGTTCATGCTGGCGGCCGGCCTGACGCTGATCTTCGGCATCATGGGCGTGGTCAATCTCGCCCATGGCAGCTTCTACATGCTCGGGGCCTATCTGGCCTGGTGGCTCAGCGCGCAGGTGGGCAGCCTGCCGCTGGCCATCGTGCTCGGGGCCCTGCTGTCGGTGGCTTTGGGCCTGGCGCTTGAATGGCTGCTGTTCCGCCATTTCTACCAGCGCGACCACCTGGATCAGGTGCTGCTGACCTTCGGCCTGATCTACGTGTTCGAAGAGCTGCGTTCGCTGCTGTGGGGCGACGACGTTCACGGCGTGGACATCCCCAAGGCGCTGGACTGGTCGCTGCCACTGACCGACACCCTCTCCTACCCGGCCTACCGCCTGTTCATGTCGGTGGTTTGCCTGCTGCTGGCCCTCGGCCTGTACCTGCTGATCTCGCGCACCCGGCTGGGCATGAAGATCCGGGCCGGCGCCTTCAACCGCGACATGGCCGAATCGCTGGGCATCAACATCCGGCTGATCCATGCCATCGTGTTTGCCCTCGGCGTGGGCCTGGCCGCCGTGGCCGGCATGGTGGCGGCCCCCATTGCGAGCGTCTACCCCAACATGGGTTCACAGGTCCTGATCATGTGCTTTGTGGTGGTCGTCATCGGCGGCATCGGCTCGGTGCGCGGTGCCTTGATCGCGGCATTGCTGGTGGGCCTGGTCGACACCTTTGGCAAGGTGCTGCTGCCCCAGGTCTCGGGCATGTTGGTCTACATGCTGATGGCCGCCGTGCTGTTGTGGAAGCCTGAGGGGCTGTTCAAGCAATGACCCCCGACGCAGCGTTCACGCACACCCCTGCCCTGCCCCCCCTACGCCCGGAGTTCCACTGATGTCTGCCCCCCGCGCCCGTCTCGAGACCCTGCCCCGTGGCCTGCAGGCCGCGCTGGCCCTGGGCCTGCTGGCCCTGCTGAGCTTCCCCTTCGTGGGCAGCGATTTCTACGTGCAGATGGTGGCACGCATGATGATCCTGGCCATCTTCGCCATGAGCCTGGACCTGCTGCAGGGCGTGACCGGCCTGGTCAGCCTGGGGCATGCAGCCTATTTCGGGCTGGCCGGCTATGCCTTGGCCTTCATCACGCCCGCAGGCGAACCCGCCAGCCTGTGGTGGACGCTGCCCGTGGCGGTGGCCGCCTCGGCGCTGGCGGCCCTGGTGATCGGCTTCTTTGTGGTGCGCACCCAGGGCATCTACTTCATCATGGTCACCATGGCCTTTGCGCAGATGGTGTTCTATCTGTTCTTCGACAACAAGCTCCTGGGTGGCTCGGATGGCCTGTACATCAACTTCAAGCCGGATGCGAGCCTGGCGGGCTGGTTGCCCTTCGATCTCGAGAACAAGCTGAGCTTCTACTATTTCACGCTGTTCTTTCTGGTGGCGGTCTATGCCTTTCTTCGACGCCTGCTCTGGAGCCCGTTCGGCCGGGCTCTGGCGGGCATCCGCATCAATGAACACCGCATGCGTGCCATGGGCTTCGGAACCTTTGGCTACAAGCTGGCGGCATTCACCCTGGCCGGCGCATTGGCCGGTCTGGCCGGCTACCTGTGGGGTGCACAGAGTGGCTACGTGAACCCCGAACTGATGGGCTTTCACATGAGCGCTCACGCCATCATGATGGTCATCCTGGGCGGCATGGGCAATTTTGCCGGGGCCATTGTCGGGGCCTTCACCTTCGAGTTGCTGCTCGACCTGTTCAAGGACCTGCCGGCCGTCGGCGGCTTTGACACCGGCAAGCATTGGCAGCTGTGGATGGGCCTGTTCATCGTCGCGCTGATCGTGTTTGCGCCCCGGGGACTGCTGGGCCTCACCCAGCGCGCAGGCAAAGCCCCCTCTGGAGAGCAAGCGTGAACGCCACACAGACCCCCGAAGTGCTGATGAGTGCGCGCGGCCTGACCCGCCGCTTCGGTGGCCTGGCCGCCGTCAACCAGGTCGAACTCGATCTGTGGCGCAACTGCATCCATGCCGTGATCGGCCCCAATGGTGCCGGCAAATCGACCCTGACCAACCTGCTTTCGGGCGACCTGCCCCCCAGTGAGGGCCGCATCACCCTGGGCGGACAAGACGTCACCGGCTGGTCGGCCGAACGCATCTCGCGCCAGGGCCTGGGCCGCAGCTACCAAAAGACCAACATCTTTGCCCCCTTGAGCGTGTGGGACAACATCCGGTTGGCAGCCCAGTCGCGCAGCCCGCAGGCCTGGCGTTGGCTCCAGCGGGCCGACAGCATCCGTGCGATCAACGAACGCGCCGAGCGCGCCCTGGAGTTGGCCGGTCTGCAGGCCCGCCGCCAGGCCGTCGCGGGCGCAGCCAGTCATGGCGAACAGCGCCAGCTTGAGATCGCCATGACCCTGGCCACCGAACCGCAGGTGCTGTTGCTGGATGAACCCCTGGCCGGCATGGGCGTGGCCGAGGCCGAACGGGTGGTCGAGTTGCTGCTGCGGCTCAAGCCCGGCCACGCCATGATGCTGGTCGAGCACGACATGGACGCCGTCTTCACGCTGGCCGATCGCCTGACCGTGATGGTCAACGGCCAGCGCATCGCCAGCGGCAGTCCGGCCGAGGTGCGTGCCGACCCGCTGGTGCAGTCCGCCTACCTCGGAGCCGACGAATGAGCCCCACCCCCGAACTGCTGATCCAGGCCCAGGGCCTCAACACCTTCTACGGTGCCAGCCACATCCTGCGTGACCTCAGCTTCTCGGTGGCGCGCGGTGAAACCATCGGGCTGATGGGACGCAACGGCATGGGCAAGAGCACCCTGCTGAAAAGCATCATGGGCCTGGTCAAGCCCCGCTCGGGCCAGGTGAACATCACGGGCCGCGCCATGACCGGGCGCTCGCCCTACGAGGTGTCACGCCTGGGCATCGCCTACGTGCCCGAAGGACGCGGCATCTTCGGCAACCTCAGCGTGCGCGAGAACCTGCAGATGGCCGCCCGCGCCGGCACCCGGGGCCAGCGCGACTGGACCTACGAGCGCGTGCTGGAGACCTTTCCACGCCTGACCGAGCGACTGAACCACGGTGGCCAGCAACTGTCTGGGGGCGAACAGCAGATGCTGACCATCGGCCGCGCGCTCATGACCAACCCCGATGTCTTGATCCTCGACGAGGCCACCGAGGGCTTGGCGCCCCTGATCGCACGCGAGATCTGGCGCATCTGCGGCCTGATTCGCGAAAGCGGCATCAGCAGCGTGATCGTCGACAAGAACTGGAAGCACGTCACCCAGATCAGCAACCGCAACGTGATCCTGGTCAAAGGCCAGGTGGCCTTCGAAGGCAGCTCCGAGGAACTGCGGGCCAACCCGGCCTTGCTGGACCAGTACCTGGGCGTTTGAGACGCGCTTCACAGACCAGCACAAGTTGATACAGATCGGGTGTCAACGCCCCGCCTGCGCCACTCATTGAGCGTGCAAGCCCGCAGATCCCTCATCCTTCCCGCGGGCCTGAAAGCCCGCCATGCCTTTGCGCCCAAGTCGCCCCTTGCCAGGGGCCCTGCTCATCACCGGACTGAGCCTTGTTTTGTTGGCCCCTCTGGCCCAGGCCCAGAGCGAGGGCCAAAACTTCGCCTATCGCCGCGGTTACGACCAGGGCTATGCCGATGGCCTGGCTGCCGCTCGCCAGGCCCCCTGGCAGCCGGGCGCGACCCCAGGCTGGCCGGGTTCCTTGGGCGCCAGCCCGGCCCCCATCACCTTGCACGAGGCCCGCTATGGCACGGCCGAGCGTGCCTGTGATGCCCGTGCCGGCATTGCCCGGACGCTGGCCGAGCAGCCCATGCCGGTGCTCGCGGTGAACAACGGCTTGTGCGGCGACCCCGCGCCGAACCAACGCAAGTTCCTGATCGTGCGCTACAGCTGCCCGGGCCAGGGCCCGGTGCGCCAAAGCACCTGGGAGGGACAAGCCATGGCCTTGAACTGTCCTTGACGGTCTGCCAGCACAAAAAAAACGGCGCCAGGGCATTCCCTGGCGCCGCTCAATGGAGACGAAAGCGAGTTGCTTACTTGATGGTCACCGGCATTTGAACCTGAACCTTGCGACCCGCCGAGTCCGTGACCACGATGGTCAGCGAGTAGCTACCAACCGTCGGGCTGGGCCAGTTGGCCGTCACGGTCAGGCCCGTCATCGAGAACGACATGCCCAGCGGCGCGCCAGAGATCGACACCGAAACCCAGCTCACACCCGAATCCGTGATCGTGATCGTGCCGCTGACGGCCTTGCCTGCCGTACCCGTGATGGCGGGTGCATTGACCGACAAACCGCTGCTGGTCGAGGTGGCGGCTGCAATCTTGACCGTGTACACGGCTTGCCCGGTCAGGCCGGTCTTGCTGTCCTTGGCGATGGCGGTCACGCTGTAGCTGCCGAGCACCGGGCTGGCCCAGCTCACCACACCGGTGCTGGCGTTGACGCTCATGCCGGTGGGGGCACCGCTCAGGCTGTAGCTCAGGGCATTGGCGCCGGTGGCGTTCACGGTGAATGACAAGGCGGTGCCTGGCGTGCCATTGACGGTGGCGGCGGTCACGGTGGGGGCCACCGGCGCGGTCACGGTCACGGTGTAGACACCCTGGCCGCTGAGGCCGGTCTTGCTGTCCTTGGCCACCACCGTCACAGCGTAGGTACCCGCCACCGGGGTGGCCCAGCTGACCACACCCGCGGTAGAGATCGCCATGCCGCTCGGTGCGCCGGTCAGGCTGTAGGTCACGGCATTGGGAGCGCTGGCCGACACGGTGAACGACAGGGCCGTTCCCACCTGGCCTGTGATGCTGGCCGAAGCCACCACCGGCGGGTTGGTCACGGTGGCACCGCTCAACACACTCAGCAGGTTGCTGCCGTTGGGCGTGCCCAGGCCGGTGGGGGTGTCAAAACCGGTGTGCGCGCTGCAGGTGGCGCAGGTGCCGTTGTTGCCCGACACCACATCCAGAAACGCACCGGCATAGCTGCTGGCATTCACCGAGATCTGGCCATAGAGAACAGAGTGCGGCGCACCCAACAAAGCCTTGGACGACTGGACTCGCATCGCGTTGGCCACCGCCAACAGGGCCGCCCATTGCGGGGTGGACATGCTGGTGCCGCCCGCGCTGACCCATTGGGCGGTGGTGCTGCCGGCAGGGATCACCGCCACGTACTGGCCGGTGTTGGGGTTGGCATTCATGGCCACATCTGACACGGTGCGACGCGCCACCGTGCCCATGCCGGGCACCGCGCTGGTCTGGTAGCTGGGCGTGGCGGTGTAGGCACTGGTGCCACCACCCGAGCCGGTCCACACCACTTCGCTGCGGCTGCCCGTGCCGCTGTAGGTCAGGGAGGTACCGCCGACGGCCAGCACCTTGGGCGACACGGCCGGCCAGCTCACGCCGGCACCCGAGTCACCGGCGGCCGCCAGGTAGGTCATGTTGGCGGTGCCGAAATAGCTGTCGGCCGAAGCGGTCCAGTTGCCTTCGTTGGCGCCAAAACTCATCGACACCACGCCCGGGCCCATCTTGTTGGCCAAGCCCACGGCGGCCAGCAGGCTGTTCACGCCGGAGTCCGGGGCTTCGATCAGCACCAGGCGGGCCAGCGGCGCGATCGCGTGGGCCCATTGAACGTCCAGCGAGATCTCGGTCGACCAGCCCGAGTTGTACGCGGGTGCCGTTGCCGTCATGGCGCCACTGGTGTTGCTGTACACCACCGACAGCTCGCAGGCCGAGGCCGACGGGGCGGCCAGCGGCAGCGCGGCGGTGGTGGCAATGGCCTTGGTGGTACAAGTGGGCAGGCCGAACTTGCTGTTGAAGGCGGCCAACTCGGCCGCCACGTTCGGGTTGTGCATGGCGTCGACGATGTAGATCGTCTGGCCGGCACCCAACTGAGCGGCTTGGGCAGCCGACAGGCTGGCACCCGCCGCCGGAGTAGCCGGCAAGCCGTACGCGGCCCGGATCTGCGCCGGTGAATAGGTGACCACGGCGGTCCCGGCCTTCGCGGTCGAATCATCGGACTGGACATTGGCAGGAACCCCCAGGGCCTTGGCCTGGATCATCGCTTCGGGCGTCAGGCGACGGCTGCTCAGGCCGGCCAATTCGGCAGGCACCAGTTGCACGCGGGGAGCCATTTGGGCCGATGCGCCCGAGCCAGAGGCATCCACGTCGTCAGGCGCCTGAAGTTGCACCGGTGCCAGGTGAAACGTGGGCAAGGCGGTCTGCGTGGCTGCCGACTCCGGCAAGGTGTCCACCTCGGCCGACAACGTGGTGGTCGCGCTGACCGAGGGGCTGGCAGCCGTGCCGGCATCGCCGCCGCCGCAGGCCGCCAGCAGCAAGGTCATCGCGCTCAAGGCCAGGCCGCAGGCGGCTGACGCAGAACGCAAGGAATGGAATTGAATCAAGGAGGCCATGGCACTCTCCGGTCAGTTGGACGGGAGGCACAGCCATCAAAAGAAGGGAAGCCAGGACACCGGGCGGGTGGGTTGCCGGCTTCTGGGACCTGGGGATCCAGGTGGGCTTCGCAGAAGAAGCCACAGGGGCTTGGCAACCCCGCTGTCATACCCCTGAGGGCTTAGACCGGTGGCTTTGCGACCCCGCCTTTCGGACGGGTGTGCCTTTTACATGCCGCCATCTTAAGTTCATTTATGTTTCATATCAACACAATTCGTAACACAGCCGATAAGAAGTGACGAACGGAAAAGAACTGAAAAAGCCAGCCAGTTCCCGCCATCCGCCCAAGCCGACATGGCCAATGTTGCCTGTCAGAGGGTGCCGGGCCTCACGCCGTCACGCGCACCACCACGCGGCCGCGCACCTGGCCTGCCAACAGATCGGCCGCCACCGAGGGGGCCTGGGCCAGCGGGATTTCACGGGTGAACGCCTCCAGCAAGGTGGGGTCCAGGTCGCGGGCCAGGCGCGCCCAGGCCTGCTGGCGCAACGGCAGCGGAGCCATCACGCTGTCAATGCCGTACAGCGTCACCCCGCGCAGGATGAAAGGCGCCACCGTGGCCGGAAAGTCCATGCCCCCAGCCAGTCCGCAGGCCGCCACCGCGCCGCCATATCGGGTGCAGGCGCAGGCATTGGCCAGGGTGTGGCTGCCCACGGCATCCACCACCCCGGCCCAGCGCTCCTTGCCCAGTGCTTTGCCGGGCGCGGCCAGTTCGGCCCGGTCAATCACCTCGGCGGCGCCGATCGATTTCAGGTGTTCAGCCTCTTGCGGCCGACCGGTCGAGGCCACGGCGCGGTAGCCCAACCTGGCCAGCAGGGCCAGGGCCACGCTGCCCACACCACCATTGGCCCCCGTGACCAGGATGTCGCCGTCACCAGGTTGAATGCCGTGGCGCTCCAAAGCCATCACGCACAGCATGGCGGTGTAGCCCGCGGTGCCGATCGCCATGGCCTGGCGGGCACTGAAGGCCTCGGGCAGGCGCACCAGCCAATCGCCCTTGACCCGGGCCACCCCGGCCAGGCCGCCCCAATGGGTTTCGCCCACGCCCCAGCCATTGAGCAGCACCGGGTCGCCCACCTTCCAGTGGGCATGGCTGCTGGCCGTCACGGTGCCCGCGAAATCAATGCCCGGCACCATGGGAAAGCGCCGCACCACGGGCGACTGGCCGGTGATGGCCAGGCCATCCTTGTAATTGAGTGTGGACCAGGCCACCTGGACCGTCACGTCACCCTCGGGCAACTGTGCCTCGTCGATGGACTGCAACTGGGCGCGGTAACCGGCGTCGTCCTTGGTGATCAAAATGCCTTCGAACATGGGGTCTCCTGATTGGGTACAAGCGGCGTGGATCATGCCCCAGCTCGAACAGACCTATCAAGCACCCGGGATCCCCTGAGGGTCAGTTCAAGGCCCCTCGGCAAAGGCCAGCATGGCCTCGATCAGTTGCTGCACGGTGGGTTGGATGCGGGCGGCCACCCCGGGCAGGTAGTCAAAAGGCAAGGCCTCTTGCATGTAGCTGCACTGCGTCATCTCCAGTTGCACCGCATGGATGCGCTGGGCCGGCTGGCCGTAATGGCGGGTGATGTGCCCGCCCTTGAAGCGCCCGTTGAGCACCGCGGTGTGCGCCGGCGCGGCCTGAGCGATCTCCAGCAAGCGCTGCGCCAGGGCCGGGTCGCAACTGGCGCCATCCGCCGTGCCGAGGTTCAGGTCGGGCAGCTTGCCGTCGAAGAAGCGTGGCAGCACCGAACGGATCGAGTGCGCGTCCCACAACATGGCCACGCCATGCTGGGCCCGCAAACGCTGCAACTCGGCCTGCAAGCAGGCGTGGTAAGGCGCCCACACCGCTTCGCGTCGCTGTGCGATCTCGTCCTCGTCCGGGCCCCGACCGTCGGCGTACAAAGGGGTGTCGTCAAAGGTATCGACGGGACACAGCCCGGTCACGCTCTGGCCCGGGTACAGGCTGGCGCCATCGGGTGGGCGGTTCAGGTCGATCACGTAGCGCGAATGGGTGGCCACCAGGATCGAGGCGCCCAGAGCGCGTGCAAAGCCATAGAGCTGCTCCAGGTGCCAGTCGGTGTCGGGCACCTGCCGGGCTTCGGCCGTCAGGCGCTGGGCCAGCGCGGGCGGCACGTAGGTCCCCACATGGGGCATGGAGATCAACAGCGGACGGTGTCCCTGGTGCAGGCGGAAGGCAGCCTGATCGGTGGTGAAAGTGGTCGCGGTCATGGGAGGGCCTCGGATAGGAGAAGGTCAGGTACTTTCAAGCAGTTCGCGGCGGGCCTGCACAAAGGCCTGGGCCGCCTCATCGTGCAAGGCGTGGCGCCCGGCCTGCACGCGGGGCACGCCGCCCACCCGCACCTCGGCCACGGCCGAGCTGCGGTGGCTGCCGAACACATGGGCCGAGAGCATGTCGGGCGCAGGCAGACCGGCCAGGGCCAGGTGCTGCGGGTCCAGCGCCACCCAGTCGGCTCGCTGCCCTGGTGCCAGGCCCGCCACGGGGCGGGCGCAGGCCTGGGCACCGCCCGCCACGGCCTGCAAGGTCATGGCCGTGGCCACGCCAGGCTGACGGGCGCTGGCCAACACATTTCGCTCATGCCGCTGCAGGCGCTGGCCATACTCCAGCAGCATCAGCTCTTCGGCCGCATTCACGCAGGCATGGCTGTCAGACCCCACGCCCCAGGCACCGCCGGCATCGCGCCACAGGGGCAGGTCAAACAGGCCGTCGCCCAGGTTGGCCTCGGTACTGGGGCACAGGCCGGCCACCGCGCCGCTGGCGGCCGCGGCGCGGTATTCGGCCTCGGTCATGTGGGTGGCGTGCACCAGGCACCAGCGCCGGTCCACCGGTGCATGCTCCAGCAGCCATTCGACCGGACGCCGCGCGCTCCAGGCCAGGCAATCGTCCACCTCGCGCGTCTGCTCGGCGATGTGGATGTGGATGGGGGCCTCGGGGTCGAGGGCCGTCAGGCCCGCCACAGCTTCGCGCAGGCTGTCGGGTGGCACAGCACGCAGCGAGTGCGGCGCCAGGCCGAGCCGGGTACCGTGGCCGTGCAGGCCCTGGTTGATTTCGCCCTGCAGCGTGTCCAGCAGGCTCAGCAGGTTGTCGGTGCTGCGCAGAAAGCGCCGCTGCCCGCCGTGCGGCGCCTGCCCGCCAAAACCGCCGGTCTGGTACAGCACAGGCAACAGCGTCATGCCCATGCCGGTGCGCTGCGCCGCCCGCAACAGGCAACGCGCCAAGGTGGCATCGTCGGCATAGGGTTGGCCGTCGGACTGGTGGTGCACGTAGTGGAACTCGCACACCGAGGTGTAGCCGGCCTCCAGCATCTCCAGGTACAGCCAGGTGGCGATGGCCTCCAGCCGCTCGGGTGTCAGGCTGCCGGCAAAGCGGTACATCAGGGTGCGCCAGCTCCAGAAACTGTCGGCCTCGCCGCCCTGCCCCGGGCTGCTGCGCTGCTCGGTGAGGCCGGCAAAGCCGCGCTGGAAGGCATGTGAATGGAGATTGGGCAGGCCCGGGATCACGGGGCCTGTGGCCAGGGCCACCCCAACGGGTGCCTGCGCGCCCACCGGCACCCCCGCCTGCACGTGCGTCAGCACGCCGGCCGCATCCCACTGCAGCAGCACGTCGCGGGCCCAACCATCAGGCAGCAGGGCGTGGGGTGCAAACAAGGTGTTGGTGCGCATGTCGGTGCTCATGTCGAAGATCTCACGTCCGCTTCGGAACAGGTCTGGGTGATGCGCCCCTGGCGCACCACCGTGGGCTGGGCTCGCTGGCCCAGCCAGTAGGCCAGTTCGGCCACCTCGCCCACAGGCCACAGCACCCAGTTGGCAGGCCGCCCCGGGCCGAGGACACCATGGGTGTCCTGCAGGCCAAGTGCCTGGGCGGCGTGGCGGGTGACCCCGGCCAGGGCCTCGGGTACGGTCAGGCGGAACAGGGTGCAGGCCATGTTGACCATCAGCAGCAGGCTCAGGGCTGGCGAGGTGCCCGGGTTGTGGTCGGTGGACACCGCCATGGGCACACCGGCCTCACGCAAGGCCTGGATGGGCGGCCGTTGGGTATCGCGCAAGGTGTAGAAGGCCCCCGGCAGCAACACGGCCACCGTGCCCGCGCGGCGCATGGCCGCAATGCCCTCGGCCGACAGGTGCTCGATGTGGTCGCACGACAGCGCACCGTAGCGCGCCGCCAGCGCCGCGCCGCCCATGTCGGACAGTTGCTCGGCGTGCAGCTTCACCGGCAGGCCCAGGGCTTGGGCAGCCTGAAACACCTGCTCGGTCTCGGCCAGCGAGAACGCGATGCGCTCGCAGAACACGTCCACCGCATCCACCAGGCCCTCGGCTGCCAGCGCCGGCAGCATCTCGCGACAAACCAGATCGATGTAATCGGCGCTGCGCCCCGCGTACTCGGGCGGCAGGGCATGGGCGCCCAAAAAGGTGGTGCGCACCGTGATGCCGTGAAGCTCGCCCAGGCGCCGCGCCACCCGCAACTGCTTGCGCTCGTGCGCCAGGCTCAGGCCATAGCCCGACTTGATCTCGATGGCACAGACGCCCTCGGCGAGCAGGCTCTGCAGTCGGACGCTGGCGCTGGCCAGCAGTTCGTCTTCGCTGGCCTCGCGGGTGGCCCGCACGCTGGAGACAATGCCCCCGCCCGCGCGTGCCACCTCTTCGTAGCTGGCCCCGGCCAGCCGCAAGGCGAATTCAGGGGCACGCTGCCCGCCATACACCAGGTGGGTGTGGCAGTCGATCAGGCCGGGCGTGAGCCAATGGCCCCGGCCATCGTGCCTGGGGATGCCGGGCGGCAGCACGGCATCGGCCAGGCGCCCGACCCAGGCGATCTGCCCCCCTTGCACCAGCAAGGCGTCACTGTCGGGCGGGCCATCGGCCGTCAGCGCACCGGGCGCGACCCGCAGGTTGAACCACAAACCCTCGGCACTGGCGTGCGTGGAACCCAGCATCTTCAGACCTCCTGTATCAACACCGCGATCAGTGCGGCCTGCGGCCCATCGGCCGTCAGGCGCCAGGGGCCGAAGCGCCCTGCCCCGGCCTGCCACCACAGGCCCTGGTCGGACGCCAGCGCCACGGTTTCAGCGCCACACAGCTGCCAGGCCCCCTGCAGACTCATCAACAAGCCGGCTGGCGCCGACGGCAGGGCCTGCCCCACATCACCACGCAGTACCGTGACCGAGGCCCGGCAGCGCTCGCGCCGCGTCATGACGTTGAAGTCATCGCAAGGGCCGCCCAGCAGGCGGCTGTCGATGGCCGCTTCGCCCGCAAAGGCAAAGGGCTGCCACGGTGTGGACAGGCGGTGCGCCACCGCGCCATCGCCAGAGGCCAGGTGCACGCCGGCGCCTTCGAGCAGCGTGATCACGCGGTCCACCCCGGTGAAGCGGGAGAACGGGCCATCGCTGGCGATGTGGGCAATGCTCACCCGCCAGTCAAAAGCGTCCAGGCCCGCGCCCGGGGGCTGGCAGACGATCTCGCGGGTCAACCCGCCGCCGTTCTTCCAGGGCATGGCCTCGAGGGCTCGGCGGTCGAAGAAGTGCAGGTCTGGCATCTCGGATCTGGCCTCCAGGCTCACGAACGGCTCAGCACGGCCTGCAGAAATTGCCGGGTGCGCTCCTGGCGCGGGGCGCCGAACACGGTGGCCGGGTCGCCGGCCTCGACGATGCCGCCGCCGTCCATGACCACCACCACATCGGCCACCTCGCGGGCAAAGCCCATCTCGTGGGTGACCACCATCATCGTCATGCCCTCGCTGGCCAGCAGCTTCATGACCTGCAGCACCTCGCCCACCAGCTCGGGGTCGAGGGCCGAAGTGGGTTCGTCGAACAGCATCACCTTGGGTCGCATGGCCAGGGCCCGGGCAATGGCCACGCGCTGTTTCTGGCCGCCTGACAGGCTGGCGGGCATGGCATCGGCCTTGGCCGACAGGCCCACCTTCTGCAACAGCTCACGCGCCTCGGCTTCGGCCTGGGCGGCACTCAGGCCCCGCAGCATGCGCGGGCCCAGGGTGACGTTGCCCAGCACCGACAGGTGCGGGAACAGGTTGAACGACTGGAACACCATGCCCACCTCGGTGCGCAAGGCGTTCAGCTCGCGCTCGCCCAGCATCTGGCCGTCACGCACCAGGGTGTGGCCCACGATCTCGACACTGCCCTGCTCGGGCTGCTCCAGCCCGTTGCAGCAGCGCAAGAAGGTGCTCTTGCCCGAGCCGCTGGGCCCGATCACCACCACCACCTGCGAGGGCTGAACCTCGAAGTCGATGCCTTTCAGCACCACATGATCGCCGTAACGCTTGCCCAGGCCACGGATGCGCACGATGGGTCCGGCCGCTTGCGCCGCCTGCGCCGCGGGCGGCGTCTGTTTCAGGGTCGGGCTCATTGCACCATGCCTCCGGCGCGCAGGCGCTGTTCGATGTGCCGCAGGGCCAGGGTGGTCAGGCCCGTGAGCACGAAATACACCGCCGCGATCGCGAGGTACACCTCAAGCGAGCGGTACGACACGCTGATGATCTTCTGGCCCTCGTGCATCACGTCGTGGATGGTCAGCAGCGACACCAGGGCCGAGTTCTTGATCAAGGCAATGAACTCATTGCCCAGCGGTGGGATCATGCGCACCACGGCCTGCGGCAGGATCACGCTGCGCATGGCCTGCCCGTAAGACATGCCCATGGAGCGCGCGGCCTCCATCTGTCCGCGGTCCACCGACTGGATGGCCCCGCGCACGATCTCCGACACATAAGCGCCCGAGTAAATGCCCATGCCCAGCACGCCGCACACAAAGGCCGGCAGCAGCAGCCCGAAATGCGGCAGGCCGAAGAACAGGATGAACAGTTGCACCAGCAGCGGTGTGCCGCGGATCAGCGCGACATACGCCGTGCAAAGGCCGTAGACCAGCGGGTTGCCGCGCCGCAGGCGGCCCATGCCGGCCAGCAGGCCGAGCACACAGCCCAGCAGCAGGGCACAGGCGGTGATCTGCACCGTGACGGCGGCGCCGTTGAGCAGATCGCGCCAGCCCGCCCAGACGGGTGAAAAATCGAAGTCCATGGGGTGGAGTGCCTTCAGTCAGGGGGCGCTCAAGCCGTCATTTGCCAGCCGGGAACCACTTGGCCACCAGGCGCGCATGGCTGCCGTCGGCCTTGAGCTTGGCCAGCGCGGCATTGACGGCGCGGGTCAGCTCGGGCGTGTCCTTGCGCAAGGCCATGCCGTACTCCTCGGTGGTGAGCTGGGGCTCCAGCACCTGCAGGCCCGGGCGGGTGCGCATGTACTGGAAGGCGGCGGGCTTGCCGGTCACCAGCGCATCGGCGCGACCGATGTCCACCAGGTTGAACATCTCCTGGTTCTTCTCGACCTCGACCAGCTGCACTTGGGGGAAGGCCTGCTTCACAAAAGCCACCGACTTGGTGCCCACCTGCACCGATACCTTCTTGCCATTCAGGTCGATCGGAGCCTTCATGGCACTGCCGGCCTTGACCATGGTGACCAGACCACCGGCAAAGTAGGGCTCGGTGAAGTCGACCACCTTCTTGCGCTCGTCAGTGATGTAGATGGCCGACACGGCCATGTCGAAACGCTTGGAAATCAGGCCCGGGATCAGGCCCTTGAAGTCGATGTCCACCCATTCGACTTTCTTGCCCATGGCGGCGCCCACAGCCTCCACCAACTCGACATCAAAGCCGGTGCGCTTGCCGTTGTCGGTGTATTCCATGGGCGGGAAGGTGGCATCGGTGGCCACGTGCAGCACATCGGTCTGGGCGCTGGCAGCGCCGTGCAGGCCAGCCAAGCTGCTGAAGGCCAGGGCGGCGAGGATGAGTTGGCGACGGAAGTTCATGGGGAGGTCCTGTCAGGTTGGAGGGAAACAGCGGGGGGGGGAAAGGAATCACAACAAGGCGTCGGGTCACGGGCCCTGCAGCGCGCGGGCAATGCGTGCCGCGGTGACCAGGGTCATGTGCACAAAGGCCGCCTCGCGGCCATCGATACGCAAGGTCGGTGCCATCAGCGTGATGGCACCCTGCAACTGGCGCTGGCCATCGAGCAGGGGCGCGCTGACGCCCCAGACACCGGCATCCACCTCGCCGGCCGTGATGGCATGGCCACGCTCACGGATGGCTGCCAGCTCATGGCGTCGGGTTTCGCGCTCGGTGGCATCGAGCGCCAGCCGCTCCAGGACCGCATCGCGTTGGGCCTCGGGCAGATGGGCCAGCAGGCACTTGGCGCTGGCACCGTCACGCAAGGGCACACTGCGCCCCTTGTCGAAGGAGCAACGCAGCGACTGCACGCTGTCCACCATCTCCAGGCACACCGCCCGTTCGTTGAGCACCGCGACCAGGGCCACGCTCTCGCTGCTGAGGCGGGCCAGGGCCTGCAGGTCGGCCCGTGCGCACTGCACCAGGCGCGAGTTGGCATCGAAGCCGCTGGCCAGCTCGACACTGGCGGGGCCCGGGCCGTAGCGGCCATCGACCTCCATGACAAAACCCCAGCGCCGCAAGGTGGCAATCTGGCGGTACAACGTACTCTTGGCCAGCCCTGTGGCGGCACTCAGCTCCAGCGCACTCAGTGGTTCGCGGTGCTGCGCCAGCACCGACAGCACCTGCAGGGTGCGGTCGGTGGCGGGGGGGGTGTCAGATCCGGCGGTCATGGGAATGAGGTGAGCGCTGAAGCGTTGCTTGGCTTGCAGTATCTGGCGTCAGGGCAGACCCGCCAAGACCCCATTCCCACCTGCTGGGAATGGGGGGCGGCTTTTGAGATTCCAGCCTTCCCGCCCTCAGTCCCTGAGCATGGGCAGGTTCAGGCCGTTTCGGCGCGCGCAGGCCTGGGCACTTTCGTAGCCGGCGTCGGCATGGCGCATCACCCCGGTGGCCGGGTCGTTCCAGAGCACGCGGGCCAGGCGCTGGTCGGCCGCCTCGCTGCCATCGGCCACGATGACCACGCCCGAATGCTGCGAATACCCCATGCCCACCCCCCCGCCGTGGTGCAGGCTGACCCAGGTGGCGCCGCCGGCTGTGTTGAGCAGGGCATTCAGCAGGGGCCAATCGCTGACGGCGTCGGTGCCGTCCTTCATGCTCTCGGTTTCGCGGTTGGGGCTGGCCACCGAACCGGTGTCCAGGTGGTCGCGGCCGATCACGATGGGCGCCTTGAGCTCGCCCGTGCGCACCATCTCGTTGAAGGCCAGCGCCGCCTTGTGGCGCTCGCCCAGCCCCAGCCAGCAGATGCGCGCCGGCAGGCCCTGGAAGCTGATGCGCTCGCGGGCCATGTCGAGCCAGCGGTGCACATGGGTGTTCTCGGGGAACAGCGCCTTGATCTTGGCGTCGGTCTTGTAGATGTCCTCCGGGTCGCCCGACAGGGCCACCCAGCGGAAGGGGCCCTTGCCCTCGCAGAACAGGGGGCGGATGTAGGCCGGCACAAAGCCGGGGAAATCGAAGGCGTTCTTCACCCCTTCATCGAACGCCACCTGGCGGATGTTGTTGCCGTAGTCGACCACCGGCACACCCAGGGCCTGGAAATCGAGCATGGCCTGCACGTGGCGGGCACACGATTGGGCCGCGGCCTTTTTCAGGGTCGCATGCTGGGCCGGGTCCTGCTGGGCGGCACGCCATTGCGCCACGCTCCAGCCGGCCGGCAGGTAGCCATTGACCAGATCGTGGGCCGAGGTCTGATCGGTCACCAGCCCGGGCTTGAGGCCACCGGCCTGGGCCCGGCGCACCAGCTCAGGCAGCACCTCGGCCGCATTGCCCAGCAGGCCGATGGACACCGCCTCACCCGCAGCCGTGTACTGGGCGATCAGCGCCAGGGCGTGGTCCAGGTCACGCGCCTGTTGGTCAAGGTATCGGGTGCGCAGGCGGAAGTCGATGCTGGCCTGCTGGCATTCGATGTTCAGCGACACCGCACCCGCAAAGGTGGCGGCCAGGGGCTGGGCGCCCCCCATGCCGCCCAGGCCGGCGGTGACGATCCACTGGCCCTTGAGGCTGCCGCCATGGTGTTGGCGACCGGCCTCGGCAAAGGTCTCGTAAGTGCCCTGCACGATGCCCTGGGTGCCGATGTAGATCCAACTGCCCGCGGTCATCTGGCCGTACATGAACAGGCCCTTGCGGTCGAGTTCGCTGAAGTGCTCCCAGTGGGCCCACTTGGGCACCAGGTTGGAGTTGGCCAGCAGCACGCGGGGGGCGTTCTCGTGGGTCTTGAACACGCCCACGGGCTTGCCCGACTGGATCAGCAGGCTTTCATCGTCGTTGAGCTGGCGCAGGCTCTCCAGGATGGCGTCGTAGCAGGCCCAGTCGCGGGCCGCCCGGCCGATGCCGCCATAGACCACCAGGTCTTGCGGGCGCTCGGCCACCTCGGCGTCGAGGTTGTTCTGGATCATGCGATAAGCCGCTTCGGTGAGCCAGCTCTTGCAGCTTTTCTCGGCGCCGCGCGGGGCGCGGATCACGCGGCTCGGGTCGTGGCGGGGATCGGTGGCCGGGGCCGTGGCGGCGGCGATGAGGTGGTCATTGGCGTTCATGGTCAACACTCCTGGTAAGACGGTGGACGAAAAATGGAAGGCGTCAGGTCAAAGCCCGGCAGCCGCTGCGCTGGGCCAGACGGCCTTCAGGCAGGCCGGCCAATCGGTCTGGCGAGCCCACAGGCGCATGGCTTCGATGTCGGGGGCCAAAAAGCGGTCCTGCTCCAGGAAGGCCACGCGCTGGCGGATGCCGGCCATCAGGCCCTCCACGGCTGGCGAACTCTTCAAGGGGCGCTGGAAATCCAGGCCCTGGGCGGCGGCCATGGCCTCGATGCCCACCACCACGGCGGTGTTGGTCACCATGTCGGCCAGGCGGCGGGCACCAAATGTGGCCATGGAGACGTGGTCTTCCTGGTTGGCCGAGGTGGGCAGACTGTCGACGCTGGCTGGATGGGCCAGCGATTTGTTCTCGGAGGCCAGCGCCGCGGCCGTGACCTGGGCAATCATGAAACCCGAATTGACGCCGCTGTCGCGGATGAGAAAAGCCGGCAGGCCCGACAACCCGGTGTCCAACAGCAAGGCCATGCGGCGCTCCGAAATGGCACCGATCTCGGACACCGCCAGGGCGATGATGTCGGCGGCAAAGGCCACCGGCTCGGCGTGGAAATTGCCGCCCGAGATCACATCGCCGTTGTCAAACACCAGTGGATTGTCCGAGGCGGCATTGGCCTCGGTCTGCAGCACACGGGCTGCGTGCTGGAGGTTGTCCAGGCAGGCGCCCATCACCTGGGGCACGCAGCGGATCGAATACGGGTCTTGCACACGGCCGCAGTGCTCGTGCGAATGAACAATGTCGCTGCCCTCCAGCAACTCACGCAGCGCAGCGGCCACGGCGATCTGGCCGGGCTGCCCCCGGGCGGCATGGATGCGCGCATCCAGCGGTTTGACCGAGCCCTTGATGGCCTCCAGCGACAAGGCCCCGGCTGCCAGCCCGGCGGCCAGCACCTCTTCGGCGCCGAACAGGCCAGCCAGTGCCAGCGCAGTGGACACCTGGGTGCCGTTGAGCAGGGCCAACCCCTCCTTGGGGCCCAGCACAAAGGGCTGCAAGCCGATGCGCGCCAGGGCCTGGGCGCCGCCCAGGCGCCCCCCCTCGGGCAGCATCACCTCGCCCTCGCCGATCAGCACACAGGCCAAGTGGGCCAGAGGGGCCAGATCGCCCGAAGCCCCGACCGAACCCTTGGCCGGGATCACCGGCAGCAGATCGGCATTGGCCAGCGCCAGCAAGGCGTCCACCAGTTCGGGCCGCACCCCCGAGTGGCCGCGCGCCAGGCTGACCGCCTTGGAGGCCAGCACCATGCGCACCACCGGGGCGGGCAGCGGATCACCCGTGCCCACGCTGTGCGACAGCACCAGGTTGCGCTGCAGCTCGGCCAGGCGCTCATGGGCAATGCGGGTGCTGGCCAGCTTGCCGAAGCCGGTGTTGATGCCATACACCACCTGGTCTTCATCAACGATGCGCTGCACGCAGCGCTGGGCCGCCAGCAGGCCGGCGTGCGCCGATGCATGCAGGCGCAGGTTCAGGCCGCCGGAGGCAATGCGGCGCCACTGGGCCAGGCTCACCTGACCGGGCTCCAGCAGCAACTCGGGGGCGGTAGCGATGGGGTTCGATGTCATGTTGACCATCCTGTCTATACAAGTTGTCTGAAACGAAAACAAGGCCGTCCAAAAAGCGTGGCCGGCTCAGCCGAAGACGGGGTTGCCGTCGGCCTTGAAACGACTGCCCAGGCGGTAGCGTGAGGCCGGGTGCAGGCAGCGCACCACCGTCACCGGCACACCACGGGTCCAGGTGCGCCGGGTCAGCAGCAGGCAGGGCTGGGTGGGCACCATGGCCAGGCGCTCGGCCTGCTCGAGGGTGGGCAGCACGGCATCCACCACGTGCTCGACCTGATCGAAAGGCACGTTGCGCACCAGGTACTCGGAGGGCTGCTGCAGGCTGAAGTCCTGCGCGCCAAAGTCGGGCACCACCCGGGGGTTGACGTAACGGTCTTCCAGTTGCACCGGCACGCCGTCTTCCAGGTGCACGCACACCGAGTGAAAGGCCGAATCGCCCAGGCGGAGGTCAAGCGCGGCGGCCACCTCCAGCGAAGCGGAGATGCGCTCCACCACCAGCACCTCGCAGCGGTAGTCATGACCCCGCTGGCGGATCTCGCTGGCCAGGTTGGCGATCTGCAACAAGGTGGACTGGGGCTTTTCCTCGGCCACGAAGCTGCCCACACCGGCCACCCGCACCACCCTGCCCTGCTCGGTCAGCTCACGCAGGGCCCGGTTGACGGTCATGCGCGAGATGCCGAACTGCGCCACCAGCTCGTGCTCGGACGGCAGGCGGTGCCCCGGCGGCCAGGAGCCGTCCTGAATCTTGCGCGAGATGTGGTCCTTGATCTGCTGGTAAAGCGCGAGCGCCGGCGGCAGCGAAGAGGTGGCGGCGGTCAGCGGCACAGCGCTGGCCGAGGCCACCGCGGTGGCGGGCAGATGGGATGAGGCCTTGCGGCGACTGGCGGGCGTGGGTGACATGGGGCGCTATCGTAGTGGGCGCGGGACAGTGGGCGTCGAACCTCAGTGCTCGGCCGCAGCCATGGATTCCGCCCGGATCTCTTCAGTCAGGCGGGCCTTGAGGGCCATGAACTCGGGGCTGGTCTTGATCGTGTAGTGGCGCGGGTGCGGAAAGTCCACCGCCAGCTCGGTCTTGATGCGCCCGGGGCGGGCACTGAACACCGCCACCCGGTTGGCCATGAAGATGGCCTCGTCGATGTCGTGGGTGACAAACAGCACGGTCTTGCGCGAGGCCTCCCAGATGCCCAGCAGCAGCTCCTGCATCAGCACCCGGGTCTGGTTGTCGAGGGCGCCGAAGGGCTCGTCGAGCAACAGGATCTTGGGGTCGTTGGCCAGGGCGCGGGCAATCGCCGTGCGCTGCTGCATGCCGCCCGAGAGCTGCTTGGGAAAGTGCTGCTCGAAGCCACGCAAGCCCACGCGGGCAATGAAGAAATCGGCACGCTCTTTCTGAGCAGCCTCGCTCATGCCGCGCTCGCGCAGGCCGAAGCGCACGTTCTGCTCGATGGTCAGCCAGGGGAACAGCGTGTAGCTCTGGAACACCATGCCGCGGTCGGCGCCCGGGCCCTGCACGGGCTGGCCGTCCAGCAGCACGCGGCCGGTGCTGGGGTGATCCAGGCCGGCCACGATGCGCAGCAAGGTGCTCTTGCCGCAACCTGAGGGGCCCAGGATGGTGACGAAGTCGTTGTCGCGCACCTCGAAATCGACCGGCAGCAAGGCCTGGGTGCGCTGGCCGCGGCTGGACTCGAAGACGCGCGAGACGCCCTGGATGGACAACTGGCTCATTTGAAGAAGCTCCACACGAACAGGCGCCGGTTCAGGGCCTTGAAAGCGAAGTCGGACACCAGGCCGATCAGCCCGATGACGATGATGCCGAAGATGATCTGCCCAGTGTTCAGCAAGGCCTGGCTGTCGGTGATCATGTGACCGATGCCCGACGAGGAACCGATCAGCTCGGCCACGATGACATAGGTCCAGGCCCAGCCCAGCACCAGGCGCAGGGTTTCGGCGATCTCGGGGGCCGCACCAGGGATCAGCACGCGGCGCACGATGCCGCGGCCATTGGCGCCCAGGGTGTAGGCCGCCTCGACCAGGTCCTTGCGGGCGCCGCCGACAATCACGGCCACCATCAGCACGATCTGGAAGAACGAGCCGATGAAGATCACCAGCACCTTCTGCAACTCGCCGATGCCGGCCCACAGGATCAGCAGCGGGATGAAGGCCGAGGCCGGCAGGTAGCGGCAGAACGAGACAAAGGGCTCGAAGAAGGCCTCAACCCCCTTGTAGGCGCCCATGGCGATGCCCAGGGGCACGGCGATGACAGCCGCCAGCACAAAGCCGCCCAGCACGCGCCACACCGTCATGCCGATGTCCTTGTGAAAGCCGTACTCGGTGAAGAGCAGCCAGGCCTCTTGTGCCATCGTGACGGGGCTGGCCAGAAAGGTGGGCGAGACCAAGCCGCCCAGCGTGAAGCCGGCCCAGACCAACACGAACACCACAAAGAAACCCAGGCCCAGCAGCCAGCGCGCACGCAGGCTGACGGGTTCGAGCGGCGCCCAGGGGCTGCGCCGGCGGGGCGCCGCGGCCACAGGGCTGGCCAGGGCGGAAGGCATGGCTTGCGAACGGCTCATGGCTTACTTGATGAAGCTGGCGTCGAAGGTGACGGCGAGGTTTTCCGGTGCCTTGCGGATGATGCCGGCCTCCAGCAGGATGGTGGTGGCGTCCTTCATGAAGCTGGTCAACTCACCCGCGAAGAACTTCTGATTGGCGGCCTTGTCCTGCCAGCGCAGGTAGGCCGACGACTTGGCAAACTGCTCACCGGTCTGCTTGACGGCCGAGCCCATGATGTCATTGGACTTGGCCGGATCGTTCTTGATCATTTCCAGCGCGGCAAAGTACGAGTCCGTCAGCGCCTGGGCGGCCTTGGGGTTGGCCTTGAGCCAGGCGGGGTCGCAGCCCACGGTGTCCATCACCATCGGGTAATCGAGCGTGGTGGCCAGGATCTTGCCGGCGGTGGGGTTGGAGCGCACGGTCGAGAGGTAAGGCTCGTAGGTCATGGCCGCATCGTTCTGGCCCGCCACAAAGGCCTGCGCCGCCGCCTGGGGCGCCAACGTGGTGACCTTGACGTCTTTGAGGCTCATGCCGTTCTTGCTGAGCATCCAGGCCAGGCCGAAATACGGCGCGGTGCCCGGGGCATCGACGCCGACGGTCTTGCCCTTGAGGTCCGCAAAGCCCTTGACGTCATTGCGCACGGCCAGGCCATCGGCACCATAGGACTTGTCCATCTGGAAGATCTGCACGATGGGCACGCCGTTGGCGTTCCAGGCCACATGGGTCTCGACGGTGGTGGCCGCGCATTGGATGGCCTTGGAGGCCAGGGCCAGGTGCCGGTCTTTCTGAGGGATCATCTTGAGATCAACCTCCAGGCCATGCTGCTTGAAGATCCCGGCCTTGTCCGCCAGGGTCAGGGGTGCAAAGCCTGTCCAGCCCGACATGCCCAGGGCGATCTTGGTTTCCTGCGCCTGCACCGGCGCCGCCAGCCCTGCCACCAGCCCTGCAGCGCCCACCAACGACGCCAGCTTGAACATTGAACGACCCATTTTTGATGCTCCTGTAAGGATTGAAACCCCGTTTGCACAAGGCGCCCCTGGCGCCGCGCCAAGTGCCCGGACCATCCGGGCACCCATCCTGTCTATACAACAAGGCAGGTCACATGAACGCAAACGCCCACCGGCCTGCGCCGTGCGCGCTTGCCGCAGTGTCCCTCACCAAGTCAGTGCACCTCATCGGGATTTGCACCAATATGCTGTCTATACAGGTTTTGATAACCGAGGCGGGCAACTCAGTGCAAACAGCATGCCAGGTGCTCACCCAAGGCCCCGCCCCCGGACAACGCCCTGCCCTGGTGCCCGGCCATGCACCTTGACGGGTTGCAGCGGGCGCAAAGCCCCGCCCAGCGCGGCCGGGCCCAAGGTCACCGTTTCGGGTCAGGCCGCCCCAGGCTGGTGCTGCTTGCATCGCAAGGCCAGCGGGTGAAGAATGCCGGGTTTGAAACCGATTTCTCCCCACCGGGCCGCTGTTGCGGCGCGGCTTTTCAGGCAGGGCCACCCCGCGTGGCCGGCGCCCCTTCATGACTTTGCCAGCCTCCCCCGCGACCTTGGAGGGCCAGATCCGTCAGGCCCGGCCCACCCTGTGGCTCAACCCCGAGCTGTCCAAGCCCTCCCCCTGCAGCCCCCCCTCCGATGGCCCGGACGGCCCGATCGGATGGACCCTGGCCGACACCCGGGCCGCCGCCGCGCGCCTGCAACGCTTTGCCGGGCTGTTGGCCGATCTGTTTCCGGAGCTGCGGGCCAGCAAGGGCGCGATCGAATCGGCGCTGTTGCCGGCCCCCCGGCTTCAGGGCGCCCTGGGCCTGGGAGCTGAACAGGGGGCTTTGTGGGTCAAGACCGACCACAACCTGCCGGTGGCGGGGTCGATCAAAGCCCGCGGTGGCTTTCATGAGGTGCTTCAACAGGCCGAAGCCCTGGCGCTGCAGGCCGGTCTGATCGACGCCGGAAGCGATTACCGGGTGTTGGGCCAAAGTGCGGCACGCGCGCTGTTCGCCCAACACCAGGTGGCCGTGGGCAGCACCGGCAACCTGGGCCTGAGCATCGGTGTGATGGCTTCGGCCTTGGGTTTCAAGGCGGTGGTGCACATGTCGGCCGATGCCAAGGCCTGGAAGAAAGAGCGCCTGCGCCAGCGCGGCGTCGAGGTGGTGGAGCACCTGGGCGACTATGAAAAGGCCGTGGCCGCCGGCCGGGCCCAGGCCGCCGGCAACCCGCTGTGCCATTTTGTGGATGATGAACGCTCGGCGTCACTGTTGCTGGGCTACAGCACTGCCGCCCTGCACCTGCGCGACCAACTGCAGCAGCAGGGGCGGCAGGTCGACGCCGAACACCCCCTGTTTGTCTACCTGCCCTGTGGTGTGGGCGGTGCACCGGCGGGCATCGCCTTCGGGCTGCGCGAGCTGATGGGTGCGCATGTGCATTGTTTCTTTGCCGAGCCGGTGCAATCGCCCTGCTTTCTGCTGCAGATGATGGCCGCACCGGATGCCCACCCCTCGGTGTACGACCACGGCCTGAGCAACCAGACCGAGGCCGACGGACTGGCCGTGCCCCGGGCTTCATTGCTGGCGGCGGGCCTGATGCGCCCGCGCCTGTCGGGGGTGTTCACGGTGGCCGATGCCACCTTGTTCGAGCACCTGGTGCTGGCCCTGGACCACGCCGATCTGCGCATCGAGCCTTCGGCGGCCGCGGGCTTCAGCGGACCTGGGCGATTGCTGGGCTCGCCGGCGGGTCAGGCCTGGCTGGACCAACGCGGGCTGAGGCCCCACCTGCCCCAGGCCACGCACATCGTCTGGACCACCGGTGGACAGTTGCTGCCTGAAATGGACTACAGCCGATGTGTGCAACGCGGCCGGCTGAGCTTAGGTCAGGGGCAGTTGCAGGCTGAGCGTCTCGTCGGTGTCGCCCAGCCCGCCTGAAGGGGTCAAAGGTACGGATGGGGCGGTGGGCTCGCTGGCCTCATCCACGCACAGGACATCGTCGGCGCAGGCCTGGATCCAGGCAGCCGCGTCTGCCACCGGGGCCTGCAACCAGCGGTGCAGGGCCTGAGGGGGCAGCACCACCACCATGCGCTTTTCCTCATCGGGCTTGTGGAACTGACGCATGAAAGGGTGCTGATCGGCATTCACCGTCAGCAGGCTGAAACTGCGCAGCACCTCGCCAGAGGGGCTGCGCCAGCCTGTCCAGACCCCCGCCAGGGCCAGAGGCTGCCCATCACGGCGCCGGATGCGGGTGGGCACGCCCCGCCCACTGCGCCAGTCGGGCTCGTAGATCGCCTCGGCGGGCACCACGCACCGGCGCCCCAGGCGCCAGGCATCGCGAAAGCTGGGCTTGCTGGCCACCGTCTCGCTGCGCGCGTTGTAGGTATGGCGGCCCACAGCCTCGTCACGCGCCCAATGGGGAACCAGGCCAAAGCGCCCGATCAGGGCCTCGGCCGCAACCCGGTCTGCCGGCAGCCCGGCGGCAGGCACGGGTTGCGGGTGGCGGATGAAAGCGGCCGGGTAACTGGGCCAGACATCATCGCGCCCGCCGTCGGGTGGCGCCAGGCCGAAACCCCGCTGCCAGGCGGCCGGGTCACGCAAGGATTGGTAGTGGGCACACATGGTGGGGATGCTAATGGAGGCGCGGCGCCCACAAAAAAACCAGCCCGCAGGCTGGTCTTTCAGGCAGGCGACTGCAGACGCTCAATGTGCGCCGAATTTTTCCTGTTTCTGATCGAGCAGCACCTCGGGGGCATCGGCCTCTTGCCAGGTCTCGTTGTTGAGGCCCGCCTGCAGGCGCTTCATGTCCAGATCGCCGGTCCAGCGTGCCACCACCAGGGTGGCCACACCGTTGCCCACCAGGTTGGTCAGGGCCCGGGCCTCGGACATGAAGCGGTCGATGCCCAGGATCAGCGCCAGGCCCGCCACCGGCACGTGGCCCACCGCCGACAGGGTGGCCGCCAGCACGATGAAGCCGCTGCCAGTCACGCCGGCAGCGCCCTTGGAGGTCAACAGCAGCACGGCCAGCAAGGTCAGTTGCTGCACCAGGGTCATGGGCGTGTCGGTGGCTTGTGCAATGAAAACGGCGGCCATCGTGAGGTAGATCGAGGTGCCGTCCAGGTTGAACGAGTACCCGGTGGGAATGACCAGCCCGACGACCGACTTGCGGGCACCGAGGTTCTCCATCTTCTCCATCATGCGCGGCAACACCGACTCGGACGAGGAGGTGCCCAGCACGATCAACAGCTCTTCCTTGATGTACTTGACGAACTTCCAGACGCTGAAACCGTGCACACGGGCGATGGTGCCCAGCACCACGAAGACGAAGATCAGGCAGGTCAGGTAGAACGAGCCCATCAGCTTGCCCAGGCTGAACAGCGAACCGACGCCATACTTGCCGATGGTGAAAGCCATGGCACCGAAGGCACCGATGGGGGCCACCTTCATGATGATGCCCACGATGTCGAACAGCACGTGCGAGGTCTTCTCGATGAAGTCGAACACCAGGGTGCCGCGCCCGCCGAACTTGTGCAGGGCAAAACCGAACAGCACCGCGAACAGCAGCACCTGCAGGATCTCGCCCTTGGCAAACGCATCCACCACCGAGTTGGGGATCACGTTGAGCAGAAAATCAACCGTGCCCTGCATCTTGCCCGGGCCGGTGTAGGCTGCAATGCCCTTGGTGTCGAGGGTACTTGGATCGACGTGCATGCCCTCGCCCGGCGCCAGAACGTTCACGATGACCAGGCCCACCACCAGCGCCAGGGAACTGACGATCTCGAAATACATCAGTGCCAGGCCACCGGTCTTGCCGACCTTCTTCATGTCTTCCATGCCGGCAATGCCCACCACCACCGTGCAGAAGATGATGGGGGCGATGATCATCTTGATCAGCTTGATGAAGCCATCGCCCAGAGGCTTCATGTCGGCCCCCAGGCCAGGGTTGAAATGCCCCAGCAAGACCCCGATGGTCACAGCCAACAGCACCTGCACATAGAGGGACTTGTACAGCGGCCGCTTGGCGGGGCGGGCAGCGGGGCTGGATTGAGGCGTTTTTTGGTTTGAATTCATTTGGATGAAGCCCGGAACGGACCGGACCCTGCTCGAAAGTGGGCGCGATTGTATAGCCCATGAAACGTGTCAGCATTGTGGAATTCCACAACAGACCCGACCTTGTCACCCAGGTGCAAAACAAAGACACAAAAGCTCTCAGGGGTAAGCATCTACTCACAAAGCCCCGGCAGCCCGGCGTTGAGCAAGCGCTCAAGCCCTCAACCAACCACCCTGGCCAACCTGGGCCAGGGCGATCACGCGGGGCATCACAGCGCACACGCAAAACCCCTCTCAGGTATTTGGGAAACCCGACTCGAATGCAGGTTCAACGGGGTGAGACATGGAAACACGGGACCCTTGCTTTGCCTTGCTGGATCGGCATGCCACTCTCGATTGAGCCGGCGCAGGCAAAGGAATGCCTAGCTTGCCGACTCCAGCCGGCGCGCCAGGGCTGAATGGCGGCACAGCCAGGTGCACAAGGGTCCGGAGGCGCCGAACAGCAAGGGGTTCAAGGCGATCGAGATCAAGGCCCCCGCCACCACCAGGCTCTGCCCCTCTGCGGGCAGCAGACCCAAGGTGCGCCCCAGGCCCACCAGGATGAACGAGAACTCGCCGATCTGCGCCAGGCTGGCCGCGATGCGCAAGGCCGTGCTCAAGGACTGGCCCAGGGCCACCACCAACAAGGCCGCTGCCACCGTCTTGCCCAGCATGATCACCAGCACCACCCCCAGCACCTGAAGCGGGCGATCCAGCAGCACCTGGGGATCGAACAACATGCCCACCGACACAAAGAACAGCACGGCAAAGGCATCGCGCAAGGGCAGGGATTCTTCCGCCGCCTGGTGGCTGAACTCGGACTCCCGCATCACCATGCCAGCAAAAAAAGCGCCCAACGCAAACGACACGCCAAACAAAGCGGCCGAGGCATAGGCAATGCTGACGGCGCCCGCCACCACGCACAGCGTGAAGAGCTCGCGCGAACCGGTTCGATGCACCTGCTTGAGCAGCCAGGGGAACAGCCGGCGCCCCAGCACCAGCATCACCGCCACAAACGCACCGACGCGCAACAGCGTGAGCCCCAGCGTGCCCAGCAGCGACGCACTGCCCGCGGCCGCGTGGGCGGGGTCAGACGCCCCCAGCACACCTGCCAGAGGGGGAAGCAGCACCAGCACCAGCACCATCGCCAGGTCTTCCACGACCAGCCAGCCAATGGCCACCCGGCCGGTGAAAGAATCCGTCAACCCAAACGATTCCAGCGCCCGCAACAACACCACCGTGCTGGCCACAGACAAGGCCAGCCCCAGCATCAGGGCCGGCCCCAGCGCCCATCCCCAGGCCCAGGCCAGACCCATGCCCATGAGGGTGGCCACCGTCATCTGAACCACCGCCCCCGGCAGCGCGAGGCGGCGCACCGCCATCAGGTCAGCAAAGGAGAAATGCATGCCCACGCCGAACATCAGCAACATGATCCCGATCTCGGCCAACTGCGAGGCAATTTCAGCGTCAGCCACGAAGCCCGGGGTGAAGGGCCCCACGATCATGCCCGTGACCAGGTAGCCCACCAGGGCAGGCAGGCGCAGGCGCACGGCGACGAAGCCGAGGATCAGGGACAGGCCCAGGCCCACGGCAATCGTGCTGATCAGGGAAACGCTGTGGGGCATGGGCAGAAGGTCCTCATTGGGGTGATGGCGGTCAGGATGCCGCTGTGGCAAACGCCCTGGCAGCACTGTAAACAGGCTGTCAAGCCTCCCAGTCGGAATCGATCATCACCCCATGGTTCCCGCTCGTCGGCCTAATTGACCAAAAAAGACGAAAAAAAACCCCGCCAGAGGCGGGGTCGACTGAAAACAAGGCTTGCTTCAGCCCATGTGCAGGCCACCGTTGACCGAGAAGTCGGCGCCGGTGGAATAGCCACCTTCGTCCGACGCCAGCCAGGCGATGATGGAAGCGATTTCGCTGGGCTCGCCAAGGCGCTTGACGGGGATGGTGCCAACGATCTTGTCGAGCACATCCGGGCGGATCGCCTTGACCATGTCGGTGCCGATGTAGCCCGGGCTCACGGTGTTCACCGTCACGCCCTTGTTGGCCAGTTCCTGGGCCAGGGCCATGGTGAAGCCGTGCATGCCGGCCTTGGCAGCCGAGTAGTTGGTCTGGCCGGCCTGGCCCTTCTCGCCGTTGACCGACGAGATGTTGACGATGCGGCCCCAGCCTTTTTCAACCATGTCGCCCACCACCTGCTTGGTGACGTTGAACATGCTGTTGAGGTTGGTTTCGATCACGGCATCCCAGTCCTCGCGGGTCATCTTGAGGAACATGCGATCGCGGGTGATGCCGGCGTTGTTCACCAACACGTCGATCGAGCCATGCTCGGCCTTGGCCTTGCCAAAGGCTTCGACGGTGGAATCCCAATCACCCACATTGCCCACCGAGGCGTAGAAGGTGTAGCCCAGAGCCTTCTGCTCGGCCAGCCACTTGCTGAAGTCGCGGGTCGGGCCGCAGCCAGCGATGACCTTGAAACCTTCTTTGTGCAGGCGCTGGCAGATGGCGGTTCCGATGCCACCCATGCCACCGGTGACGTACGCTACTTTTTGACTCATGAATCGCTCCTGATTATGTTTTTGCTATGTAACTAATAGCTATTGCGCCTGTTGTGGAGCGCTGCCGCAGCAGCCCCTCCTATTTGTCGGACCAGCAGGCCCGACCTGTTTGCCATTTTGAATGGCAAATCAACGCTCAATGGTTAGGGCAACTCCCATGCCACCACCGATGCACAGGGAGGCGATGCCCTTCTTGGCATCACGTCGTTGCATCTCATGCAGAAGTGTCACCAAAATGCGGCAGCCCGACGCACCAATCGGGTGCCCCAGAGCGATCGCACCTCCGTTGACGTTCACTTTGCTGGTGTCCCAGCCCATTTCCTGGTTGACGGCGCAGGCCTGGGCTGCGAAGGCTTCGTTGATTTCGAGCAGGTCCAGTTCCGAAGCCGCCCAACCGGCACGCTGCAAGGCCTTGGTGGAGGCCGGCACCGGGCCCATGCCCATGTAGGCCGGGTCCAGACCCGAGGTCGCAAAGCTGGCGATGCGACCCAAGGGTTTGAGACCCAGGCTGGCGGCGCGCTTGGCGCTCATCACCATCACAGCGGCCGCGCCGTCATTGAGGCCGGAGGCATTGCCGGCGGTCACGCTGCCGGCCTTGTCGAAAGCTGGGCGCAGACCCGCCAGTGCGTCGGCATTGGTCTTGCGGTTGATGAATTCGTCGGTATCGAACACCAGCGGATCGCCCTTCTTCTGGGGGATGGTCACCGGAACGATTTCGTCCTTGAAGCGGCCGGCCTCCTGGGCGGCCGCAGCCTTCTGCTGCGAGGCCAGGGCCAGCGCATCCTGCTGCTCGCGGGTGACGCCGTATTTCTTGGCGACGTTCTCGGCGGTGATGCCCATGTGGTACTGGTTGTAGACGTCCCACAGGCCGTCAACGATCATGGTGTCGACCATCTTCCAGTCGCCCATGCGCTGGCCGTCACGCGAGCCGGGCAGCACGTGGGGCGACAGGCTCATGTTCTCCTGACCGCCGGCGATCACGATGTCGCTGTCGCCCGAGGCCACAGCCTGGGCCGCCAGCATCACGGACTTGAGGCCCGAGCCGCACACGGCATTGATCGTGAGGCCTGGCGTGCCTTTGTCGAAACCGGCCTTGATGACGGCCTGACGGGCCGGGTTCTGACCGACGCCGGCTGCCAGCACCTGGCCCAGAATCACTTCGCCCACCTGATCGGCAGACAGGCCGCTGCGGGCCAGGACGTCGCGGATCACCAAGGCGCCCAGATCCGTGGCCGGGATCTTGGCCAGCGAGCCACCAAACTTGCCGATGGCCGTGCGGGCGGCCGAAACGATGACGATGTCTTCCATGTGTGCTCCAGAGTGTGTTGCTCAAAAAATCAGTGTGTTCGGCACCCAGTATGTCTCGCCCGGGACAGGGAAAAATGAAAACGTACCTGGGTGTTTCCCGAATCAGGCCTTCTGCTTGACGTAACGGCCCGGGGCCGGTTCGATCGCCTTGTACTTGGCGCCCTTGCCATAGGTCTTGGGGGCCGGGATCAGCTTGCCGGCGTGGCCTGCCAGCCATTCGGTCCAGTCGGTCCACCAACTGCCCGCATGCTCCTGCGCACCGGCCAGCCATTCGGCGTGCGTGGCCGGCAGCTTGCCATCGGAGCGGATCCAGTGGCTGCGCTTTTTCTTGGCTGGCGGGTTGATCACGCCGGCGATGTGGCCCGAGGCCCCCATCACGAAGCGCTTCTTGCCCGGCAGGTGGCGGGTCGAGGCATAGGCCCCCGTGATGGGCACGATGTGGTCTTCGCGCGAGCCATACAGGTAAACCGGAATGTCGACCTTGCCCAGGTCAACAGGCACGCCGCAGACCACGGCCTTGCCCGGCTTGACCAGGTTGTTCTCGAAATAGGTGTTGCGCAGGTACCAGGCGTAAAACGGCCCGGGCAGGTTGGTGGAGTCGCTGTTCCAGTACAGCAGATCGAAGGCCGGCGGGGTTTCGCCCTTGAGGTAGTTGCCGACCACGTAGTTCCAGACCAGGTCGTTGGGGCGCAGAAAACTGAAGGTCGAGGCCAGTTCTTGCCCTTTCAGCAGCCCGCCCTGACCCATCTGCATTTCGCGGAACTTGACGAAGGCATCGTCAATGAACAGGTCCAGGATGCCGGTGTCCGAGAAATCGAGGAAGGTGGTCAGGAAGGTGGCCGACTCGACCGGCTTTTCACCGCGCTGCGCCAGCACCGCCAAGGCTGTGCCCAGAATGGTGCCACCCACGCAGAAGCCCAGCGCGTTGAGCGTCTTGGCGTCGGTGATGTCCTGCACGGTGTGGATGGCCTTGATGGCGGCATCCTCGATGTAGTCATCCCAGGTTTTCTGGCCCATGCTGTCATCGGGGTTGCGCCAGCTGACCACAAAGGTGCGGTGCCCTTCGGCCACCAGGTGGCGGATCAGCGAATTCTCGGGCTGCAGATCAAGGATGTAGAACTTGTTGATGCAAGGTGGGATGAGCAGGAAGGGGCGCTCGTGGATCTTGGCCGTCAGTGGCTTGTATTCGATCAGCTGGAACAGTTCGTTCTCGAACACCACTGCCCCCTCGGTGGTGGCCACATTGCGGCCCACCTCAAACAGGCTTTCGTCGGTCTGGCTCATGTGACCCTGCTGCAGATCGTGCATCAGGTTCTGCAGGCCCTTGGCGATGCTCTCGCCCTGGGTTTCCAGGGCCTTCTTCTGGGCTTCAGCATTGAAGGCAAGGAAGTTGCTTGGCGCCGAGGCAGCAGCCCATTGCTCGACGGCAAAACGGATTCGGGCCCGGGTCTTGTCGTCGGCCTGGACGGCGTCGGCCAGACCGGCCAGGCTGCGGCTGTTGAGCAGGTAGACCGCGGCCGTGAAGCTGGCCACCGGGTTACCGCCCCAGGCCTCACCCGCAAAACGCCGGTCACGGGCCTCAGGGGTACCCGACAGACTGGCATTCCACAAATCGGTGGCGTCTTTCACATACTGCTGCTGCAAGGCCTGCAGTTTCTCAGCATCAAAGCTGATCTGGGGCATGGGTGCGGCAGCGGCCGTGGGCAACGATGGGATGCCCAGTTGCTGGAACGCCTGCAGGGCCTTGCCCCAGCCCTCGCTCAGCATGTGTTGAAATTGCTGGGCGCTTTGACCCCACTGTGCTTCAGAATTCATGTTGTCTCCTCATGAACTGTCCGTTGAAAATTGATTGGGGTTGATCCGGATTCTTGCAGACTCTGCAACTCGATCACGTCTTTATATCAACATGTACCTCGTTCTTATCGCCTGGATGTATGTCGCGGTCATGATGGCCGTGGCAGAAGCCACCAACACAACAGGAACATTGCTGGGCGCATTGGTCACCTTTGTACTCTATGGCTTGCTGCCGATGTCGATCGTGCTGTATCTGATGGGGGCACCAGCAAGACGAAAGGCAGCCAAGAAACGAGAAGCGGCAGATGCCGCGCAGGCCATGGCGGCATCACCGCTCGCCGATCCGATTGATCCGACGAACGTTGCAGCGAGCACGGAAGCCCGCTCAGACGAGCCAGATGCAGGCGGCCATGCGCCCGGTTCCGCCGAACCGCTGGCTGTCGCGCCGGTGCGAGAAAAAGCTCGCTGACTGGGTGTACGTGCACCATGCCCTTGTGCCATCGTTCCCATACACGGCACTGACACCCACGGCGCGCAGACGCAGCCGGGCCAGGCCCGCCAGATCGGCCAGCCAATGACCTGGCCGCTTTGCCACCGGCTGGAACAGCGACAGGGCCTCGGGCTGGGCACTGCCGAAGACCTGACGCACCTCGTCACCCACCTCGAAGGCCGCAGGGCCGATGCAGGGCCCCAGCCAGACCAGCAGGTCTGAAGCCATCACCGGAAGCGACGGCGGCCGGGCCTGGACAAAAGCCTCGACGGCCGACTCCAGGATGCCCCTCCCCTGCACCCCCGCCAGGCCCCGCCAGCCCGCATGGAAAGCCCCCACGCGCTGCCCAGAGCGGTCGGTGATCAACACGGGCAGGCAGTCGGCCACCATCATGGCCAAGGCCTGATCTGGGCGGGCAGTGATGGATCCGTCCGCAGCCTGGCCTTGCAAGGGCTGGCTGACGGGACAGGCGTCCACGTCCAGCACATCGCAGCCGTGCACCTGGTTCAAAAAGACCAACTCGCCACCGCCGCGCTCGCGCACTGCGCTCTGCAGAAGTGCCCGATTCTGGGCCACATGTTCAGCCCGGTCGCCCACGTGGGCGCCCAGGTTGAGGGCATCCCATGGGGCGTCGCTGGTCCCACCGAGGCGGGTGGTGAACAAGGCCCGCACCGAAGGCGGTACCGGCCAATCAGGCTCGAACCAGGAGACTGAGGCCGCGGTCAACGCTGAGGCGGGCGGCTGCGCCATGCTCAGGCCTCGGCGTCCGGGCACTGCGAAGGTTGCGCCCGCCGAAAGGGCTCCAGGGCCATGCAGGACTCGAAAACGGCCATGGTGCGATCCAGGCCCTCGAAGTTCACCTTGAAACGCTGGCCATTGAAGATCTGTGGCACCAGGCAGCAATCGGCCAGGCCCGGGGTGTCGCCGTGGCAGAAGCGCCCGGTGCCCGCCTGGGCGAGCTGGCGTTCGAAGGCCTCCAGGCCCTGGCGCACCCAATGGCGGTACCAGGCGTTCTTGGCGTCTTCATCGACTTGCAGCTCATGCGACAGGTACCTGAGCACGCGCAGATTGTTGATGGGATGGATCTCGCAGGCAATGGTCTGTGCCAGGGCACGCACCCGGGCCCGACCCAGCGCATCCGCCGGCAGCAGGGGCGGCTCGGGGTGGGTTTCGTCCAGGTATTCGATGATGGCCATCGACTGGGTCAGGTGGGCGCCGTCGACCTCCAGCATAGGCACCAGCGGGTCACCCACCAGGCTGGCGTAGGCCGGGGCCCGGTGTTCGCCTTTGACCAGGTGCACGGCCTGGTAGTCGTAAGGCAGGCCCTTGAGCTGCAGGGCAATGCGCACGCGAAACGAGGCAGAGGATCGGAAATAGTTGAAGAGCTTCATGAGCGCAAGGATAAAGGCAGACGGTAGACTCCGGGGCATCATTGACCGAGCCACGAAAGAGACGCCTCATGATTCTCGAACTTGCCGACATTCGCATTCAACCCGGCCAGCAGGCCGCCTTCGAGGAGGCCATCGAGCGTGGCCTGCGCACCGTGATCAGCCAGGCCAAGGGCTTTCAAGGCTTCACCGTGAACCACGGCATTGAATCGCCCGAACGCTATGTGCTGCAGATTTTCTGGGCCACCCTGGAGGACCACACCGAGGGCTTCCGTGGGTCGCCCCTGTTTGCCCAATGGCGAGCCATTGTGGGCCCCTTCTTTGCGGCGCCGCCGGTGGTGGAGCATTTCGAGCTGGTGACCCATTCCGACGGCAACTGAAGCCCCTTGCCCCCGTTCACTTCCCCGCTGCAAGACGACTTGAAAGGCTGACATGAGCTATGTGATCCCTGCCGCTCCCCCGGTGAGCGTCCCGGTGCTGGGTACCAGCGACCGTTTTCCGGTGCGCCGCATCTATTGCGTGGGCCGCAACTACGAAGAACACGCCAAGGAGATGGGCTTCACCGGTCGCGAACCACCCTTCTTCTTTCTGAAGCCCGCGGATGCGCTGGTGGTGGTGAACGCTGGCGAAACCGGCACCATGCCCTACCCCAGCCTGACGCAGAACCTGCACCACGAAATCGAGCTGGTGGTGGCCATCGGCACCGGCGGCCGCAACATCACGGCGGCTGATGCGCACAAGCACATCTACGGCTATGCGGTGGGCCTGGACATGACGCGCCGCGACCTGCAAAACGAAATGAAGAAGCAGGGCCGCCCCTGGTGCATCGGCAAAGGCTTTGACCACAGCGCGCCGATCGGTCCCATCACCCCGGCAGCCCAGGTCAGCGATCTGGAACAGGCCGCGATCTGGCTCAAGGTGAACGGCCAGGAGCGTCAGTCCAGCCAGATCTCGAAGCTGATCTGGAACATTGCCGAAACCATCGAGCACCTGTCGGCCGCCTGGGAGTTGAGCCCGGGCGACCTGATTTACACGGGCACCCCAGAGGGCGTGTCAGCCGTCGTCAAGGGGGACCTGCTGGAAGGTGGTGTGACCGGCTTGGGCCAGCTGAACGTGCGGATTGCCTGATTGACCACCGAACGCACACGCCCTTGGAGCCCCGCGAGGGGCTTTTTTCATTTCAGCACAAGCCTTGACATGGCTTAAGAATGCAAGGCGCACGCGTCCTACGATGGAGCCATCCCATTCACAGGAGCACGTCATGAGCACGGTCACCGAATCCGCCGACTTCGAAGCCCTGGACGCCTGCCACCAGCAGATCGCCAGCCACCTCCAGGCCCTGAAGGCCCTGGTCAAGCACGTTGCCGAGACCGGTGTGGATCCATGGGCCCAGCAGCAGGCTGCGGCCATTGAGGCCTTCTTCTCTGGCACCTCGCGAGAGCACCACGCCGAAGAGGAACGCAATGTGTTTCCGCCCCTGCTGGCCACTGCTGACGCCTCGCTGGCCCAGACCATCCGCACCCTGCAGCAGGACCATGGCTGGATCGAGGAAAACTGGATTGAACTGGCCCCGCAACTGCGAGCCATGGCTGACGGCCACGGCTGGACCGATCCAGCCGAGTTTCAGCACTATGCCGAGGTGTTCCTGAGCCTTTGTGAAGGCCACATTGCCCTGGAAGAATCACTGATCTATCCCGAGTCCAAGGCACGCTGGGCGGCCGTGGTGGCGCGGAGACTGACCGAGTTGCCCGCCCTGGTCCGGGCCTGATCCCGACGCGGGCGTACGCGATATCCCCCTGGGCACGTCAGCGCCGCACTTGCCCGTACACTCGTGGCATGACGTATCGCAGCCCCATCAAGCACTGCCGCAACTGCGGTTCGGTCGTGGCCTATCGGATTCCGGACGACGGAGACACCAAACCACGCGCCGTCTGCACGGTCTGCCACACGATCCATTACGAGAACCCGCTCAACGTGGTGGGCACGGTGCCCTACCTGGGCACCAAGGTGCTGCTGTGCAAGCGCAACATCGAGCCCCGCTGGGGCAAGTGGACCCTGCCGGCAGGCTTCATGGAACTTGAAGAATCCACCGCCCAGGGTGCGGCGCGCGAAACCCAGGAAGAAGCCGGGGCCTTGTTCGAGCTGGAAGGTCTCTTCAGCATCCTGAACGTGATCCGAGTGGGTCAGGTGCATCTTTTTTACCGAGCCCGCCTGCTCAGCGAAACCTTCCATCCCGGGCATGAAACCATCGAAGCCCGGCTGTTCGAAGAGCACGAAGTTCCGTGGGACGAGATCGCGTTCAGAACCGTCAAGGAAACGCTGGAGTGCTATTTTGCCGATCGACGCCGCGGCCATTACGACATCCATCAGATCGACATCGCCTGAGCCCTGAGGCCGCCCACCGGCTCGGCGTCAGTGGCGATCGCCGTGCCGATCCCCACGACCTTCGCCGCGATCACCCCCCGGCCCGCGCCCCTCGCGGTCCCAGCCGCGGTGCTCGCCTCGGTCCTGGTGGCGCTCCTCGTGACGCTCGAAGCCTCGCCCCGGCCCATGCGGCCCATCACCACGACGCTCCCACCAGCGGTCCCGGTCATCCACCCGGACAAAGTACACCGGCCGACCGCAGGCCTGGTAGCGGCGGCAATAGCGACCCCAATTCCGATACTCCACGGTTGATACATAGAGATACATCGGAGGCGCCCCCAACACGGGCTGGCCGATCACAACCGGTGCGGTATTGATGATAGGCGGCAGGGGATTGTTACCCACCGAGATCTGACCATAGACGCCTGGGGCCATGGGCCCCCCCACCGTCAGGTTCACATACGCCTGGGCATGGGCGGCCCCAGCACTGAAGGTGCCGACGGCCAGCGCCAGCAAACCTGATTTCAGCGCCTTGGAGTAGCGAGACGGATTGATAGAGCCGACCAGTGACATTGACTTGTTAAGCACGATATTGACTCCTAGTGTTGATGTGACCTTAACGCGCCAGGGGGAGCTTCGGTCTTGTCTATTTGTAAACATAGGCATGAAGGTGTTTCACACCCCGCCCGGATGGCAAGCCGCCCCATCCGATCACAGCCCCCTGCCCCGAGGCCGAATGGGTTGACTGCCTTGCCATGAGAACACGCAGGGGCAAGCAGGCTGGAAGACAATCGTTGAAAGCCTCAGAACACGGGTCTTGTTCACCCTCGCATTCAGAAACGGAAGGAAGAATCCATGGCGCCCCCCCATGAGTTGAGAATGGACTTGTCGCTTGTGCTGCCTGACATTGCCCATGCCGGGGACCGATGCATCGAACGCCTGGACGCGGTGCTGCGCCAGACACAAGGCATCAATCTGTTGCGCGTGCTGCAGGAAGAGGCGCCCCCCCAGTTGAGCATCCAGTTCGACCCCCATTTGATCGATCTCCCCCGCCTGCGCCTGTTGGTGCAGGACTCTGGGCAACACATCACCAGCCAGATCGGACACCTGAGTCTGGATTCGCGTTCCGAGGGGGATGAGCCCCCACCCGTGTGGCTTGAGCACCTTGCCGCACTCGAGGGCGTGTTGGGTGTCGAACTGGGCCCGGACGGACTGCTGCACCTGGAGTACCTGCGCGAACGCACCACGGAACAGGCGCTGAGCCACCAGGCCCGGGCCTTGATTCAAGCGCCCGCTTCGACCCCCGAGTCCACCAGGGCGGCGCGCCACCATGACCATGACCATGACCATGACCATGACCACGGGCACGGGCACGGGCACGGGCACGGGCACGGGCACGGGCACGGGCACGGGCACGGGCACGGGCACGGGCACGGGCACGGGCATCAGCATGCGCACGATGGACCGCTGGGTGAGCATGCCGAGCTGGCCTTTGCTTTGTGCGCCGGTGTGTTGGTGCTCGGGGGATGGCTGCTGGAAACCTGGCACCCCTCACCGGGCTGGATACCGCTGGCCTGTTATGTCATGGCCTATGTGGCAGGCGGCTGGTTCACCGTGAGCGAGGCCTGGGCCAACCTGCGAGCGCGCCGTTTCGAAATCGACACCCTGATGTTGGTGGCGGCCGCCGGGGCAGCGGCCCTGGGACAGTGGGCCGAGGGGGGCCTGCTGCTGTTCCTGTTCAGCCTGGGGCACTCACTGGAGCACTTTGCCATGGGGCGGGCCCGACGCGCCATCGAGGCCCTGGCCCAGTTCACCCCCGAACGGGCCACGTTGCGTGAGGGCGAACACACCCGAGAGGTCGACGTGGCCACCCTGCGTCCCGGTGACCAGATCCTCATCAAACCCAACGAACGTTTTCCGGCTGATGGCTTTGTGCTGGCTGGCCAGAGCAGCGTGAACCAGGCCCCGATCACTGGTGAAAGCCTGCCCGTGGAAAAGGGACCCGTCAGCACGCCTCAGACCGCGCTGCGCGATTTCGCACGCCTGCCTACCAGGCACCGCGTGTTTGCCGGCAGCCTCAACGGTCGGGGCGCGCTGGAGGTGGTGGTGGCACGCTTGGCCAACGAGTCGACCATGGCCCGCATGGTTCGCTTGGTCACCGAAGCCGAAACCCAGCGCTCCCCCACGCAGACCTTCACCGAACGCTTCGAGCGCGTGTTTGTGCCCCTCGTGTTGAGCTTTGTCTTGCTGCTGCTCTTCGCGTGGTTGGTGGTGGATGAGCCGTTCTCGGCCAGTTTTTACCGAGCCATGGCGGTACTGGTGGCGGCCAGCCCTTGCGCGCTGGCCATCTCGGTGCCCAGTGCCGTGCTCAGTGGCGTGGCGCGCGCAGGGCATGGCGGGGTATTGATCAAAGGCGGCGCGCCCTTGGAGAGCCTGGGACGCCTGGATGCGATGGCCTTCGATAAAACGGGCACCCTGACTGAAGGCAAGCCTAGCCTGACTGACGTCGAACCCGCCGCCGGGGTCAGCGCCGAAGAGCTGCTGACGGTGGCCTTGGCGGTCGAACGCCACAGCGACCATCCGCTGGCTGCCGCGGTGGTGGAAGGCGCCTTGGAACGCCTGGGGCCTTCGGTCAGCGTGCCCGAGGTCTTGGGCCTGCAAAGCCTCACGGGCCTGGGCGTGACGGCCCGGGTGGGCCATCAGACGGCCTGCATCGGAAAGCCGGCCTTGTTCAGCCGCCTGGGACAGGACAGCCCCGACGCGGCCCTGGAGCAGACCCGTGAGGCCCTGGAGCAGACTGGGCGAAGCACCATGGTGGTCCGCCTGGGCCAGCGTGATCTGGGCGTGCTGGGGCTGATGGACACCCCCCGCCCCGGCGCCGCCGGAGTGATGTTGGCGTTGCGCGCGCTGGGCATCCAACGCCTGATCATGATCTCAGGCGACAACCACCGGGTGGCCGAGGCTGTGGCCCAGGCCATCGGCCTGACCGAAGCCCATGGCGAACTGATGCCCGAGGACAAGGTACAGGCCATCCAGGCCCTGCGGGCCAACGGTGGCCAAGTGGCCATGGTGGGTGATGGCGTGAACGATGCCCCCGCCATGGCCCACGCCACCGTGGGCATTGCCATGGGGGCCGCGGGATCGGATGTGGCGCTGGAGACCGCAGACGTGGCGCTGCTGGGCGACGACCTGGCCCAGTTGCCGTTCGCAGTCGGGCTGTCGCGCCAGACCAGCCGGATCATCCGGCAAAACCTGTGGGTGAGTCTGGGGGTGGTGGCGGTGCTGCTGCCGGCCACCTTGCTGGGTCTGAACATGGGCACTGCCGTGCTGTTCCATGAAGGCTCGACCCTGCTGGTGGTGGTGAACGCGCTGCGCTTGCTGCGCTACCCCCTGAGACGCACCGTGGCCTGAACCCGCCAACGAAATCGGCCGCCGACTGGAAAGTGCGGCGGCCGATGGGCAAGAGCGTGTGAAAGACTCAGATCTTCCACTTCTCCAGCAGCTTTTCAGGGCGCAGGCTGTCGTAGCTCTCGAAGGGCTGGTGGATCCAGGGATTGGTCGGCAGGTACTCCACCGAATAGTCAGGCGTGAAGATGGACAGCTGCTTGGTCCAGATCACCGCACTGCGCAGCTCGGTGATGGGGGCGTAGTTGTTCTTCAGCATCTGGATCACGGCGTTCAGGGTGTGTCCCGAATCAGCCAGGTCATCCACCAGCAGAACCCGTCCGGCAATCTCGCCCTTGGGGGTGGTGATGAAGCGTGCGATGTCGAGATGCCCTTGCACCGTGCCCGCTTCGGCTCGGTATGAACTGGTGGACATGATGGCCAGTGGCTTGTCGAAGATGCGGCTCAGGATGTCACCTGGGCGCATGCCCCCGCGTGCCAGGCACAGGATGGTGTCAAACTCCCAACCCGACTGGTGGATCTTGATGGCCAGCTTCTCGATGAGGCTGTGGTATTCGTCGTAGCTCACGTACAGGTGTTTACCGTCTTCGGTCAGCATCTGATTTGCTCCTGGATGGATCGCTAAAAAGCCCGCCGCAAGCCTGCGACGGGCTCATTATTCATGAATTTGTAAAGAAAAGAAGCCTATCTCAGACCAGATCGTCAGGCTAGGTAGGGGTGGCGCATCATGATCGTGTGGTCACGGTCCGGACTGGTCGAGATGACATGGATCGGCACGCCGGTGACGTGCTCGATGCGCTGCAGGTACAGGCGGGCGTTGACGGGCAGCTTGTCATAGTCGGTCACACCCACGGTGCTGTCGGTCCAGCCTTCCATGGTTTCGTAGATCGGCTTGCAGCGGGCAATGTCGTCCGCTCCCATGGGCAGGATGTCGGTCACTTCGCCGTCAAGTTCATAGCCGGTGCACAGCTTGAGTTCGGTCAGGCCATCCAGCACGTCGAGCTTGGTGATGCACAGCCCGGTCAGGCCATTGACCTGCGCGCTGCGCTTGAGCAGGGCCGCGTCGAACCAACCGCAGCGGCGGCTGCGACCGGTGGTGACACCTTTTTCGGCACCGATCGTGCTCATGTGCCAGCCCGGGGTCCCTTCTTTTTCCCAGTCGAGTTCGGTCGGGAAGGGGCCGCCACCCACGCGGGTGCAATAGGCCTTGGTGATCCCCAGGATGTAATGCAGCATGCCCGGGCCCACACCAGCGCCTGCAGCGGCATTGCCGGCCACGCAGTTGCTGGAGGTCACATAGGGGTAGGTGCCATGATCGACGTCGAGCAAGGTGCCCTGGGCGCCTTCGAACAACAGGTTGGCGCCATGCTGGTGGGCGTCGTTGAGCTCGCGCGAGACGTCGGCCATCATGGGCTTGAGCAACTCGGCGTGGCGCATGGCTTCTTGGTAGACGGGCTCAAACTGCACTTCGCCATCGACGATGTAGGGCTTGAGTGCCTCGCCGAACACGAACTTGCGCGACCCCAGGAAGGTCGTCAGCACATGGTTGTGCAGGGCCAGCAGTTCACGCAGCTTGGCCGCGAAACGCTCGGGGTACTTCAGATCTTGCACGCGCAGGGCGCGGCGGGCGATCTTGTCTTCATAAGCCGGACCGATGCCGCGACCGGTGGTGCCGATCTTCTCGGTACCGCCTTCTTCGCGGGCCGCCTCACGGGCCACATCAAGTGCGGCATGGAAAGGCAGGATCAGCGGGCAAGCCTCGCTGATGCGCAGGCGTGAGCGCACCTCGACACCGGCCTTCTCCAGGCCTTCGATCTCCTCGAACAGCTTGGCCGCCGACAGCACCACACCGTTGCCGATGTAGCACTTGACGCCGGCGCGCATGATGCCGCTGGGGATCAGGTGCAGCGCCGTCTTGACGCCATTGATCACGAGGGTGTGCCCTGCATTGTGGCCACCCTGGAAGCGCACCACGCCCTGGGCGCTTTCGGTCAGCCAATCCACGAGCTTGCCCTTGCCCTCGTCACCCCATTGGGTACCGACCACCACCACATTACGACCGCTTGTCTTGTTCATCACAGTATTTGATTCAAAGGGATTTCACGACCCACTGCCCAGCGCTGGAGACCAGCTGGCGATCGCAATGGAACTCATCAACTTCACTCTCGTGGCCCGGCAGCACGCCCACCACCGTCTCACCCTGCGCACGCAGGGCCGCCACCGCAGCGCGCAAGGCCGGGTCCACGCCCCAGGGCGCGCGAATGGCCGCACGCAGGGCACGCGGGGCCACCACGCTCACCAATTCACGCACGTCCAGGCTGAAGCCGGCCGCCGGGCGATTGCGGCCGAACACCGCGCCCACTTCGTCGTAACGACCACCGCGGACCAGCGCATCGCTGGTACCGGGCACATAGATCGAAAAACGTGCACCGGTGTAGTAGGCATAGCCGCGCATGTCGGCCAAGTCGAAGGTCAGATTGACCTCACCCAACTGGCTGGCCAGCCAGCGCAGCTGGTCCAACGCGGCCAGCAGCTTGGGCTGCCCGGCAAAGACCCGGCTGGCCTCATCCAGCACGCCCATGTCGCCGTACAGGCCCGGCAAGGCCAGCAGCAATTCACGCGTGGGAGAGGGCAGATCGGCCACCAAGGCCTGCAGATCGCTGCTGGCCTTGACGGCCAGTGCTTGTTGAATGGCCTGCAGGCGGGCCGGCGCCAGTTGCAAACCGTCCAGCAGCGTGCGAAGGATGCGCGCATCGGCCAGATCGACGCTGAGGCCGGTGACGCCAGCCGCCTTCAGGCAATCCAGGGCCAGCAGCAGTGCTTCCAGATCGGCCTCAGGGCCGGCATGGCCATAGATTTCGGCACCGAACTGCAGCGGCTCACGGGTGGCGTGCGGGCTGTCCGGCCGGGTGTGCAACACCGGGCCGCAATAGCACAGACGGGTCACGCCCTGGCGGTTGAGCAGATGGGCGTCGATGCGGGCCACCTGCGGGGTGGTGTCAGCACGCAGGCCCATGGTGCGGCCCGACAGTTGATCGACCAGCTTGAAGGTGAGGAGATCGAGCGCCTCACCTGTACCGGTCAACAGGGATTCAAGGTGCTCCAGCAGAGGCGGCATGACCAGCTCATAGCCGTAGCTGCGCGCCGTATCAAGCAGGGCGCGGCGCAGTTCTTCGATGTGCCGGGCCTCGGAAGGCAGGACATCGGCAATGTGATCCGGCAGGACCCAGGCAGACATGGTGATGGGGGGGCTGTTAAAAACGTGATTTTACAGATGTTGGCCAGCCCACTCAGGACAGGGCCCACACCAACGCCAGACCGGCCAGCACGCTGAGCAGGCCGATGAAGCGGATCTGACCATCCTGCAACTGGAGCAGGCGGGTGAAAGTCTGACGCCAGGCGGTCGGTGACAGGAAGGGAAACAAGCCCTCGATCACCAAGACAAAGCCCAGCGCCAGCCAGAGCGCGTCAGAGTCCAACACCCGCGCTCACTTCTTGCCGGCAGGCGCTGTGGGCGCAGCACCGCGGAAGATGCGGAAGAACTCGGAGGTGGACGGATCGACCACCACCACATCGCTCTTCTTGTTCAGCGTGGCCTTGTAGGCCTCCAGGCTGCGGTAGAACTGTGCGAACTGCGGGTCCTTGCCAAAGGCCTCGGCGTAGGTGCGAGCCGCTTCAGCGTCGCCCTCGCCCTTGATCTGCTGCGCCTCACGGTAGGCGTTGGCCACCGTGATTTCGCGCTGGCGATCGGCATCGGCACGGATCTTCTCCCCCTCGGCGCCCCCAGTGGAACGCAGTTCATTGGCCACGCGCTTGCGCTCGGCCTCCATGCGTCGATAGACCGACTCGGTGATGGCATCCACGTAGTCGACGCGGGTGACACGCACATCCACCACGTCCACACCCCAGGGCTTGTCGCCCTTGACCACCTTGAGCACTTCGCGGCGCACGTCGTTCATCACAGCATCCCGCTTGGACGACAAGAGTTCCTTGACGGTGTGCTTGTTGACCTCTTCCTGGAACGCATTGCGCACCACGCGGTTGAGCTGGTTGGCACCGGCGGTCTCGTCCAGACCGACGTTGCGGATGTACTCCAGCGGGTCGGCGATGCGCCAGCGCACATACCAGTCGATCACCACGCGCTGCTTTTCAGCCGTGAGCATGGGCTCGGTGTCGTTGCTGTCAAGCATGAGCAGGCGCTTGTCGATGTAAGACACGTTCTGGAACGGGGGCGGCAGCTTGAAGTTCAGACCGGGTTCGGTGATGACTTCCTTGATTTGTCCCAGGGCATAGACCACCCCGAACTGACGCTGGTCGACCACGAACAGCATGGAGCTCAGCAGCGCCAGGGCCACCAGCAACGATGAAATGAAAAATCCGATTCTGTTCACGAAGCTACTCCCTAGCGCGATTCGCGGTCACGCGAGCGGCCGTTGTCACGAGCGCGCGACTCGCTGGAAAACGCAGCACCTGTTGTGGGTGCGCTGGCGGGGGCCTGAGGGACCACGGCAGCAGCGGGTGCCGCGTCGACCGAGGCCGCCCCAGCCTGCTGCAGGATCTTGTCGAGCGGCATGTACAGCAGATTGCCGCCTTGCCGCGACTCGACCAATACCTTGGTCACGTTGCCGTAGATCTGCTGCATGGTATCGATGTACATGCGGTCTCGGGTGACCTGGGGCGCCTTCTGGTACTCGTTCAGCACCGACTTGAAGCGCTGGGCATCGCCTTGAGACTGAGCCACGATGCGACCCTTGTAGGCCTCGGCCTCTTCCTTCAAGCGGGAGGCCGAGCCCACCGCGCGCGGAATCACGTCATTGGCGTATGCCTGGGCTTCGTTCTTGGCACGTTCGCGCTCTTGCCCTGCCTTGAGCACGTCGTCAAACGCCGCCTGCACCTGCTCGGGTGGGCGCACGCCCCCTTGCTGCAGGTTGATGCCCACCACTTCCACCCCGACCTTGTAGCGATCGAGGATGCTCTGCATCAAGGCACGCACGCGCGGCGCGATCTGATCGCGCTCGTCGGACAAGGCGGTGTCCATGCGCATCTTGCCAACCACTTCACGCACCGCCGTCTCGGCAGCCTGCACCACGGACTCGCCAGGGTTCTTGGACTCAAACAACCAGGCGCGCGCGTCATTCAGCCGGTATTGGACAGCGAACTTGATTTCGACGATGTTTTCATCTTCAGTCAGCATGGCGGAGTCGCGCAGGCCCGTGCTCTTGATGACCGTGTCACGGCCCACATCCACCGAGCGGATCTGGGTGACAAACACCAACTCGTGGCGCTGGATCGGGTAAGGCAGGCGCCAGTTGAAACCGGCCCCCACGGTCGACTTGTAACGCCCGAACTGCGTGATCACGGCCTGTTGGCCTTCCTGGACGATGAAGAAGCCTGTCCCCAGCCAGATCAGCACGGCCACGGCCGCGATCAGCCCCACGCCAACACCAGCGCTTTTCATGTCGGGCTGGTAGCCACCACCGCCGCCCTTGCCGCCCGAGCCACCGCCCTGCCCGCCGCCTTGGCCGCCAAACAGCTTGCCCAGTTTGCGGTTCAGGTCACGCCACAACTCATCGAGGTCCGGCGGAACCTGCTGGCCCCCCTGCCCGCGCGGGCTTGGTTGCTCTGGAGCCTCCTTGTCCGGACGGCCACGTTCACCGGAGGAATCATCCCCCCGACCCCAGCGCGGATCGTTGAGATTGAACATCCCCTTGATGCGACCCGGCAGAGCCGGCCAGCGCAAGGCTTTGGTCTTGAAGTTCATTCGCATTGCTCTTTTCTTGTACGGGACTGATTGTGCCCAATCAGGACGAAGGAAGTGCCAATTCCGTGGCGCCGGCTGCGGGATCTGCAGCTGGTGCCAGATGGGCCAGGGCCAAGGCGGCGAGCTGCTGACGCAGCACTGACAGGCCTTCACCACTGCGCGCACTCACGAACACGCGGGGCACCTGACGGCCGGCCAGCTCGAACGTGTCCAGGGCCTGCAGCGGACGCTGCGCCTCATCGATGGCGTCGAGCTTGTTGAACACCAGCAACTGAGGCACCTCAGCGGCCCCGATCTCGCCCAGCACACGCAGGACCTCGTTGAGTTGCTCGGGGTAATCCGGGTTGGCCGCATCGACCACATGCAACAGCAGATCAGCGTCGGTCGCCTCCTGCAGGGTGGCCTGAAAGGCGTCGATCAGCCCGTGGGGCAGGTCTCGGATGAAACCCACGGTGTCGGACAAGGACACCGAGCGCCCGGCCTCACCCAGGTAAAGCTGGCGGGTGGTGGTGTCCAGGGTGGCAAAAAGCTGGTCGGCCGCGTAGGCCCGGGCCTTGACCAGGGCATTGAACAGCGTCGACTTGCCTGCGTTGGTGTAGCCCACCAACGAGATGTTGAAGGTATCGCGACGCTCGCGCTGGCGACGCTGGGTGCTGCGCTGACGCTTGACCTTTTCCAGACGCTCTTTGGTGCGCTTGATGGCCTCGCCGATCATTCGGCGGTCCAGTTCGATCTGGGTTTCGCCCGGCCCGCCCCGCGCGCCGATGCCCCCACGCTGACGTTCCAAGTGAGACCAGCGGCGCACCAGACGCGTGCTGACGTACTGCAAGCGTGCCAGCTCAACCTGCAGTTTGCCTTCGAAGCTGCGCGCACGCTGGGCAAAAATTTCAAGAATCAGCAAGGTCCGGTCGTTGACCGGCAAGCCGAGGTGGCGCTCCAGGTTGCGCTGCTGGGCAGGGCTCAGCGATTGGTCGAACAGGACCTCGACGGCCCCGTGCTGCTCGGCCATGAACCGGATCTCGTCAGCCTTGCCACTGCCGACGAACAAGGCCGCGTCGGGCGCCTTGCGTTTGCAGGTGATGCGCGCCACGGGCGTCAGGCCCGCGGTCTCGGCGAGCAGACCCAGCTCTTCCAGGTCGGCATCGAAATGCGGACCACCCAGATCCACACCCACGAGGATGACCGGGGTGGGGGCAGGAGAATTCTTGTCAGTCAAATCAACGGAGCCTGTAAAAAAGCCGGCCGCCCCCCTTTCGGGGGACGGCCGGCTTCCGGATCACTGTGCGGCTGCGGGCTCTGCAGCGTCAGCAGTGGAGAAGTTCACAGCACGACCCGGCACGATGGTCGAGATGGCATGCTTGTAAACCATTTGCGTCACGGTGTTGCGCAGCAACACCACGTACTGGTCGAACGACTCGATCTGACCTTGAAGCTTGATGCCGTTGACGAGGTAAATCGACACCGGCACATGCTCGCGGCGCAGTGCGTTCAGGAACGGGTCTTGAAGAAGCTGCCCTTTATTGCTCACGATATTCTCCGTGTTCAAAATGTTGTTGGAAAGCCAGACCTTACCACAGGCCCGGCCCCTGGCAAGGCGCAAGGCCAATTTTCAGCACCTGGACTCCGGGGGCCCTGCGGCCATGGGCTCAATGGCCGTCCTTGTCAGCAAAAGGGTTTTGCGAAGTCTTGAGCTCGATGCGCAAAGGCGTACCCACCAGGCTGAATTCCTTGCGGAAACGGCCTTCCAGGAAGCGCTTGTAGGCCTCGGTCACGTGCTCCAGCGAGTTGCCGTGGATCACGATCACCGGCGGGTTCATGCCCCCTTGGTGGGCATAGCGCAGCTTGGGACGGTACATGCCCGTCTTCTTGGGCGTCTGGAACTGCACCGCCTCCAGCAGCAGGCGGGTGAGAACCGGCGTCGGCATCTTGCACGTGGCCGCCTTGTGGGCCTGCGCAATCGCCGACCAGACCGGCCCCAGGCCCTGGCGCTTGCGTGCCGAGATGAAGTGCACAGAGGCAAACTTCAAAAAGGACAGGCGGGTCTCGATCGAGCGCTCGACCAGTTGGCGCTGGTAGTCGTCCACCGCATCCCACTTATTGATGGCAATCACCACGGCGCGGCCACTCTCCAGGATGTAGCCGGCAATGTGGGCGTCCTGATCGGTCACGCCCTGGGTGGCGTCCAGCAACAGCAAAACCACATTGGCCGACTCGATGGCTTGCAAGGTCTTCACCACCGAGAATTTCTCGATCGCTTCAAAGACTTTGCCCTTGCGACGCAAACCGGCGGTATCCACCAATTCGTAACGCTGCCCATTGCGTTCAAAGGGCACCGAGATCGCATCCCGGGTGGTGCCAGGCATGTCAAAGGCCACCAGACGCTCTTCACCGAGCCAGGTGTTGATCAGCGTTGACTTGCCGACATTGGGACGCCCCGCCACGGCAAGTTTGATCAGGCCGGCATCAGCCTCCTCGGCATCCTCGTCGGGCTCAGGCAGGTTCAAGGGGGCCAGCGCCAGATCGACCAGGCCGCGGATGCCTTGGCCGTGGGCCGCCGAGACCGGATAGACCTCGCCCAGGCCCAGCTCATAAAACTCGGACAGTTGCATGCCCTCTTTCATGCCTTCGGCCTTGTTGGCCGTCAGCACGCAAGGCTTGCCCAGGCGACGCAGGTACTTGGCAATGTCGTGATCCTGGGCCGACAGGCCGGCCCGGGCATCGACCACAAACACCACCACATCGGCTTCGGCCACAGCCTGCTGGGTCTGCTTGGCCATTTCCTTGTAGATGCCACTGGCAGCATCGGGCTCGAAGCCCCCGGTATCGATCACGATGTACTCGTGCGCACCCTGACGGCCATTGCCGTAGTGGCGATCGCGGGTCAGGCCCGCGAAGTCAGCCACGATGGCATCACGCGACTTGGTGAGGCGGTTGAAAAGTGTCGACTTGCCGACATTGGGGCGCCCGACGAGCGCAATAACAGGTTTCATGAAGCATTACCGCCGATTCATTCCGGACGGAATGCAAACACGCCACCCTTGCGGGTGACCACGACCAACACGCCATCAGCCAGCACCGGGGCCACCGCAATCGGTGAGCCGTCGGTGCTGAGGCGGTTGAGGGAACTGCCATCTTCGCGAGACAGCAAATGAACAAAGCCAGCGTCGTCGCCGATCGCCAACGAGCGACCCAACAGCAACGGGGCGGTCAGGTGGCGGTATTGCAGACGATCGCTGGTCCACAGGCGTTCACCATCGGCACGACGCCAGGCCACCAGACGGCCATCGGACTCGGTCCCGAAGACGGTTGCCGCATCACCATGCACGCCGGTGAATCCATTGGCTGGCTTGGTCCAGCTCAAGGTACCACGCTGGGCCTGCACGCAGCCCACGGCAGCCTGGAAGGCGCGCACGCAGACCGAGTCGTCCACGCGGCTCACGCGCCCCACCAGGTCGACCAGGCGTTCGACATCGTTGGTGCCGCGCGGCGTGGCCAGAGGCGCCTCCCAGCGGATACCGCCGTTGGCAGGGTTCAAGCCCGCGAGCCGCCCGGACAGGCCGGCCACCAGGGTGTCATTGACCGGAATCAGCACGCCCGGTTGACGCAGCACCAGGGGCTCACCCGGGCGCTGCTGGGTCCAGAGCTTGCGGCCGGATTCAGCATCAAAGGCCGATACGGAGCGATCGGCCGCCAACACGAAGACCCGACCACCGGCAACCAAGGGCGCAGTGAAGACCTGGGCGGGCAATTGGCGACGCCAGATTTCGCGTCCGGCCACAAAGTTGACCAATTCGTTGTTGCTGGTGACCACAGCCACCTGCTTGCCATCGCCGCCCACACCCGCCGTGATGCTGGCCTTGGCGTCTGCGCGCCAAAGCTCGCGCCCGGTGGTGGCATCCCAAGCGGTGACCTGCCCTGCCGACGAGGCCAGGGTCAGGGTGGAACCCGTGACCTGGGCGTCCAGCGGGAACTCAACCGCCCCCAGGCTGGCCGACCAGGCCGGCTTGACCCCCACCAGGGCCACCACGGGCGCCAGTTCGGCAGGCTTGTGCTTGGGCGAGCCCGAGCTGCAAGCAGTCAACACCAGCAGCGAAACGGCCGCCAGGGCCGCCATGAGGCTGCGTTCAACGACCGGTCGTGCCATGTGCTTCACTTCTTGTCCTCGGTAGGGGCTGTCGCGGCTGTCGCCGGTTCGGCAGCAGCTTGCGGGTTGACGCCCAGTGCATTGAGCTTGGCCTCGATCAGGCGCCGGTATTCCGTGCGCTCATCGAGCTTTTGATAGGCCTTGCGGTATTCGGCGATGGCCTCATCGGCCTTGCCTTGCAAGGCCAGCACATCCCCCTTGCGATCGGCTGCCAGAGCTTCGAATTCGGCAGGGAAAGCGGTACCCAGGGTCTTGAGGGCTTCGTCGTATGCCTTGGCATCGACCTGGAGAGCTGCCAGGCGCAGGCGGGCCACGGCCTTCACGCCATCGTCGCCGGATTGCTCCAGCACCCAGTTCAGTGCCGCCTTGGCAGCATCGGCATTGCCCTTGTCAGCCAGGGCCTGGGCAGCCAGCAGGCTGGCCTGGGCGGCATAGGCCGTGCGGCCGTACTTGCCGTGGATGTCTTCCTGCACACGGGCCACCTTCTGCAGGTCCTGAGCCTTGACCGCGCGCTCCATTTCGTCATAGAGCACAGCGGCCTGGGCAGCCTGGCTGCGCTGCCAGTACTGGTAACCGTTCCAGGCGGCAAAGCCGCCAAAGATCACGATCAGCACCCAGCTGATGGCATTGCCGTAGCGGTTCCAGAAATGCTTGAGCTGATCGAGCTGTTCTTGTTCTTCGAGGTCGAGATGAGATGCCATGGCGTTCTGCTGTTAATTCTGGGATTGTAGGGTGATCGCCCATTGGGGCAGATCGCTCAGCGAGCGGGCCTGTTGGGCGCCTGCGCCATCCCGCAGCGACTTCACAGTCACCTCGTCACGGGCCAACTCGTCGCCGCCAAAAATCAGCGCATGGCGGGCGCCGCTGGCGTCGGCCTTCTTGAACTGGGACTTCATGCTGCCCCAGGACTCTGCCGCACCGGCATGCATCTGGACCGAGACGCCCAGGGCACGCAACTGCACCAGGGTTTTGAGGACCAGCGGCAAGGCCGTGGCATCGGGCACGATGGCATAGGCATCGGGCGCCGGGGCCTGTGCCGGGGCCTGCTCGCGCAGCAACTCCAGCACCCGCTCCACACCCAGGGCCCAGCCCACGGCAGGGGCCGCCTTGCCACCGATCTGCTCGATCAGGTAGTCGTAGCGGCCACCGCCGCAGATCGTGCCCTGCGAGCCCAGGCTCTCGGTGATGAACTCGAACACCGTGAGGTTGTAGTAGTCCATGCCCCGCACCAGGCGCGGGTTGATCGTGTAGGCCACACCGCAGGCATCCAGAATACCGCGCACGGTGTTGAAGTGGGCCAGCGAAGCCTCACCCAGGAAGTCGATCAGGCGCGGGGCCGATTCGACCACCTCGCGCATGGCCGGGTTCTTGGTGTCCAGGATGCGCAACGGGTTGCTGTGCAGGCGACGGCGTGCGTCTTCGTCGAGCAGCGCCTCGTGCTGCTCGAAGTGGGCGATCAAGGCCGCGCGGTGCGCCTTGCGCTCGGCCGGCTGGCCCAGGCTGTTGAGCTCCAGGCGCACATCCTTGAGGCCCAGCTCCTGCCACAGGGCATGGGCCAGCAGGATCAGTTCGGCATCGACCTCGGCGCCCGGAAAACCCAGGGCTTCGGCGCCGATCTGGTGAAACTGGCGATAGCGACCACGCTGGGGACGCTCGTGCCGGAACATCGGGCCCATGTAATACAGGCGCTTGCCGCCGTCGTACAGCATCGAGTGCTCGGCCACGGCACGCACCACGCCCGCGGTGTTTTCGGGGCGCAGGGTCAGGGCTTCGCCATTGAGCTTGTCCTCGAAGGAGTACATCTCTTTTTCGACGATGTCGGTCACCTCGCCGAGGCCACGCACAAACAGGGGCGTGGGTTCGACGATGGGGGTGCGGATGTTGCGGTAGGCATGGCGGGCCATCAACTGGCGCACCTTGTCTTCAAGCCACTCCCACTGCGCCGACTCGGGCGGCAGGATGTCGTTCATGCCTTTGACGGCGGAAAGCTTTTCAAATCGGGGCGCGGACGCCGCAGCCGCGGGGGCTGCCTGGGGTTTCTCGGACATAAGGATCAGATGGGCTCGGAGTGCGGGGCCGAAGAGGCCGCTCCGAAGCGCTTTTCAATGTAGTTTTCGACGATCTGGTGAAACTCGGTCGCGATGTTGTCACCGCGCAGCGTCAGGGCCTTCTCGCCATCGATGAACACAGGTGCGGCCGGCGCCTCACCCGTGCCCGGCAGGCTGATGCCGATGTCGGCATGCTTGCTTTCACCCGGGCCGTTCACGATGCAGCCCATGACCGCCACCTTGAGCTTTTCGACGCCCGGGTAATGCGAACGCCAAACCGGCATCTGCGCACGCAGGAAATCATCGATCTGCTTGGCCAACTCCTGGAAAGTGGTGCTGGTGGTGCGGCCACAACCCGGACAGGCCGTGACGCTGGGCACAAACACCCTCAGACCCAAGGCCTGCAGGATCTCGGAGGCGATCACCACCTCTTGGGTGCGTGACTCGCCAGGTTGAGGGGTGAGCGACACGCGGATGGTGTCGCCAATGCCCTCTTGCAGCAAGATGGACAGTGCCGTGGCCGAGGCCACCGTGCCCTTGGTCCCCATGCCGGCCTCGGTCAGTCCGAGGTGCAGCGCGTAGTCGGTGCGTCGGCCCAGTTCACGGTACACCGCGATCAGATCCTGCACGCCGCTGACCTTGCACGACAAAATGATCTGATGGCCAGGCAAGCCCATTTCCTCGGCCCGCTGGGCGGAGGTGATGGCCGATGAAATCAGGGCCTCATACATCACCTGGCGCGCATCCCAGGGCTGGGCACGCCGGCTGTTCTCGTCCATCAGGCTGGCGAGCAACTCCTGGTCGAGGCTGCCCCAGTTGACGCCGATTCGCACCGGCTTGTTCCAGCGGATGGCCACATCGATCATCTGGCCGAACTGGCGATCATGCTTGTCGCCCTTGCCCACGTTGCCCGGGTTGATCCGGTACTTGGACAAGGCCTCGGCGCAGGCCGGGTGCTCTGTCAGAAGACGATGCCCGTTGTAATGAAAGTCGCCGATCAGGGGCACGGCGATGCCCATGCGGTCGAGTTGCTCACGGATGTGAGGCACCGCTGCAGCGGCTTCAGGCGTGTTGACCGTGATGCGAACCATCTCGGAGCCTGCCAGCGCCAACTCCTTGACCTGGATGGCGGTACCGATCACATCGACCGTGTCGGTGTTGGTCATCGACTGCACACGCACGGGCGCATCGCCACCCACGGTGACGTGGTGACTGTCCCAGGACGTCACCGCCTGGCGCGACCTGCGCGGCTTGGGTTGGGCGGTGGGAATCGGTTGCTGCCCCCACACCGGGCGCTCGCTGTCGCTCATCACTTCACCTCGAAACGGGCCACGTTGTCACGCGCCAAAGATTGCAGATCGAATGCCTTGCCACGCACCTGGACCTGGGTGACATCGGCCTTGCCGACCACCACGGAAAGCGGCGGAACACCGCCGGCAGAGGCGGTCTCACCGGCGCTCATGGTTTTCTGGAAGGTGACCTGACCATTGGCATCGGTCACCTTGATCCAGGAACTGCCCGTGGCACTGAAGCTCAGCACCGAATTCGCCGACGGAACTGCCACCACCGACGAACCCGGGGCACCGGGCGGTGCGGACACGGCCGGCGCTGCGACAGGAGCCGACGGCGCCATCGAGGCCGGAACAGGCACAGGCACAGGCATGGGTGCCGGGGCAGGCGCCGAGGGCGCCACGGCAACTGCCACAGGTGCGGGCGCAGGCGCCACTGCCGCAGCCGAGCCAGTCGCAGCCAACTCAGGTGCGGGCGCCACAGCGGGTGGCGGAGTGGGCTCAGGCTCTGGCACCGCCTGGACGACAGCACCAGGGTGGGTCACCGGGGCCGCAGGCTCGGGCAGGCTGGGACTGAAACGAGGCCAAAGGTATATGGCCAGGGCACCGATGCACAGAAGCGGCACGGCCAGCAACGTCGGGCTGAATCGGTATTCAGACACCAGCCGGCTACGGCGCTCGTTCTGAGCCCGGAAAGGGGTGTTGATGCCCGCATCGTCCGGGTTCAGCCTGGGTGCCTGAGTCTGGGGCAGACGCTCCAGCACCGGCGCTGCATCCACGCGCAGAGTGCGGCACACGCTGGAAGCCAGGGCACGCACGAACACCGCGTCGGGCAGGTCGTCGTAGCGGTCGGATTCGAGCGCTTCGAGCTTGCTGACCGGCACCTTGAGGGCCACCGCCAAAGCCGCCACATGCATGCCGGCGGCTTCACGCGCCTGACGCAACATGGCCCCTGCCGAGAGCGGCGGCACGCTTGCCACCGCCACGTCTTCCACCTCACTCATCAAACGCTCCCCGCTCGTAGGACGACAGCTCCCGTGCCTGAGGGAACCGCTTTTTCAGTTGCTCGACCAGTTGCAACATGGCCACCCGGTCACCCATGCGGTGCTCGACCCGGATGCCGAGCCACAGGGACTCGGCATTGGCAAATTCACTGTTGTTCAGTCGGCGGATGTAGAACTGGGCCCGAACCAGTTCGCCACGCTGATATAGCAAGGCGGCCAGGTTGTAGCCCGTGATGGGGTTACCGGCATCCAGTTCATAGGAACGCGCCAGGCTTCGCTCGGCCTCAGCCTTGCGCCCGGCACGGGCCTGACACAGCCCCTGGGCCATGAAGGTCTTGGCCTTGTCGCCATACAGAGGGCTTTGCAGGGCCTGATTGAAAAAGTCGTCGGCTTCACCGTAGCGCTTGCGTTGACAGGCCAACCAGCCATAGTTGTGCAGGATGTTGGGGTCACGCGGGCTGAGCGCCAGGGCCCGTTTGAAACCCTCTTCGGCCTGGCGCTCATCATTGAGCCGCATGTAAATCAGACCGCGCAGGTTGTAGGCCTCGGCAAAGCCGGGGTCGGCGGCCAGCACCTGCCGCACCTCATCAAGCGCCACCGTGGTCTTGCCCTGCTCGAAATAGTTGGAGGCCAACTCCAGGCGGATGCGGGCTCGGCGACGCGCCTCTCCCTCGTCACTGGCGCCACCGGGGGTCTCGGAAATGACCGGGTCGTTGGAGGCCGTGGACTGGGTGGCACAACCGCTCAGGGCCCCCAGGAACACCCCGATGGCCGCGGCGGTCACGGCGGCACTCAGGACACTTCGCCAGAGATGGCGCATTGCCAGGGCAGTCCCCATCAAGCCTCCTTGTTGTTGGCCGTCAATTCGGTCACAGGTTTCAGAACGATGGTGCGCTGCTGGGCAATACGCTCAGCCACCCGGGTGCGATCACGGACATCGCCGGCCAGTTGGCCGCATGCCGCATCGATGTCATCACCACGGGTCTTTCGCACGGTCGTCACGATACCAGCATCAAGCAGGATTTTCGCAAACGCCTGCACACGCTCGGTTGGCGAACGCAACAGGCCGGAGGCCGGGAAGGGGTTGAAGGGAATCAGATTGAACTTGCACCACACGCCTTTGCCGCTGGCGTGCTGTCGCACCAGATCAATCAGCTGGCGTGCGTGCTCGGGGCTGTCATTGACGCCGTCGAGCATGCAGTACTCGAACGTGATGAAGTCACGAGGGGCAAATTCAAGGTATTGATTGCAAGCCGCCATCAACTCGGCGATGGGGTACTTGCGGTTGAGCGGCACCAGGTTGTCACGAAGCGGATCGTTTGGCGCGTGCAAAGAGACGGCCAGGGCCACCGGACAATCTTGCGACAGGCGCTCCATCATCGGCACGACGCCCGAGGTGGACACCGTGACCCGGCGGCGCGACAAGCCATACCCATGATCGTCCAACATGGTGCGCAGCGCAGGCACCAGAGCGCCGTAATTCTGCAGCGGCTCGCCCATGCCCATCATCACCACATTGGAGATGACACGCTCAGAGGTTTGAAACTGGCGGCGCAGGGTGTGCTCGGCATACCAGAGCTGAGCGACGATCTCGCCCGTGCTGAGGTTGCGGCTGAAGCCCTGATGGCCGGTAGAACAAAAACGACAACCCACGGCACAGCCGGCCTGGGATGACACGCACAGCGTGCCTCGATCGTCTTCGGGAATGAAAACAGCCTCGACGGCATTGCCATCGCCCACATCGAACAGCCACTTGACAGTGCCGTCGGCGGAATCATGGCGGCTCAGGACAGATAGCCCCTCGACACGGGCGCGTCCCTTGAGCTTCTCGCGAAGCGACTTGGCCAGATCGGTCATCTGGTCGAAATCGGATTCGCCTCGCTGGTGGATCCAGCGGAAGAGCTGGGTGGCACGAAAGCGCTTCTCACCCAGCTGGTCGCAGAATGCAGCCAACCCCTCGAGGTCGAAATCAAGCAGATTGGCTGTCATTGCATGCGTGGCTCGCGAAAATCAACGAGCGTAGACGTTCAGGCTGGGGAAGAAGAAAGCGATTTCGACGGCAGCGGTTTCAGCGGCGTCAGAACCGTGCACGGCGTTGGCGTCGATGCTGTCAGCGAAGTCAGCACGGATGGTGCCAGCGTCGGCCTTCTTCGGGTCGGTGGCGCCCATCAGTTCGCGGTTCTTCAGGATGGCGTTTTCGCCTTCCAGAACTTGAACGTGGACAGGGCCGGAGATCATGAAGTCAACCAGATCCTTGAAGAAGGGGCGTGCAGCGTGCACAGCGTAGAACTGCTCGGCTTCAGCGCGCGACAGTTGCACCAGACGCGAAGCAGCGATCTTCAGGCCGGCGGCTTCAAAGCGAGCCAGGATTTGGCCGATGACGTTCTTGGCGACGGCGTCAGGCTTGATGATGGAGAGAGTGCGTTCGATTGCCATGATTGATTCCTGAACTGAGTTTTTGTAATTTTTGCCACTTGGCAAAACCTCGGATTCTAACTCGGCTGTGCGGCAATGCCTTGACAGCCATTCCTGTCACGAGGGTCAACGACCGCGGCCACCGCGTGGCCCACCCCGGCCGGCCGTGCCCGGACCACCGGCCAAGCCACCTGCCGGCCCGCCACGGCGGGGGCCGCCCTTGCTCTGCCGGTTCTGACGGGCCCGCGAGAAGCTGTCGGCGCCGATGTAGCCCACCGAGGTTTTCATGGGGTCAGGCTGCGCACCCGGGGCGACACGATCGCCACGCTCCGGGCGTGATCGGCCAGCCGTCACGCCCGTGGTCAGCGGATCGGGCTGGCGGGGGCCGCCACCGCGCTTGAAATCGGTGTTGCCACGCGGACCAGGGCCGGCAGGTCGCCGCTGCGGGCCATTGCCAGCACGCTGACCACGGGGCGCCGGCGCTTCGGCACGGCGGGCCCCGCCCTCTTCGCCACGCACGCCGGCGGCCTGCACAAGCGAGCGGATGTCACTCTCATCGAGCTCGACCCAGGCGCCGCGCTTGAGCCCACGCGGCAGCACCATGGCGCCATAGCGGATGCGGATCAGACGGCTCACGGCATGGCCGACCGCCTCGAACAGACGACGCACCTCGCGGTTGCGGCCTTCGGAGATGGTGACCCGGTACCAGCAATTGGAACCTTCACCACCACCGTCTTCAATCGAGCCGAACTGTGCCGGACCGTCGTCGAGGTTCACCCCCGCGAGCAACCGCTCTTTTTCTTCCTTGCTCAAGGCGCCCAGCACACGCACGGCGTATTCGCGCTCCAGGCCGAAGCGGGGGTGCATGAGCTGGTTGGCCAATTCGCCCGAGCTGGTGAACAGCAACAGACCTTCGGTGTTCAGATCCAGGCGGCCGACGGACTGCCACTTGCCCTGCTGCAGGCGCGGCAGGCGGCGAAACACGGTGGGGCGATTCTGTGGGTCATCATGGGTGACCACCTCGCCCACGGGCTTGTGGTAAGCGATGACGCGCGCCGGCGGCGGATCAATGCGGTAGCGGATGGGCTTGCCATTGACCTTCACCTGATCGCCATACTGAACGCGCTGGCCAATGTGGGCCGGCTCGTTGTTGACGGAGATACGCCCTTCCAGAATCAGTTGCTCCATCTCAAGCCGGGAACCCAGCCCGGCCTGCGCCAACACCTTGTGCAACTTGGGGGTTTCCACCTGCGGCGCCAGCACCCGCTTCAGGGGCGCCAGGTCAGGCGCTTCTTCGTCGGCATCAAACTGACCGGAGACCACATCCTCGAATCGGATGGCCGGGGCCTGCGACGCCGGGGCGGGTCGGGCGGCAGCCTGGCCACGTCGACTGCGCTCGGACTTGGGCTGGGCCGCAGCAGCCGGCTGCGTGGCCTCGGTCTGAGGGAGCTCTGACGGCTCTGACGGGGAATTCACTTGATCATTCATGGGCTTGGCCTGTCCCGGGGACGGTAAGAGAGTCACCTGCGAGTCCCGGGGGCTCGGAGGTGAGGGAAAAAGGGACCACCGATTCGGCGGTCAATGGATTCAGTTCAAACGGCAGTTCCGGCTCGGCGATCGACAGACCCGCCTCATCCAGCCCCGGCGCAGCCTGCAGGGCCTGCAACAAGCGGTCTTGGCGCTCCGGATCATCCAAAGAAGGAAGCTGATCCAGCGAAGCCAGGCCCAAATCATCGAGAAACTGCCGCGTGGTGGCAAACAGGGCCGGACGTCCGACGGTTTCTCTGTGACCGATCACCTCGACCCACCCCCGGTCCTCCAACTGCTTGATGACCAGCGAGTTGACCGTGACACCGCGGATGTCCTCGATGTCGCCTCGCGTCACGGGCTGGCGATAGGCGATGATGGCCAGGGTCTCGAGCGCCGCACGGGTGTAGCGCGGCGGCTTTTCGGGGTGCAGGCGATCCAGGTAGTAACGCATCTCGGGACGGCTCTGGAAGCGCCAGCCCGAGGCGACACACACCAACTCGACACCCTTATGGGTCCACTCGGCCTGCAGATCGCTCAGCAAGGTCTTGAGGGTGTCCGAGCCCAGTTCATCCTCGAACAGCGCCCGCAAGTCGCGCATCGACAAAGGCTGATGCGAACAGATCAACGCTGTTTCGAGGATACGCCGGGCATCCGTCGTGTTCATGTTCAAAAATTCCGGGGTAGGCGCCCGGGAGGGCGAAGGCCGTCACGGGGGCGGGGGCAACAAGGCTGTCTCGGAGGGGCAGTAAGGAGGGCTGCGAGCCCCTGACCGATGTCCGGGCACCAACGCTGAGCCGAGGGCTAGAGGGGTGCGATGGGCGGATTGTAACGCAGGCCCCAATCGGCCAGGGCAGCCTGCAGGTCGGCCGGAAGCGCGGTCTCGAAGGCCAGAGGTTCGCCGCTCACCGGATGCACGAAAGCGAGCCGCCAGGCATGCAGGGCCTGGCGCTGCATGCCCGCAGCGGGCGCCCCTCCGTAGAGTCCGTCGGCCAACAAGGGGTGGCCCAGGTGCGCCATGTGCACACGGATCTGATGGGTGCGGCCGGTGTGGAGCTTGCAGCGCACCCAGCAGCCTTGCGGCGCATTGCCCATCAGTTCAATGTCGGTGCGCGCCGTCTTGCCCGATTGGTGGGTCAAGTCCACGACCGCCATGCGCAGGCGGTTGCGAGGATCCCTGCCAATGGCCGCCTCGACCGTGACCTGAGCGGCCCCCTGCCAAGGCTTGTGGGCCAGCGCCATGTACTGGCGGCTGACCTCGCGCGCCGCAATCAGCTGCACCAACCGGTCCATGGTCTGTCGAGTCTTGGCCACCACCATCAGGCCGCTGGTATCGCGGTCCAGGCGGTGCACGATGCCGGCGCGCGGCAGCAGCACGGCTCCGCCATGGTGGGCCAGCAGGCCGTTGAGCAAGGTCCCGCTCCAGTGCCCGGGCGCCGGGTGCACCACCAGGCCCGGCGGCTTGTTCAGCACGATCAGGTCCTGGTCCTCGAACACGATGTCCAGCGCCATGGCCTCTGGCTTGAAGGCCTGGCTTTGCGGTGTGGGTCGCAGGCAGACCTCCAGGCGGTCGCCCACCTTGACCTTGAGCGAGGCCTTGCTCACGGCCTGCCCATTGAGGCGCACCGCCCCTTCGTCGATGAGCTGCTGCAGGTAGCTGCGCGAGAACTCGGTGACGAATTCGGTGAGGGCCTTGTCCAGGCGCAGGCCATGGCTGGCCAGCGGGACCTCACCCTGCCGCAGTTCCTCGGTGGGCTCGTCAGCCCCTTCCGCGCGCTCCAGGCCGTCATCTTCCAGCATCTCAGCGACCGCGTCCGTACCGAGGCCATCAAGAGAGGAAGCCGCAGGGGCCGCCGATATAATCAATTTGCTTTGCTTCAAGAGGTTTCCAGTGATGCTACGTGCCAAATTATCCGTGGTCCCCGCGTTCGCGCTGGTTGCCTGTCTGTCAGCCCTGTTGGGTGGGTGCTCGTCGACCAATTACGACAAGACCGCCAACTGGACGCCCGACCGCCTCTACAGCGAAGCCAAGGATGAGTTGAGCTCAGGCGCCTATGACAAGGCCGTCCCCCTGTTCGAAAAGCTCGAAGGCCGTGCTGCCGGCACGCCCTTGGCCCAGCAAGCCGAACTTGAAAAGGCCTATGCCCAGTACCGGGCCAATGAGCAGGCCCAGGCCCTGGCCACCCTGGACCGTTTCATCCGTCTGCACCCTGCCAGCCCTGGCATGGACTACGCCCTCTACATGAAGGGCATTGTCAACTTCAATGACAACCTGGGGCTGTTCGCCTCGTTCACCCATCAGGACCTGTCCGAGCGCGACCAGAAGGCGGCCAAGGACTCTTTCGAGTCCTTCAAGGAATTGAGCACCCGCTTCCCCGACTCACGCTACGCCCCTGACGCACGCCAGCGCATGGTGTACATCGTGAACTCGCTGGCCCAGTACGAAGTGCACGTGGCCCGCTACTACTTCTCACGCGGCGCCTATGTGGCGGCGATCAACCGCGCCCAGGTGGCCGTGACCGAGTACCGCGATGTGCCGGCCACCGAAGAGGCGCTGGTCATCCTGGCCAGATCGTACGATGCCCTGGGCATGGCCCAGTTGCGTGACGATGCCCGCCGTGTGCTGGCCCAGAACTACCCCGAGAACGCCTACCTGGGCGGCCAGTCCAGCGGGCTCAAGAAGGCCACCGGCCCCTGGTGGAAGATCTGGTAACAAGCCCTCAGGCAACACGGCCTAGTCCATCTGACGCAAGGCCGTGAGGGCCTTCATCAAAGCCGCCTGCCCGTGCAAGGCCGGCATGTCGGGCAAGGCCGCCAGCAAGGGCGGCCCATAACTTCGCTGCAGCAGGCGTTCGTCCGCCACCACCAGCACCCCCCGGTCAGTCTCGGATCGAATCAAGCGGCCTGCGCCCTGCTTCAGCGCCATGGCGGTCTCGGGCAGGACATAGGCCTCGAACGGTGACAGCCCCTGTTGACGCAGGGCCTGGCTGCGCGCCTGGACCAGCGGATCATCAGGCACCGGAAATGGCAGCTTGTCGATGACCAGCATCTGCAAGGCATCGCCAGGCACATCCACCCCCTCCCAGAATGCGCCAGAGGCCACCAGGACGCAGGGGCGCCCTGCCCCACCGCCCTGACGGAAACGCTCCAGCAGGCGCCTGCGCGAGCCCTGCCCCTGCACCAGCACATCAATGCCCGACCCTGCCATCCCTTGTTGCAGTTGCCGGGCCAGTTCAGCCAAGGCGCGCAAAGAGGTGGCCAGCACCAGAGTACGCCCCCCCAGGCAACGCACGGGCTCCACCAGCCAGTGCGCCAGGGCCGAGGCATGATCCGGGTCCTGCGCCTCGGGCAAGCCCTCAGGCACGTGCAGGTACGCTTGGCTGCGGTAGTCAAATGGGCTGGCCACGCGCAACACGGTCGCATGGCCTTTCAGCCCGGCAGGTTCGGTGAACCAGCTGAGCGACTCATCCAGGCCCAGGGTGGCCGAGGTGAACACCCAGGACCGGGTGTCAGCCTGGGCATCCGGGCCCATCAACGGCGCGAGGGCTGCTGCCATGTTGAGCGGTGCCTCCATGAACTTCGCCTGCCGCCCCAGTTCGAGCCAGCGCACCACCATGCCGGCCGGAGGGCGCATGAACGCGGACCACCCCTGCTGCAGCGCTGCCACCCTGTCGGCCAGTCGGCGCAGCTCGGGCGCGGTTTCTGCCACCACCGTGAGCGCCTCGTGCACCCGCGCCAGCACCGCAGCCAATTGGTGCTGACTTTGCTGCCACAACAGCGCCGGCACGCCCTCCGGGGTAGCACCCAGCCAACGCAGACGCACACCTGCGCGCGGGGTGTCGCGCCCCAGGCACTGGTCCAAGGCCCGGGCCTGCTGCTCAAGCAAAGAGGCCAACTCAGGCCAGGGCTGAAACCCCCGGGCCCAACGCATGCCCTCGTTGACCAGTTCGGTGGCCAGACCACGCAACTGACGGGTGCTGAATTGGCGCCCCATGAACTGCACCGCGATGTCATTGAGCCGATGCGCCTCATCGAAGACCACGGTCTGCACCGAGGGCAACAGCTCGGCCACGCCCGACTCGCGCAACTGCAGATCAGCGAAGAACAGGTGGTGGTTGATCACCACGACGTCGGCCACCATGGCACGCCGTCGCGCCTCGTTGACATGACAGCCTTGCCAGCCCGCGCAGCGCGTGCCCAGGCAGTTGTCGCGGGTCGACGTGATCAAGGGCAACAGTGGCGAGGTCTCGTCAAGCTCAGGCAATTCGGCCAGATCGCCGGACCGCGTCGAATGGGCCCAGCGCTCCACCTGGGCCAGGAGCCGCAGCTCGGCATCGGCCAGGTAGTGCCCATCGCGACGCGCCGACCCCAGACGGTGTGTGCACAGGTAGCTGGCCCGGCCCTTCAAGGGGGCCACGCGCCGATTCACGCCGAGCAGGGCCAGCAACTGAGGCAGGTCACGCGTGGAAAGCTGGTCCTGCAGGTTGCGCGTGGCCGTGGCGATCAAAATGCGGCGCCCGCTGAGCAGCGTGGGCAGCAGGTAGCCATAGGTCTTGCCGACGCCCGTGCCGGCCTCGGCCACCAGCACCCCACCCTCGGCCACGCACTGCCCCACCGCCAGGGCCAGACGCAGTTGCCCCGGCCTGGGCCTGAAGCCGGGAGCGCGCTGCTGCAGATGGCCTCCCGGGCTCAGCCAGTCGGTCACCTGCGCCACCCAAGGAGGCGACGCAGAGGCGGGCCCTACCGAAAAAGACAGCTCTGGCTGCGATTCGCATGTCATTTCTTCACACGATAATAGGCGACCACTTTGCGCGAAACTCCTGCAGGTTGAAGTCCCTATCATGTCTCAAGGCTACCGACTTACCGCTTCCACGGGCATACACAAGGGAGATCGCGAATACCAGCAAGACCAGGTGGTCCTGCTGAGCCATGCCCGAGTCAACGGTTGCGTGCTGGCGGTGGTGGCTGATGGCATGGGGGGCCGCAGCGGCGGGCGCAAGGCCTCTGACCAGGTGATGCTCAGTGCGCGCCAATTGTTTGAGCGCTTCGCACCTGAAAGCGATTCGCCTCATGAACTGCTTCAGCAGTTGCTCAAAGAAGCCCACCTGGTGATCAAGCTCACGGCCATCTCGGCCGAGCAAGAGCCCCACAGCACGGTGGCTGCATTTTTGATCCTGCCCAATGGCGAATGCCATTGGATCCATGCAGGTGACTCACGCATCTATCACTTCCATGGCGACCGACTGATCAAGCGCACCCTGGACCACTCCTACGTGCAGGCGCTGGTCGATCGCGGCGAACTGACCGAGGAAGAAGCAAGCCACCACCCGCAGTCCAACATCCTGCTGGGTTGCCTGGGCACCGAATCGGATCCTCCGATGGCCTACCATGTGATCGATCAGGTCAAGCCTGGCGACTCTCTGATGGCCTGCAGCGATGGGGTGTGGCACTACTTCACAAATGCCGAGTTGGGCTCGGTTCTGGCTGGCCTTTCGCCCCGCGAGGCCACCGAGTTCCTGATCGACAAGGCACGCGGCCGCGCCCGTGGCGGCGGTGACAATCTTTCACTGGTGGTGGTCCGCATCGAACCCTTGGTGGGCGCGCCCAGCGCAGTTCGGCGCTGAGCTCAGGCCTGGCCGCGATGCCGGGCTGATCCCAACCCACTCAGGGGCGGACAGCAGGGGCGCTGCCGGCCTCGGCAGGCACGGGCAAAGGGGCTCCGCGTGGACCCGGGCTGCTCTTGGCGTCACGCTCCACCTGCTGGCGGTGGCTGGCCGCATCCTGCAATTTGTCCTGAAACCGACGGGCCTCCTCAGGCGCTTGTGCCGCCTTGCTGGCCCGCTCTGCCGCCTTTTCGACGGCCTGCTGCTGCTTGCGTTGCTGCTCGGCCTGGCGCTCAGCGCGTTCACGCGTCTGATTGGCGGCATCGACCGCTCTTTGCGCCGCCGTGTTGGCCGCGTCCGTGGCCTTTTGCGCCCCTTGCTGCTGGCGGTTCATCAGGTCGATATCGCGTTCGGGCGACGACACCTTGTCTTCAATGCGGCGCAATTGCTCGCTGGAACGCAAGCGGCGCTCACGGTCATTGAGTGCGATTTCCTGGCGCTTGAGGTCGGCCATCAACTCGCGGTGTTTGACTCGGCTCTCCAGCAGGCAATCGTTGACGGCAAAGCGCTGGTAGCAGCCACTCTCCACCTGCTGTTGGCGCCGCATCTCGGCGGCGCGCTCCCGCTCGATGCGCGAACGCTCCACCTCGGTGAAAGACGGTGCGGACTGCGGCTGTGCAGGCGGGTAAGAGGGCGCATCGGCGGCCAGCGCCCCCCCACTCAGACACAGCAGGACCGAGATGAAGAGAGCATTCAGGCGTGTTCCGGACATCATGTGAGGCGGGTGTCGACCAAGCGCCGTTCCAGCGCCAGAAACTCGGCCGACTGCATCTCATTGAGACGCGAGACGGTGCGCGGAAACTCGTGTGCCATCGGGCCCTCGGTGTACAGCTCTTCGGGGGGCACAGCCGCCGACAGGATCAGCTTGACCCGGCGGTCGTACAGCACGTCCACCAGCCAGGTGAAACGCCTGGCCTCAGAGGCCCGGCTGACGGGCATGTGCGGTACGCCACTGAGCAGCACGGTATGGAACTGAGTGGCGATCTCCAGGTAATCATTCTGCGAGCGTGGGCCACCGCAGAGGGTCTTGAAGTCAAACCAGACCACCCCGCCCGCCTTGCGCAGCGCATGGATTTCACGCGATTCGATGCGCATCACCGGGTCTTCGTCCTTGGTTTCGGCCAGACGCGCAAAGTTGTCACGCATCTCGGCATCGGCCTCGGCCCCCAGCGGGGTGATGTAGGCCCGCACCTGCTCCAGCGTGCGACGGCGGTAATCGGTACCGTTGTCCACGTTCAGCACGTCCATGCGCTCGTTGAGCAGGGCAATGGCGGGCAGGATGCGGTCACGGTGCAAGCCATCAGGGTACAGGTCGTCCGGCTTGAAATTGGAGGTGGTGACAAAGCCCACCCCGTTGTCGAACAAGGACACCAGCAGCCGATGAAGAATCATGGCGTCGGTGATGTCAGCCACATGAAACTCATCAAAACAGATGAGCTTGTAGCGTTTGGCAATCTTGGCGCCCAGCACGTCCAGCGGGTTGACCGTGCCTTGCAGCACGGTCATCTCGCGGTGCACTTCACGCATGAACTCGTGAAAGTGCAGGCGCACCTTGCGGCGGATGGGCACGGCGTTGAAGAAGCAATCCATCAGAAAGCTCTTGCCCCGCCCCACCCCTCCGTACATGTACACGCCGCGCGGAATCTCAGGCCGATTGATCAGCTTCTTGAACGAGTTGGAGCGCTTGTCCTTGTAGGCTGACCAATCATTGGCACAGCGCTGCAAGGCCTCGACAGCACGAAGCTGCGCGGGGTCACTGCTGAACCCCCGCGCCTTGATCTCGGCCTCGTAGGCCAAGTGAACGGCATCAGATCCCGACATGCGTGGTTGATCAGAAGTTCAGCGTGCGCTTGTCCACCGCCAAGGCTGCTTCCTTGGTGGCTTCGGACAGCGACGGGTGCGCATGGCAGATGCGGGCGATGTCTTCGGCGCTGGCCTTGAACTCCATGGCCACGACGGCCTCGGAGATCAGTTCGCTGGCCATGGGGCCCACGATGTGAACGCCCAGGATTTCATCGGTGGTGGCATCGGCCAGGAACTTCACCATGCCGGTGGTGTCGCCCAGGGCGCGTGCACGGCCATTGGCCAGGAAGGGGAAGGTACCGGCCTTGTAGGCACGGCCACTGGCCTTGAGTTGCTGCTCGGTCTGACCCACCCAGGCGATCTCGGGGCTGGTGTAGATCACCCAGGGGATGGTGCCGAAATTGACGTGACCATGCTGGCCGGCAATGCGCTCGGCCACGGCAACGCCTTCTTCCTCGGCCTTGTGGGCCAGCATGGGGCCACGCACCACGTCACCCACCGCCCAGACGTTGGGCAGGTTGGTCTGGCAGTCGTCGTTCACCACGATGGCGCCACGCTCGTCGAGTTGCAGGCCGACGGCTTCGGTGTTCAGGCCGATGGTGTTGGGCACACGACCGATCGAGATGATCAGCTTGTCCACTTCGAGGTCCACGGCCTCGCCCTTGGCGTTGGTGTAGGCCACGCTGACGCTCTTCTTGCCGTTCTTGATCTCGCCCACCTTGACGCCCAGCTCGATCTTCAGGCCTTGCTTGTCAAAAGCCTTCTTGGCTTCCTTGGCGATCTGCTCGTCCACCGCACCCAGGAAGGTCGGCAGACCTTCAAGAATGGTGACTTCCGCACCCAGGCGGCGCCACACGGAACCCATTTCGAGACCAATCACGCCCGAGCCGATCAGGCCCAGCTTCTTGGGCACAGTGCCCAGACGCAGCGCGCCGTCGTTGGACAGCACGTTGACTTCGTCAAAAGGCGTGCCGGGCAGCGCACGGGCATTCGAGCCGGTGGCGATGATGATGTGCTTGCCGGTGATGGACTCTTCGGCGGCACCCGCCACCTTGATCTCGTAGCCGCCTTCGGCGGCCTTCACGAAGGAGCCACGGCCGTGGAAGAAACTGACCTTGTTCTTCTTGAACAGGTACAGGATGCCGTCATTGTTCTGCTTCACGACGGTGTCCTTGCGGGCAATCATCTTGGCCACATCCATCTTGACGTCGGACACCGAGATGCCGTGGTCGGCAAAGTGGTGCGTGGCGTGGTCGAAATGCTCGGACGATTGCAGCAAGGCCTTGGAGGGGATGCAACCGACGTTGGTGCAGGTGCCGCCAGGCGCCGGGCCGCCCTTGTCGTTCTTCCATTCGTCGATACAGGCAACCTGGAAACCCAGTTGGGCTGCACGGATGGCGGCGATGTAGCCACCGGGGCCGCCGCCGATGACGACGACATCAAATTGTTTGCTCATGTGAAATCTCTTGAATCAGTTGGAACAAAACCCACCAGGGTGCGCGCTGTGTCCGCTTTGCACCCGGTGGGTTGGAATCCCCCCCTGAGTCGCCTGCGGCGCCATCCCCCCAAGGGGACGATGCCGGTGGCCGGGCCAAGCCCGCTCCACGGCATCTCTGGCTTGGCCTGCTCCGAGGCCATCAGACGGTGCTCGACACGCCGGTTTCATGGGACGAGCGGCTGGGAGGGTGTTGTTGGCTTAGATGTCGAACAGCAGGCGCGACGGATCTTCCAGCGCTTCCTTCATGGCCACCAAGCCCAGCACGGCTTCGCGGCCGTCGATGATGCGGTGGTCATAGGACATGGCCAGGTAGTTGATCGGGCGAACCACCACTTGACCGTTTTCGACCACGGCGCGGTCCTTGGTGGCGTGCACGCCCAGGATGGCCGACTGCGGCGGGTTGATGATGGGGGTCGACAGCATGGAGCCGAAAGTACCGCCGTTGGAGATCGAGAAGGTACCGCCAGTCATTTCTTCAATGCCCAGCTTGCCGTCCTTGGCCTTCTGGCCAAACTCAGCGATCTTCTTTTCGATGTCGGCAAAGCTCATCTGGTCGGCGTTGCGCAGGATCGGCACCACCAGGCCACGGGGCGAGCCCACGGCGATGCCGATGTCGAAGTAGCCGTGGTAGACGATGTCATTGCCATCGACCGAAGCGTTCAGCACCGGGTACTTCTTCAGGGCATGCACAGCGGCCTTGACGAAGAAGCTCATGAAGCCGATCTTCACGCCGTGTTCCTTGGTGAAGGCGTCCTGGAACTTCTTGCGCATGTCCATGACCGGAGCCATGTTGACTTCGTTGAAGGTGGTCAGGATGGCGTTGGTCGACTGCGATTGCAGCAGACGCTCAGCCACGCGGGCACGCAGACGGCTCATGGGCACGCGCTGCTCAGGGCGATCGCCCAGGCTCGGGGCGGCCGGTGCGGCCACTTGCGGCAACGACTTGGTGGGGGCGCCGGTCGGGATGACGGACGGAGCGGCAGCGGGCTTGACGCCAGCAGCCACAGCACCCAGCACATCACCCTTGGTGACGCGACCGTCCTTGCCGGTACCGGTCACGGCACCCACGGCCAGGCCGTTGTCGGCCAGCAGCTTGGCGGCAGCCGGCATGGCCACGTCGGCCTTGGAGGTCGAGGCAGCGGCGGCAGCGGGGGCTGCAGCAGCGGCGGGGGCGGCTGCCGGAGCAGCGGCAGCGGCCGGAGCAGCAGCGCCTGCCTTGCCTTCGGTGTCGATGCGGGCGATCAGCTGATCGGCCACCACGGTGGCGCCGTCGCCTTGCACGATTTCAGCGAGCACGCCGGCCGACGGTGCCGGTACTTCAAGCACCACCTTGTCGGTTTCGATTTCGATCAGGATTTCGTCCACGGCCACGGCTTCGCCGGCCTTCTTCTTCCACGTCAGCATGGTGGCTTCGGCCACGGATTCAGACAACTGGGGGACTTTGACTTCTACGATTGCCATATCAATTCTTTCGGTATCTTGTTCTGGTTCGACGGGGGCTTTCCAGCCCCCTTCTTGCATTTACTTGGTCAGCACGAAACCCTTGAGCTTGCTGAAGGCGCCATCCACGAGGGCCTTCTGCTGTTCCTGGTGCAGGTGGGAGTAGCCCACAGCCGGCGAAGCCGAAGCCGCACGACCGGAGTAACCCAGCTTCTGACCGTCGAGCATGTTCTCGTGGATGTAGTGCTGCACAAAGAACCAGGCGCCCTGGTTCTGCGGCTCGTCCTGGCACCACACGATGTCGGTGGCATTCGGGAACTTCTTCAGTTCGGCCGCAAACACCTTGTGCGGGAAGGGGTAGAGCTGTTCGACGCGGATGATGGCCACGTCGTCAGCGCCCTTCTCTTCGCGCTTCTTGGCCAGATCGTAGTAGACCTTGCCCGAGCAGGCGATGACGCGCTTGACCTTGTCGGCCTTCTTGAGCACGTCTTCCTTGTGTTCGCCAATGACGGTCTGGAAGCTGCCCTTGGTGAACTCGATCAACGGTGAGGTGGCGTCCTTGTTACGCAGCAGCGACTTGGGCGTCATGATCACCAGTGGCTTGCGCAGGTTGCGCACCATCTGACGACGCAGCAGGTGGAAGATCTGGCTGGCGGTGGTCGGTTGCACCACTTGCATGTTGGTGTCGGCCGACAGCTGCATGAAGCGCTCCAGGCGAGCCGAGCTGTGCTCAGGGCCTTGGCCTTCGTAGCCGTGCGGCAACATCAGGGTGATGCCGTTGACGCGGCCCCACTTCACTTCACCGGAGGCGATGAACTGGTCGATCACCACCTGGGCGCCGTTGGCGAAGTCGCCGAACTGGGCTTCCCAGATCACCAGGGTGTTGGGGTCGTTCGAGGCGTAGCCGTATTCAAAGCCCAGCACTGCTTCTTCGGACAGGATCGAGTCGATCACCACGAACGGAGCCTGGTTCTCGGCCACGTTCTGCAACGGCACATAGGTGCCGGTGTCCCACTTTTCACGGCTTTGGTCGTGAATGACGGCATGGCGGTGGGTGAAGGTACCGCGACCGCAGTCTTCGCCCGACAGACGCACCGGGTAGCCACTGGCCACCAGCGAGGCGAAGGCCATGTGTTCACCCATGCCCCAATCCACCGGGATGTCGCCGCGGCCCATGGCAGCGCGGTCGTCGTACACCTTCTTCACCAGTTGGTGCGGGGTGACGCTGGCCGGGATGGTGGTGATCTTGGTGGCCAGACGGTGCCATTCAGCAGCCGGGATGGCGGTGTCACCGGAGTCGGTCCACTTCTTGCCCAGGTAAGGGCTCCAGTCAACGGCAAACTTGCTCTTGAAGTTGGTCAGGACCGGATCGACGGTGTGGCGACCAGCGTCCATGGCGGCACGGTATTCCTTGACCATGTCGTCGCCCAGGGTCGCGCCCAGGCCTTGGGTGGCCAGCTTGTCGGCGTACAGGCGACGCGTGCCAGGGTGGGCCGCAATCTTCTTGTACATCAGGGGCTGGGTCAGGCTGGGGGTGTCCTGCTCGTTGTGGCCCAGCTTGCGGAAGCAGGTGATGTCGACCACCACGTCCTGACGGAAGGTCATGCGGAACTCGAGGGCGAGTTGCATGCACAGCACCACGGCTTCCGGATCATCACCGTTCACGTGCAGCACCGGGGCCTCGACCATCTTCACGATGTCGGTGCAATAGGCGCTGGAGCGCATGTCGCGCGGATCGCTGGTGGTGAAACCGATCTGGTTGTTGATGATGATGTGCACCGTGCCGCCCGTGGTGTAGCCACGGGTCTGGGCCAGGGCCAGGGTTTCCTGGTTGACACCTTGGCCGCCGAAGGCCGCATCGCCGTGCACCAGCACCGGCAGCACCTGGTTGCCATGCGGGTCGTCGCGACGGTCCATGCGGGCACGCACCGAGCCTTCGACCACCGGGTTGACGATTTCAAGGTGGGACGGGTTGAAGGCCAGCGACAGGTGGACCGGGCCGCCAGGGGTGGTCACGTCCGAACTGAAGCCCTGGTGGTACTTCACGTCGCCGGCCGGCAGTTCTTCCGGGGCGGTGTGGTCGAATTCGGCAAACAGGTCCTTGGGCATCTTGCCCAGGGTGTTGACCAGCACATTCAGGCGGCCGCGGTGGGCCATGCCGATCACGATTTCCTGCACGCCCTTGGCGCCGGCCGACTGGATCAGTTCGTCCATGGCGGCGATGAAGCTCTCGCCACCTTCGAGCGAGAAGCGCTTCTGGCCCACATACTTGGTATGCAGGTAGCGCTCAAGGCCTTCGGCTGCAGTCAGGCGGTCGAGGATGTGCTTTTTCTTGTCACCGCCAAAGTTCGGCTTGCTGCGGATGCTTTCCAGCTTCTTTTGCCACCAGGCCTTCTGGTCCTGATCGGTGGTGTGCATGTACTCGGCGCCGATGGTGCCGCAGTAGGTTTCACGCAGGGCGTTGTGCAGTTCGCGCAGGGACATGGTGTCCTTGCCGAAGAAGGTGTTGCTGATGTTGAACACGGTCTCCTGGTCGGCATCGGTGAAGCCGTAGTAGGAGAGTTCAAGCTGGGGGATGGGCGCGCGCTCGGTGCGCTTGAGCGGATCCAGATCGGCCCAACGGGCGCCCACATTGCGGTAAGCCGCAATCAACTGCTGGACGGCGGTGCGCTTGCGGCCCATTTCGGCGTCGGCACTGGCCACGACCACTTTGGTCTGACCCGACTTGGCACGCTCGGCGAAGGCATTGATGACAGGCAGATGGGGCACATCGCGGGCATTGCTGCCGTCGACGGCGGGCACGTGCTGCAGGGCGTCGAAGTAATCGCGCCAGGTGTCAGGCACGCTGCCCGGGTTGGCCAGGTAGTTTTCGTACATCTCTTCGACGTAAGGCGCGTTGCCCCCGAAGAGATAGGTGTTGCCTTGATAGGCTTGATAGACGGACGAAGAATCGCTCATATTCCGCGGACCTCCGCTCCCCTCAGGGAAGCATTAGCTGGTTGATAAACCTTCCGCGACACGGCTGAACCGATTGGCGGATGCGACAGTGGCTGGGGAAGGGCCTTTTGCGGACGCGATTGTGCCACCGAATGACCTCGCGGCAAGGGGGCAGCCCCCTAAACCAAGGGTTGCTCCAGTGCCATCAAATCGAAGCCCCAGGACAGAACAAGTGGCCATGACGGCACGGTGGCGGTGTTTGCAGGCCGTTGACGCGCGATGTCTCGCACTTGACTTCGAAAGCCCTCAGCAGGCCAGCGCATGGGCTAGCCAACGCTTGCTGAATGTTACGAATTTGCCTGAAAAAGTATTTCAGATCGACCTGGAGGAGACGAATTGCCTGACGATTTGGATCAGGTTCTCCGAATCCGCGGCCGCCGTGAAGGTGTGATCAGCCCCCTCCACCAGGTGCACATGGGCGACCGGATTGCGCAGCAGGCGCCGCCCCCCTGGGCCAAAGCAGGCCTGCAATTCATTCAGCCCGGGGTCGGTGTCGGCATAGACCAGCAACAGAGGCAGACGCCGCTTTGCCAAAGCGGCAAACAGGGCCTGAACCTTGGCGGCCCGCGGCGCCAGCGCCCAACCCGCCGGCAGCCGCGCCTGCAACGCCGCGGCACATCGAAACCACAAGGCCTTGCCCACCTGACGCAGCACCCCCCCCACCGCCACCTCGGCACGCCACAAGCGCCGCCAAAAGTGCCCGGCAAACAGCACACGCCAGTAATGCCCCAGTTGCTGGATCTCCACCTTGGCCGGCGCACCACCCTCCGTCGGCATTTCGGTGCCAAACGACGGTCCCTCCCACAGAAAACTCTGGGGGTTCACCATCACCAACCCGCCCATGCGGGGTTCATGAACCGCAGCATGCAAACCCAGGTATCCGCCCGAGCAGATGCCAAAGACAACAGGGCGGACCCAGCCCTGCCCGTCAAGCCAACTCAGCGCATAGCCGACGTCCACCAACGACGCCTCACTGTAAAGCGCCAGGCTGCGCCCCCGGACCACGGGCACGGTGTCGCCGATGCCGGTGGCATCAATGCGCAAGGACGCCACGCCGGCCGCAGCCAGCGCACGGGCCAGGGCCACACTGAGGCGGTGGTGGCCGGAACGCGGATTGCCACCGGTGTTCAGAATCAACACGCAAGGCTGATCCGGCTGTGCTTCATGAGGCTGGCAGAGGATGCCGAAGTAGGCCTCTGCGGGGCCGAATCGGCACCCGATCTCCAGCCCTTGCGGCAGGTGGAGCTCGGTTGTCAGAGGCAATGCCGGCTGGTGCAACGACCCAGCGCTGGCGCCGTTGGCGCCGCGCAAGGCCAGCCACTGCACACCCCGCGCAAAGCTCGCCTCTGCCGCCTCGACCAGATGAGGCTCGGCCCGCAGGCCCGCCAGGTCAGGCATCTCATGCACTTCAAACTCGACGCCACCCGCCTGCACATGGGCCTGCGCCAGCTTGGCAAGAGCGCGACCACCTGCGTCACTGAGCACCTGAACCGCAAGCGCCGGGCGCCGGGACAAGCAGCCCAGATCGAGCGACTGAAGCCCTGCCAGGGTGGCATTGGCAAGCCACCAGCCATACAGAAAAACGCCATCACCCCCAGCGGCAGGCTGGGCCGTGATTTGCAGCTCCCGCACCAGGTGACGACCCGATGGTGGTGGGGACAACAGCAGCAGAGCCCGCACATCGGCTTCGGTGCTGGCCACCTCGGCGGCCAACAGGGCCCCCATTCGATGGCCACACAGACTCAGCACCACGCCCGGGAAGTGGCTGCGCGCCCAGGCCAGTGCCGCACGCACGCCGTCCAACCAGGCCTGTGTGGCATCCAAGGGCGCCGCCAGGTCGACGCTGTCGCCCAGGCCGGGGTAGTCCAGGTGCAAGGCCGCCATGCCCGCCGCGGCCAGGTCCTCAGCCAACGCACAGAGCGCTCTGTGGGCATACAGGCCTTCACCACCGAAGGCATTGCAAACCAGCACCAGGTGGCGAAATCCGCCATCGGCAGGCGTGTGAAGCTGCGCTCGGCAACCGGAGAAAACAACAGATTTCATGAAGTCGCGTAGAACGTGGCGCTCAGACCTGCGGCGGGACCAGGCGCACCCAAGGTGCCGTCATTCCATTGAGCGCGGCAAGAGTCCCCCCGGCCAGCGCCGGCTCCACCTGCGAGGCCTCGCGCGGGCTCAGGGTCAGCCACTTCTCGACGCCCGGCGGCAGATGAAACCAATCGTCCGAGGGCCGATGGCTGCGGCTGACAAAATGCACGTGCTGGGCAAAGCGCTGCACCGTGACGCCCAGTTGCCAAGCCCCGTCGCGCCATTCCAGGCGGGTGTTGAAACCCAGATCGGCGGCGGGCAAAACCCGGTTGGGCAGATGGCACGCCCAGCCCAGCACCTGGTCGGTGTTCGCATCGCGCAACACCACCACGCTGACGTCGTGGGCCGGGGGCCCGAAGCGGTAGGCGTAGCTGATGTCAAAAAAGCGCCCCAGTAGCTCAGAGCTGCTCAGGGTGATAGCCCCATGGGCGGGGAGCTCCAGCGACTGCTGGCCATCAATCACGATGCGTTGCCCATCCCGCAACACCTGCAGACTGAGCACGACACGCAGCGCCAGCGGGCGTTCGTTGATCACGTGCACGGCTAGGCCATTGAGGCCTTCGTCGGTGACCAGAACCTGCACGGGCCGAAGCACCCGCGCCAAGGCGTGCCACACCGGCTTGGTGCGGGCCTGATGATCGAGCAGCCCCCAGCCGGCGCCTTCGCGCAGATCGCGCAATTGCCACACCAGCGCCCCGGCACAGCCGGAATCCGGGCGCCGCCACTCGGCGTAGAGGTGCTCGGCCAGATCGCAAGAGACGGCCCGCCCCAGATCCAGGTATCGGGCCGGGTCTTCACGCCGCAGTTGGCCAGGGTCGACCCCATACAGGTGTTGCAGGTAGTGCTCGCGCACGTCGTCGAAATCCCACGACGCGGCGGCGTCTCGCGGGGTGCCCTGCTTCCAGCGCAGACCCATGGGCGCCTGGGCCAGCGCTGGGGCCAGGTCGGCCTCGGCCGGTACATGCGCGAGGGCCATGCACTCGCTGGCAAAGCGCACCCGGGCCCGGCGTGCATCGTCCAAGCCGCGCTGGTAGGCGCCCACCCCGTAGTAATGGCACACCCCCTGATCGGTCGAGAAGCTGGGCTGCCCGCCCCAGGGCGTATTCGGCACATAGGGCACATCGGGTCGGGCCTGGGCACAGACCTTGGCCAGCAAGCCTTGGAACACAGGATCGTCCTCAGGCCAGTCCACCCCCAGCATCTCGGCCTGCTGACGCACCTCACTGCCACCGCACAGCACGGCCAGGCAGGGGTGGTGCAGGGTTCGGCCCAGAAAATGCCGCGCCTCGGCATCCAGCTCGGCCAGAAACCCGGCGTCGCGCGAAGGGTAGTCAAAGTTGGCCAGCATGAAGTCGTGCCATACCAGCACGCCGGCCTCATCACACGCCGCAAAAAAGGCCGCCTGTTCATACAGCATGGTTCCGCTCACGCGCACCATGTTCATGCCCGCATTGACCAGCTCAAGCACCAAGGCGCGGTACACCTCGGGCGAGCTGCTCAGGCGCAACAGATCAGGCGGAGTCCAGCACACACCGCGGCAAAACACCGGCAGGCCATTGACCAGCAGACGGAAAGCCCCCTGTTGCCGATCGAGCTCGATGTGGCGAAATCCAACCGTGCCCAGCAGGGTTGGCTGGGAACCCTGCTCCAGCCATACCTCATGCAGCACAGGCTGACCATGGGTGTGAGGTGTCCAGGCCTGCGCCTCGGGCAAGGCCCCTTCGGCCCACCAAAGACCGTCATCACGCTGGCACAAGGGCAGCCGGGTGCCGGCACATCGAAGCTGGGCCCCTGTAGCAAGCCGGGCACCTTGCAAAGCCACTTGCAAGCAGGCGCCCTGCCCGGTCCAATCCGCGCGCAGGGCTTGAATCTTCACGGACTCAGCGTCGGACGGCGAGCCCAGCCGGAGCGCTCCAAAGGGGCCGATGGGGGTCCACTCCGGACACCATCCCGCCATGTGCCCCAACACGGTCTGACGCAGGTCGCGCAGGCTGGGGGGCTGAATCATGCGGGGCCGCCATCGGGCTCGACCCTGGCGCTTGACGGCCGCCCGAGAGAGGGCCCGGAAGCACAGCATCAAAAGCACTGGCCCAGCCGGCAGGTCCACACTCAATGGCAGGTGCATTTGCCGGTGGGTGCACAGCTGCTGCCCACCCAACCAGACCTCGACGACGCCGGCCAAGCCTTCAAAATGCAGGGTGGCTGCGGCAGGCAGGGCCCAGGCACTGCGGTACCAGATGTCCAGGTCCATCAGCGAACGCGGCGCGAGCAGGTCGAATCGGCCCGCCTGCGCCAAGGCTTGGCAAGCCGTGCCAGGCACAGGCGCGGGCAACCAGGCGCCGTCGGCCTGCGGCAATTGATCGGGGTGGTCGAACTGACCGCCCGGGGTTTCCAGCAGTTGCCAGTGGGGGCTCACCATGAGGTCTCAGCCCAGGTGCTGACGCAGACCGCCGATGACGGCGTCCCAGCGTTCGGCCACATCGCTCAGGATGCGGCCGGAGTCGTCCGGCTTGCGCCGTGCGACTGCGCGCACCACGCGAAACTGCATCAGCTTCGCCTGAGCTGCGATCTGGTCGCAATGGTCTGCCAATGGCAGCAAAGCCCCGTCTCCGAGCCATCGCAAAAAGTGCTCCATCAAGCCAAACACAGCGCCAAACTGGCGGAAATGGTTGAAGGCATAGAGGTGGAAGTATTCATTGCCACGCTCGATGACCCGCGCCAGATCAGCCTCGTACTGCTGCTGGTAGGCGAGGAATGGATTGGCCACGGGAGCCAGGGTCAGGTGCTGACGCAAGGCAGCTCGGGCCGCATCGCGCAAGGCCTCGGGCGGCAGAGGCGCACGCTTGCGCTGCAGGACTTCGGTGTAAGGCAACAGCGCCCCGGTGGCCTGTCGGTCCACCGTGTCGATGGCAAACAAGGCCCGATAGTCATCCCCTTGCAGGACATATCGCCCCGCGTTGTGGAAGTAGCCCAGCCGCTGCCGCTCGGGGTCGATGGATTCGATGCCGATGGTGGTCTTGCTGTGCTCGCGCTGGTAGGAGGTGCTGCGGGTGTCAGGCATGTGAAAGCCATCCAGCTCCACCAGCACCAGGTGACCACGCGCCACCTGGGCCTGGACATGGTCTTGCAGGCGATCGAACATCGCCAACTCGCGCAGAACCAACCCGTGCAGGTCAGCCAGGTCGGCAGGCTCGAACTTGCAGAAAGTGAATTGATCCCCTTCGTAGTCCAACTGGACCAGCGCCCCCATCAAGGCCTCGGGCGCCAAACCCAGGTGGTTGAGGTAGGTGATCCAAAGGTCCAGGCTGCAGTTGGACTGCGGCCAATGGCGCTCGGCGCCATGCACCGCGTGCGGGCTGTAGGCCGGCAGCGGAAGGGCCTCACCCAACATCAGAACCCTCCCAACGCCGCCTGCACGTCAGCCGGCCAGGCCTTGGGATCGAACCCATGGTGGCGGAACAGGGCCAGGGTGATGCGCTCCATGCCAAAACCGACGCAGGCGGTGTGAGCCACCTCATCGCCCGGGGTGCGCAGCTTCCAGATCAGACCAAAGTGGTCCATGTGGTAGTTGAAGCTCAGGCAGGCCGTCGGGTTCTCTTCGCTGTTGACCGGCACCAGCAGTTCGAACTTGAGTTTTTGCTGCCGCTGGCTCGCCGCCAACACTCGGCCGGCACGGCCGAAGAAGGGATCGTTGGCCACATCGATGATCAAGGGCAGGGCCAGGGAGCGCACGAGCTTTTCACCAGCCTCAAGCCAATGGGCGCGGAAAGCAAGCACCTGGTCAGGCGTACCGACGCGCACATATTCACGCATGCGGAACAGTTGCAGGCGAGTGGGCTCCAGCGAAGGCTCGTGCCGGAAACAATAGGACATCAAGTCCAGGGTCACCCCGTCGGGCCCCACCGGACCACGTCGCGCGACCACTGGGTAAGAGGGATAACAGGCAGCCGGCGTCAACACCACACCGGAGGCCTTCTGGCTTTCGGTCCAATCCTTGCCCTCGGCCACACACTCGAGAATGCGCCGGTGCTCGCTTTCGTCGCCGCAAAAGCAATGCACGGTACCCGCGAAATGCGGGAACGTCTTGAGGTACTCGCTCTCTTCAAAGGTTTGCTGCGAGATGGCGGGTGGGAAGCGCATCACCTCGGCCTTCTGATCAGCGCCGTAGCGGGTGATCAGACGATCGAGCTTGTCGAGGATGTCTTCGAATACACCGCTCTTGCCATACAGGCCATCCACACCCATGGGAATCAGGTGGCCCGCAGCAATCAACTGCTCAAGAAAAGTGGGACTCGTGTCCAAGGCGTCGCTCATATCAGGCCAATCCGAATTGCAAGGGATCCATCAGCAGGAAGCTGCTCATGGTTTCAATCAAACGTGCGTTGTTGATCATCAACGGAGCTGAGTGCAGGTCGCGCAGGTGGCGACCCAGGCTGGCCACACCGTCGGTCTTGTAACCGGCGAAGCCGACCGTGGTCAGGGCCTCCTGCACCACCGCAAGACAGCCTTCGGACATGGTGCTCTTGAGCAAGGTCAGATCGGTCGTCAGGGACATCGGCAAAGCCCCCTGCCCCGATGCCATCGCAAGCTCGAAACGGGTGGCTGCCGACACCAGGCGCGCATGCAGCAACTGCACCCGGGCCACCAGATCAGGCAGGCGCGTGGCAGCGGCCGGCAGTTGTCCGCCCGATTGCTTCATCACCGCACGCAGATGGGTACGGGCCCGCAGCAAAGCGCTGTGCGCAATGCCAAACCAGACGCTGGACCACAGGATGTGCGAGACCGGCAGCATGGTGTTGGCAATGATCTCGGCAAAAGGTGCCTCGAAAATCTGCTCGCAAGCCCCTTCGGAACGGATCATGAAGGCGTCGCTGCAAGTGCCGCGCATGCCCATGGCATCCCAGTCGCCCGTCTTTTCCAGTTGGTACTGGTCTTTCAGCAGGGTGACCATGACCTGGCCGTTGGGGGGAGACTGCTCGTCTGCGCGGGCCGTGATCAGCAAGGCGTCTGCGTAAGCACCATAGGAAACCACCGAGCCATGCTTGTCGAGCGTGAAACGGTCTCCCCGGCGGACCACGTGGGTCAGTGAGCGACGGATATCGCCGCCCACCCCGACCTCGGAGGTCACCGAACCCAGCAGCAAGGCCTCGGCGACCACGCGCTTTTGCAATGCCTGGTACCAGGGAGAGCTTCCGGCATGGTGCACGATCGAAGACAGCTTGATCTGGTGCATGGCAAAGATCATGCCGCTGGCACCACAGGCGCCGCCGATCTGGGCACACATGGCGGCGATCTGGCGCAAGCTCAGGCCCGGCCCGCCCAGCGACTCGGGAACCCAGGCAGCCAACAAGCCCGAGTCGCGCATGGCCTGCACGGCCTCAGCGGGAAAACGGCCATCGCGATCCACCTCGTGGGCGTGGCGTGCAGCCACTTCAGCAATCGCCGCTGCTCGGGCCGCCCAATCATCGCGGCACGAGGCCGCTCCCGGCAGGGCTTCAACCGGGCGCATGGGGGTGGCGGTGGTCATGTGGAGGCTTGCTCAGCTTGCAACTTGTGCAGAACAGTGGCCAATGCCGCAATGCTGGAGAAAGTGGCTCGGTTCAGGTATTCGTCAGGGATTTCGACATCGAAACGATCTTCGACGGCCAACATGACGTTGACGATGGCCAGACTGTCCAGCCCGGCTGCAAACAGGTCTGCATCGTCACTCAGGCCTTCCAGGACCTGGGCCATGCGCCCTTGTTTGGCAAAGATCTCACGCAGTGCGTTGTTCATGATTCTTGTGATTCCAAAGAACCATCAAACAATCGTGTCGACCGTGCCAAGGTTTCAGCAGGCCGGCTCGAAATGTAATGATGGGTAACATTCTGTCACCAGGATCATAACGAGGGGTGGGGGCGCTTTCAACAAAACCCGACCACCGCAGGGCCAAGCCTCAAACCAATCGGTGAATTAGTTGGCAAGCCATGTCGGGGATCTGCTGACGCCCCATCCGAACGGCCCATGCCCCAGAGCGCATTCAATCGGTCGAGAAATGAAAAATGGGTCAGTTCCTTTTGAGAACTGACCCATTGATTCACTGGAATAAAATGGTCGGCGTGGCGGGATTCGAACTCGCGACCCCTTGCACCCCATGCAAGTGCGCTACCAGGCTGCGCTACACGCCGACAAGAATTAAATTATATAGCGGTTTTTAGGCACTTTCGGCGAGAAGCTCGCAAATCTCAAATAATTCTTTGCGAAGCGCGTTCAGGTCACCCACGGCCGGCAGCTGACCCGGCAAGTGCCGGCCTTCATCGGTCGATGCCATCGTCGAGGCAGCACCTTGAGTTGCCACCTGAGACAGGTCACCTTCAGGAGCAAGCGGCTCCGTGCCGCCCACCTCTTGGAGCTTGTTGCGTGCCCCGACGATGGTGAAGCCCTGGTCGTAAAGCAAGTCCCGGATGCGCCGGATCATCAGCACCTCATGGTGCTGGTAGTAACGGCGATTTCCCCGGCGCTTCATGGGACGCAGCTGAGTGAACTCTTGCTCCCAATACCGCAGAACGTGCGGCTTGACGCCGCACAGCTCACCCACCTCACCAATGGTGAAGTAGCGTTTGACCGGGATGGGGGGCAATGGGTTTGCCATGTGGATGACGGACGACACGAAAAGCTTTTAGGTTACTGCAGAGCTGCCTCAAATGCCAGCCAGCGCGGACAGGTCTCTCGCAAAAGAGTGACCGAGTCCTCAGCCTTGGATCTGCTCTTTGAGCTTGTGGCTGGCATGGAAGGTCACAACGCGCCGAGCCCCGATCGGAATGGCCTCGCCCGTGCGGGGGTTGCGCCCCGGGCGGGGTGCCTTGGTACGGATCTGGAAATTGCCGAAGCCGGAAATTTTCACATCCTCCCCCGACACCAGGCTCTCTGCGACCAAGTCAAAGAAAGCGTCAACCATGTCTTTGGACTCACGCTTGTTCAAGCCGATCTGCTCAAACAAAAGATCAGCCAATTGAGCCTTGGTCAGCGCAGTCGTTTCGAGGTCATCGACCGCGAACTCGATCTCAGGAAGAGTCGCCATGTTGTCTTGCATCCTCTCAAGCACGCAGGCGGGCGCCGGTGTCGGCCGCCAGCTTCTGCAACACAGCCTGCACGGCCACTTCGATCTGCTCATCGGTGAGGGTATTGTCGCCACCATGCAGCGTGAGGCGAATGGCCAGACTCTTTTCCCCTGCGGCCAAACCGCCCTGCACCACAGCGCCATCTTTCTGGACCTTGGGGCGGTACAGGTCGAACAGCGTCACGTCACGCAACAAACTGCCCGTATCGGCCGCACGGATGGCCGACTCTACGGCGGCATACGTGACCTGATCCCCCAACACAACAGCAATGTCGCGGGTGACCGGCTGCAAACGCGAGACGGACTCGAAGGCCGGCACACGACGCGCCAACACAGGGTCCAAGTCCAGTTCAAACACCAGAGGCGACGAGGCGAAGCCCCATTTCTGACGCCAACGCGGATGCAACTCACCGACATGGCCAATGGTGTGCCCATCCAGTTGCACCGCAGCAGTGCGACCAGGGTGAAGGGACGGATGCTCAGCCGGCACAAAGACGGGCTTGAGCGGGGCCAGCAAAGCTTCAACATCGCCCTTGATGTCGTAGAAGTCAACGGCTCTTTCGGTCATGCCCCATTGGGTGGACGCCTGCGACCCCCAGGCCACGCCGGCCACCCGCATCGGCTGATCGAAACCCGAAACCGTGGTGATCGAATCCGCCACAGAGGCATCGCGCAGGAACACGCGGCCCAATTCAAAAACACGCACGCGGGACGCTTTGCGGTCTGCATTGAACTTGAGGACCTGCAGGAGGGACCCGATCAGCGAAGAGCGCATCACGCTCATCTGGCTTGCAATTGGATTCAGCAGCTTGATCGGATTGGGATTGGCTGCGAGTTCGTGCTCCCAAGACGCATCAACGAAACTGAAGTTGATGGTTTCCTGGTAGCCCAGACCCGCCAGCAGACGACGCACCGCAAAGGAACTGCGCTGAGCCTCCGCGCGCAACTTGGGCGCAATGGGCGCCAGCGGCTTGGTGGTCGGCAGGTTGTTGTAGCCCACCATCCGAGCCACTTCTTCGATCAGATCTTCCTCAAGGGTCAGGTCGAAGCGATAGGACGGCGGGGTCACGGTCAGGGTCCCCGAGCCTTCGGTGAGTGGCAGACCCAAGCGGCGCAGGGCCAAGGCGCAGCGATCTTGCCCCAAAGGCATGCCGATGACCTTCTCAGCACGGGCCACACGCAGCGTGACAGCCTGAGGAGACGGCACATTGACCCGCTGATCATCAATCGGACCCGGCTGGCCACCACAGATGTCGAGGATCAACTGGGTGATACGCTCGATGTGCTCGACCGTGAGTTCAGGATCGACACCACGCTCAAATCGATGACCTGCATCGGTCGAGAAATTGAACCGGCGCGAACGGCCCGCCACTGCCTTGGGCCACCAGAACGCGGCTTCGACGTACACGTTCTGCGTGTCGTCAGACACTGACGTCGAATCTCCGCCCATGATGCCCGCCAGAGACTCGACCTGTTGCTCATCGGCGATCACGCCCACCTGGCCGTCCACCGTGATGGTGTTGCCGTTGAGCAGCTTCAGAGATTCACCTTCACGCCCCCAGCGCACGTCCAAGCCGCCATGGATCTTGTCAAGATCAAAAATGTGCGATGGACGCCCCAACTCGAACATCACGTAGTTGGAGATGTCCACCAACGGCGTCACGCTGCGTTGACCACAACGCGCCAGGCGGTCCACCATCCACTTTGGGGTGGCTGCCTTGGGGTTCACACCACGCACCACACGGCCCGAAAAGCGACCACACAGATCAGGCGCACTGATAGTCACAGGCAGCCGCTGATCATGAACCGCCGCCAGGGTGGGGAACGCAGGCTGCAGCAAGGGGCTTCCTGTGAGCGCCGAGACTTCACGCGCGATCCCATACACGCTCAGGCAGTGTGCCAAATTCGGGGTGAGCTTCAACGTGAACAGCGTGTCATCCAGCTGAAGGTAGTCGCGGATGTTCTGACCCAGCGGCGCATCGGCAGGCAGCTCCATCAGACCGCCATGGTCTTCGGACAGCTTCAACTCTCGGGCCGAACACAGCATGCCCTGGCTTTCCACGCCCCGCAGCTTGCCAACCTTGATCACAAAAGGCTTGCCATCCTCACCCGGCGGCAACTCGGCACCCACCATCGCGCAAGGAATACGGATGCCCACACGCGCATTGGGCGCACCACAGACGATGTTGAGCAGCTCAGCCTGGCCCACATCCACCTGGCACACACGCAGTCGGTCGGCATTGGGATGCTGCTCTGCCTGCTTGATCTCCCCCACCACCACGCGGGTGAAAGGAGGCGCAACAGGCTGCAACTCTTCCACCTCGAGACCCGCCATCGTGAGGGCCTCGGAAAGCTCAGCCGTCGTCAGCGGCGGGTTGCAGAACTCACGCAACCAGGATTCAGGAAATTGCATAGTCGGACTCTTCTGGTGAAGGCGTGGCGCACAGGCGGCGCATCATGAGCACCGCGGCCCGCCAAGGCCTCAAAACGGGTTACTGGAACTGGGACAGGAAGCGGATGTCGCCATCAAAGAACAGGCGCAGATCGTTCACGCCATAGCGCAGCATGGTCAGTCGATCCGGGCCCATGCCAAAGGCAAAGCCGATGTACTTTTCAGGGTCCAATCCCATGTTGCGAACCACGTTGGGGTGCACCTGCCCCGACCCCGCCACCTCGAGCCAGCGCCCCGCCAAGGGGCCACTCTGGAACTGAATATCGATCTCGGCGCTGGGCTCGGTGAACGGAAAGAAACTGGGGCGGAAGCGCAGCACCAGATCGTCCGACTCAAAAAAGGTGCGGCAGAAATCCGTGAAGACGACCTTCAGATCCTTGAAGCTGACATTGGCGCCGATCCAAAGGCCCTCGCACTGATGGAACATCGGCGAATGGGTGGCGTCGCTGTCGACGCGGTAAGTGCGGCCAGGCGCGATGACCCGAATCTCAGGCATGGTCTCACCGGCATCCAGCAGATGACGATGCGCGTTCACATGTTGCACTGCATGGCGGATTTGCATCGGGCTGGTGTGCGTACGCAACAGATTCGGTGCCGTTGCAGTCCCGCCTTCGACATAGAAAGTGTCGTGCATGGAGCGGGCCGGGTGGTCCTCAGGCGTGTTGAGCGCCGTGAAGTTGAACCAGTCGGATTCGATCTCAGGCCCCTGAGCCACATCAAAGCCCATCGAACCGAAAATGCCTTCGATGCGCTCGAGTGTCAGCGACACAGGGTGCAAACCGCCCTGCCCGGCCTGACGTCCGGCGAGCGTCACATCCAGCGCCTCGGCCTTGAGTTGGGCATCCAGTTCGGCGTCTGCAAGCGCCTGGCGACGGGCATTCAGCGCGGCCTCAATGGCCTGCTTGGCTTGGTTGATGACGGCGCCTCGGGCCTTCTTCTCATCAATCGACAAACTCGCCAAGCCCTTCATCAACTCGGTGATGCGACCCGACTTGCCCAGAAAGACCGCCTTGGCGTTCTCCAGGTCTGCCGGGGTAGCAGCTTGCTCGAAACCTTGTCTGGCGCTGTCGACCAGTGCGTCCAACTCGTTCATAAAATCTCTTGTCAATGAAAAAGGGCTAAAGCTTTGTGCAAAGCCCTAGCCCTTGTTTCTTGTTCGCAGCGCCCCACACAAGGCGGGGCGTAGCCGTGAAAAATCAAGCAGCCAGCTTGGCCTTGACTTGGTTCACGATGCTGCCGAAGGCAGCCTTGTCATGCACAGCGAGGTCGGCCAGCATCTTGCGGTCGATCTCGATGGAAGCCTTCTTCAGGCCGTTGGCGAACTGGCTGTAGGTCAGGCCCAGTTCACGTGCAGCGGCATTGATACGGGCGATCCACAACTGGCGGAACACACGCTTCTTGGTACGGCGGTCACGGTAGGCATATTGCCCAGCCTTCATCACCGCCTGCTTGGCGATGCGGAAAACATTACCGCGGCGACCACGGAAACCCTTGGCGAGGGCCAGAACCTTTTTGTGACGGGCACGAGCCGTTACACCACGTTTGACGCGAGGCATTGAATTACTCCTTGTTCGTCAGTTGATTACAGGCCAGCACCGGGCAGCATCTGCGCCATGTGACCCATGTTGGTCTCATGCACAGCCACAGCACCGCGGAGGTGACGCTTGTTCTTGGTGGTCTTCTTGGTCAAGATGTGACGCTTGAAGGCTTGACCGCGCTTGACGGTACCACCCGGACGGACACGGAAGCGCTTCTTTGCGCTGCTCTTGGTCTTCATTTTGGGCATGTTCATGCTCCTTTTACATTGTGCTCGTGAGGCGTCTGCAAACTGATTGCAGCCTTGATGGCCCCGAGCCACTTGGTCGGCAACAGGGATAGCCCCGTCACCTGGACAGCAGGCATCACTGCCAGCCGCCTGCCGAAACCCTGCTTGCGCAAGGCTTCAGTGTTCTGCTTTGATCAAACCGATGCAGCTGCAGCGCCCGCCTCAACAGCCTTGGCTGCAGAGGGTTTGCGCTTTCCAGGGGCGATCATCATGATCATCTGCCGCCCTTCCAGCTTGGGGAACTGCTCGACCACGATCAGGTCAGCCAGCTCGTCCCGAATGCGCTGCAACAAGGCCATGCCGATTTCCTGGTGCGTGATCTCACGCCCACGGAATCGCAAGGTGATCTTGCATTTGTCGCCGTCTTCAAGAAAACGCTTGATGTTGCGCATCTTGATGTTGTAGTCACCATCATCAGTGCCGGGACGGAATTTGACTTCCTTGACCTCGATGACTTTTTGCTTGGACTTCGCCTCAGCAGCTTTTTTCTGCTCTTGGTACTTGAACTTGCCGTAATCCATCAAACGACAGACTGGCGGGTTCGCAGTGGCCGCGATTTCAACCAGATCCACATCCAACTCACCCGCCATGCGAAGCGCTTCCGCAAGGCTGACGATGCCGATGGGCTCGTTTTCCGGACCGGAGAGTCGAACTTCCGGAGCCATGATTTCACGGTTCAGACGGTGCTTGCGCTCTTCCCGCTGGCGACGATCACGAAATTCAGTAGCGATGGCTAGTGTCCTTTAAATAATGGCTGCACATGCAGCTTTAGCCGACGGCAACGCGTCAGCTAAAGCGATCATTGACTCGACGTCAAGCTTTAGAGGCGATGTCTGAAGCGATCGTTTGAACGAAAGCTTCCACCGACATCACTCCGAGGTCTTTGTTACCCCGGGCGCGTACCGCAACGGCACCTGCAGCCTTCTCTTTGTCACCCACGACCAAGATGTAAGGCAGCTTTTGCAACGAATGCTCGCGTATTTTATACGTAATTTTCTCGTTGCGCAGATCTAACTGGACCCTAAGCCCTTGATTCTCAAGCATTTTGACCAGTTCACGGCAGTAATCGGCCTGCGAATCGGTGATGTTGAGCACCGAAACCTGCACCGGAGCCAGCCACGTGGGCAACGCGCCAGCGTGTTGTTCGATCAAGATTCCGATGAATCGCTCCAGGCTACCCACGATGGCTCGGTGCAACATGATCGGACGGTGACGAGCACCATCCTCACCGACAAACTCGGCATCCAGGCGCTCCGGCATGTTCGGATCCACCTGAATGGTGCCGCACTGCCAAGGACGTCCCAGCGCATCCTTCAGCGTGTACTCGATCTTTGGACCATAGAAGGCACCCTCACCCGGCAGGTATTCAAAATCGCAGCCCGATGCGCGCAACCCCTCGGCCAACGCATTCTCAGCACGATCCCAACTCTCCTCAGAGCCAATCCGCTTTTCGGGACGGGTGGAGAGCTTGTAGATGATGTCCTTGAATCCAAAGTCCTTGTAGACCTTTTGCAGCAGGGTCGTGAACGCAATGACTTCGCTCTGAATCTGATCCTCGGTGCAGAAGATATGCCCATCGTCCTGGGTAAACGCCCGCACGCGCATGATGCCGTGCAACCCACCCGTGGGTTCATTGCGGTGGCACTGCCCAAACTCCCCAAACCGCAGCGGCAGGTCACGGTAACTCTTGATACCCTGCTTGAAGATCAGGATGTGGCCCGGGCAGTTCATCGGCTTGAGCGCGTAGTCCCGCTTCTCGGACTCCGTGGTGAACATGTTCTCACGGTACTTGTCCCAGTGCCCCGTCTTCTCCCACAGGCCCTGATCCAGGATTTGCGGTCCCTTGACTTCCTGATAGCCGTTGTCGCGATAGACACGACGCATGTATTGCTCGACTTCCTGCCAGACCGTCCAACCCTTGGGGTGCCAGAACACGGTCCCCGGCGAATGCTCGTCGATGTGAAAGAGATCAAGCTCCTTACCAAGCTTTCGGTGGTCTCGTTTCTCGGCCTCCTCCAACATCGTCAGGTACTGCTGCAGGTCATCCTTGCTGGCCCAGGCGGTACCGTAGACACGCTGAAGCATTTCGTTGCGATGATCCCCACGCCAATAGGCGCCAGCCACTTTCATCAACTTGAAAAACTTGAGCTTGCCGGTGCTCGGCACGTGAGGACCACGGCAGAGGTCTTCGAAATTACCCTCGCGGTACAGACTAACGTCCTCATTGCTGGGGATGCTGGCAATGATCTCCGCCTTGTAGTGCTCGCCGATGCCCTTGAAGTACGCCACTGCCTCATCACGCGGCAACACGCGGCGCACGACTGGCTCATCCTTGGCGGCCAACTCGGACATGCGCTTCTCAATCGCGGCCAAGTCCTCAGGCGTGAAAGGACGCTTGTAGGAGAAGTCGTAGTAAAAGCCGTTCTCGATGACAGGCCCGATGGTGACCTGAGCATCCGGAAAGAGCTCCTTGACGGCATAAGCCAACAAGTGGGCGGTCGAATGGCGGATCACCTCAAGACCATCCGCATCCTTGGCTGTGATGATGGACAGCGGGCTGTCCGAGGTGATGGCATGGCTGGTGTCCACCACCTTGTCGCCAATCTTGCCGGCCAGGGCGGCCTTGGCCAGGCCGGTGCCGATGGAGGCAGCCACTTCGGCCACCGTGACCGGGCCGGGGTATTCACGTTTGGAACCGTCGGGAAGCGTGATCTGAATCATGATGTCTGTGAGTTGAATCCGTGAAGGCGCAAAAAAAGCGCGGGGAAGGCCGCGCTTTGTTCAGTGGAGCAGAAAACAGGTGAGCAGGCGCGAACCAGTGGCTCATTGAGCCGAAGGAGTCTCCGAAGTAGTTCGCGGTGTCATAACCAAGATGCCTTTCTCGCTCTTGCCAGTGGGTGACCCTGTACACAGGGAATAGCCATGATTTTAGCGCGAGCCTCACATCAGCTTCATCACCCCACGAAAAAAGGCCCGGACACGCCGGGCCTTGCTCAGCAGCGCTCAGGCGCTCAGTGGAACTGCTCTTCTTCGGTCGAGCCAGTCAAAGCCTTCACCGAGGACGAGCCGCCCTGGATGACGGTGGTGACGTCGTCAAAGTAACCTGCGCCCACTTCTTGCTGGTGCGACACGAAGGTGTAGCCTTGTTCACGGGCAGCGAACTCGGGCTCTTGCACCATTTCGACATAGTGCTTCATGCCTTCGCCACGGGCGTAGGCGTGAGCAAACTTGAAGGTGTTGTACCAGTTGCTGTGGATGCCTGCCAGGGTGATGAACTGGTACTTGTAGCCCAGTGCCGACAATTCGTCCTGGAAGCGTGCGATGGTCGCATCGTCGAGGTTCTTGCGCCAGTTGAACGAAGGCGAGCAGTTGTACGACAGCAGCTTGCCAGGGCAGGCAGCGTGCACCGCTTGAGCGAACTCACGGGCAAAGCCCAGATCAGGCGTGCCGGTTTCGCACCACACCAGATCGGCGTACGGGGCGTAGGCCACACCACGGCTGATGGCTTGTTCCAGACCGTTCTTGACACGGTAGAAGCCTTCTTGGGTGCGCTCGCCGGTCAGGAAAGGCTTGTCGTTGGCGTCATGGTCCGAGGTGATCAGGTTGGCAGCCTCGGCGTCGGTACGGGCCAGCACGATGGTGGAAACGCCCATCACGTCGGCGGCAAAGCGGGCAGCGGTCAACTTTTCGCAGGCTTCCTGGGTGGGCACCAGCACCTTGCCGCCCATGTGACCACACTTCTTCACGGCCGCCAGTTGGTCTTCAAAGTGAACGCCTGCAGCGCCTGCAGCGATCATGTTCTTCATCAGTTCGAAAGCGTTCAGCACACCGCCGAAGCCGGCTTCAGCATCCGCCACGACGGGCAGGAAGTAGTCGATGAATTCCTTGTCGCCGGGGTTGATGCCGCGGCCCCACTGGATTTCGTCGGCACGCTTGAAAGTGTTGTTGATGCGGCGAACCATGGTGGGCACCGAGTCGTAGGCGTACAGCGACTGGTCCGGGTACATGGTTTCGGAAGTGTTGCCGTCAGCAGCCACTTGCCAGCCCGACAGGTACACAGCCTCCAGACCCGCCTTGGCTTGCTGCATGGCTTGGCCAGCAGAGATTGCGCCGAACGAGTTGACATAGCCCTTCTTGGCGCTGCCGTTCACCAGGTCCCACAGCTTTTCGGCACCACGCTTGGCCAAAGTGTGCTCAATCGACAGGCTACCGCGCAGACGCACCACGTCAGCAGCGCTGTAGTTGCGCTTGACACCCTTCCAACGGGGGTTCTGCGCCCAATCCTTTTCGAGGGCTTCGATTTGCTGCTGGCGGCTCAGTTGGGAATTGAGAGATTGCGACATGTGATCACTCCTGGTTGGTTGAATGGTGCCAACTTTGTTGCGTTTGCAAGTTCGCTGGCGTTGAGAGAACTTTAAGTCTTCTATAAGAGTCAGAATCAATCTTATGTCTTATAGAAGACTTTTTTATTTTTTATAAAAATCAATAACTTACAACTTTGATTTCTCTTTATGAAATCAAATTTCTCATGACAGGATTTAATGTGCAGTGCAGCAATTGGCTATTTTCACAATAAGAAATGCAAAACCCGTAGCGTGAAAAGCCATGACAAATGTCCAGGTGCCGTCAGGGCACCACGCCACCCACGTGTCCGATCCAGTCTCCGTGATCGATCAATGGATGGCCATTCACGCGCTCGGGGTTGATCTCATAGACCAGGCAAACGCAACTCTGCCCCTCGACATTGACCGACACCTGACGGCGGAAATACTCGTCATCGGGCCGCCCCTGTATGCCTTCAATGAGGTCGAGTTGCCGCTCCAGTGCTGGCTCGATGGCATACACCTCACCCGAAACGGCGCTGCCCCCTTCGTCGGGACCGTTTGCCAAAAGCAAGCCCGGATAGGCCCCGAGATCAAAGAGCCGCCCCGGCACCATGGAACACCCGCAGAAGGCCGGCGGCGGAACGAGGCGGTTGATGTCGTTGCTACCACCCTTGCGCAAGGTGCCGTACACGAACACAAGCGACGCCGGAACGCCACGGGGCACCCGCTCCTCGGGCATGATTTCGGTTTTCAATCCAACTCCTTTGAACGTTGTAACGAATGCAGCACGCTTCACCCCGCTTGGTGGCAGGCCCCAGCCGTTGGCTGGCATGTGTCTGCCTGGCCGCCAGCATGGCATTGGTCGGCAGCTATGTGGCGCTTTCCAAGCCCCTCACTCTTGTCTTGCCCATTTTCCTGCTGGCCTGGTTGCGCTTTGGCATCGGTGCCGTGGCCATGTTGCGCTGGATCAGACGCGCCCCCGACGAACCCCGCATGAGCAGCGCAACCAAGCGTCTGGTGTTCCTCGAATCCCTGCTGGGCAATTTCCTCTTCTCGGTGCTGATGCTCAACGGTGTCAAGCTGACCTCGGTGGTGGCCACTGGCGTGATCATGTCGGGCATTCCGGCCTGTGTGGCACTGTTGAGCTGGATATTCCTGAAAGAGCGCATCTCCCCTCGCGTGGCCGTGGCCATCGGCCTGGCCGTGGCGGGCATCACGCTGTTCACCCTGGTGCGCCCGGGCACGGATGCAAGCGGAGCGTCGACTGAATCACACTGGCTGGGCAACCTGCTGATCGTCGGCGCCGTGCTGTGCGAAAGCGCCTACGCAGTGATCGGCAAGCGCTTGACCGGCGCGTTGAGTGCACGACGCATCAGCGCCTTGATCAACCTCTGGGGGCTGGCATTGGCCACACCGTTAGGCCTGTACCAAGCCATGTCATTCAACTTTGCCAGCGTGCCACCCGCCTACTGGCTGCTACTGGTGTTCTACGCGCTGGCCGCAAGCGTCTGGACAGTGTGGCTGTGGATGACCGGATTGCGCACCATCCCGGCTGCGCACGCAGGCCTGTTCACAGTGATGCTACCGATCACTGCGGCGGCCGTGGGAGTCCTGTTTCTGGGCGAGCCCATGACCTTGTTGCAGATGCTGGCCTTTGGCATTGCGCTGGCCGGGGTCGTGTTGGCCACCCTGCCCGACGCCAGCCCTGCGGCATCCAGCCCCAAGCCATCCTGACACGCTCAGGTCAAAGATGTCGAGCTGATCACGATGCCGTCGGCATCGGCATACAGCCAATCGCCCGGACGTACCCACACCCCCTGGATCTGAACAGCAACATCACGCTGCCCTTCCCCTCTCTTCTCAGTGGCCAGGGGCATCAAGGCCAGCGCCCGGATCCCGACCGCCTCTGCATTGAGTTCGGCCACATCACGCACGCAACCATCCACCACGATGCCAGCCCAGCCATTGCGTGCGGCCGCCTTGGCCAGGTTACCCCCCACCAAGGCACGACGCAAAGAGGCGCCCCCATCCACCACCAGCACGCGCCCTTCGCCTGGTGAGTCGACGGCCTGCTTCACCAAGGTATTGTCTTCAAACACCTTGACGATGCACACCGGCCCATGGAAGACCGTCCGGCCACCAAAGGCCTTGAACACTGGAGGCAGCACGCGAAAGTGGCCCGAATCGTCGTTCTTGTGTTCGTCACAAAGATCGCAGGTGCTGATGACCGCAGGCAGAGAAGACATGGAGAGTGACCTTTCATGGCATGTACGAGATGAAAACGACTTGCCAACGCCACTGACAAGCCTGATCGAGAGCATACAAAAGTGCCGCTCAGACGCCCCCGACCACCGACAGTTCGTGCCAGCGTGCCAGCGCGGAGACCCATGGCCGGAGGCCCTGCAGTGACCTCAGCGCACCCCGAATGCGCGAAACCCGCGCCCTTATTGGCTTTGCGGACACAAAGGCGCAACAGAGTGCACTGAAAAATATGCGTTTTCGCTTGGAAAGCCGTTTTTTCTCCATTAGCATCCGGTATGCCAGCGAGAACGCAGTGTTTGGCTGGTGATTAATCAACTTCCAGAAGGAAAATTCAATCATGGCAACTGCAAAGAAAGCCCCGGCAAAAGCGCCTGCCAAAAAGGCCGCGCCGGCAACCAAGGCCGCTGCTCCCGCCAAGAAGGCTGCTGCGCCCGCCACCAAGAAGGTAGCGGCCAAGGCAGCACCGGCCACCAAGGCTGCTGCTCCTGCCAAGAAGGCTGCTGCGCCCGCCAAGAAGGCTGCAGCTCCTGCCAAAAAGCGCACCCCCAATGCGGCTTTCATGAAGGCCCTCACCCCCAGCGCAGCCTTGGCCGCCGTGGTGGGCAACAGCCCCCTGCCGCGCACTGAGATCGTGAGCAAGCTGTGGGTTTACATCAAGAAAAATGATCTGCAAGACAAGCTGAACAAGCGCCTGATCAATGCCGACGCCAAGCTCAAGGAAATCTTTGGCAAGGCTCAGGTTTCGATGTTTGAACTTGCTGCCCTGATCGGCAAGCACGTCAAGTAAGCCAGACCAGCACTCCGCCAAGCCGACCTCAGGTCGGCTTTTTTCATGGTTAGCCTGCCACGAGCGCCAAGGGGCAGCCGAGCCATGAAAAATGGTTTGCGACCTGGATTTTCGAGAGGTTATTGCAAATGCGACAGATTCGCATTTATACTGACATCATCCTCAACAGCCAGCCCAAACCGCCTGTCTGCCATGATTGTCTGTGTATGCCGTCGCGTCTCCGACCGAGAAATTGTCCGCCACGCCAAAGCGGGGCTGGGTTTCGATGAAATCCAGTTTGAACTCGGTGTCGCCACCCAGTGTGGCCGGTGTGAGAGTTGCGCACGCAGCGTGGTGGATCAGTGCAATGCTGCCCATCCGATTGCCGCACTCCGTGCGGACATGCCGGGGCAGGCCATTCAGCTCGCCACCCACTTCACGGAAGGTCGAGCATGGCAACAATCACAACTCTCGGTGGCGGTCTGATTCTCGTACTGGGCTCAGCCTGGTGGGTGTTTCGTCGATGACGGACAGGGCCCGCCCCAACCCCAGACTCGGTACCCCGCACAACCCCTGACCATGCACGCCCAATCCATTCCCGCACGTCCCAAAATCAGTCGCAACAGCGCGGTCATCGGTGGTGTGCTTCTGTTTCATGCCCTGGCATTGTGGGGACTGCAAAGCGGCCTGATCCGACGCGCGGTCGAAGTCATCATTCCAGCCGAAGTCCTGAGCGAGCTCATCGAACCGCCTGCCCCCAAGGCGCCACCGCCCCCGGCTCCGGTGCCCAAGGTACCCCAGCCCAAAACGGTGGCACCCCGCCCCACGCCGCTGCCGCCGGCCCCTCAACCCGTGGCCATTGCAGATCCCACGCCAGCGCCTGCTGCGCCGACAGGGGTCAGCACCCCTCAACCACCCGCCCCTCCGGTGGCGGCGCCAGTGGCTGCCGCGCCGCCAGCGCCCCCTGCGCCACCGGCCCCGCCCAAGGTCGAACTGCCCTCCAGCGATGCCGACTACCTGCAAAACCCCAAGCCTGCCTACCCGGCCATCAGCAAGCGCCTGGGCGAACAAGGCAAGGTAATCCTGCGCGTGCTGATCGGCGCAGACGGTCTGCCGCAAAAAGCAGAAATCAAGCAATCCAGCGGCTTTGACCGCCTGGACCAAGCCGCTTTGACCACCGTGATGCGCTGGCGCTACGTGCCCGGCAAACGCGGTGGTGTCCCTGAAACCATGTGGTTTCAGGTTCCCCTCAATTTCGTTCTCGAATAATTCACGGAGCACTTTTCAATGGAAACCGAATTCGGACTCGCCCACGTTTGGGCCCAAGGCGACCTGGTCACCAAGACCGTTGCGCTGCTGCTGCTGGGCATGTCGCTGGCCTCCTGGATCGTCATCATCCTGAAGGCGCTGGACATCATCAAATACAAGAAGTTCGCCCGCGCGGCCGAAGACTTCTGGCACAACCCCGATCTGAGCGCCGGTCTCAACAGCCTGGGGACCGATGCGGACAACCCCTTCCGCCAACTGGCGTTGGATGGGCGCGATGCCACCGCGCACCACAGCAACACCAAGGTGCATCTGCACGACAGCCTTGACGTCAGTGATTGGGTGACCCGCTGCCTTCGCAACGGCATTGACGAGTTCACAGCTCGCCTGCAGGGTGGCTTGGCCGTGCTGGCCTCCGTGGGCTCCACGGCACCCTTTGTGGGCCTTTTTGGCACCGTGTGGGGCATCTATCACGCGCTGTTGGGCATCGGCTCGGCCGGCCAGGCCACCATCGACAAAGTGGCCGGCCCCGTCGGGGAGGCATTGATCATGACGGCCCTGGGATTGGCCGTGGCCATTCCCGCCGTGCTGGGCTACAACGCATTGGTTCGAGGCAACAAGGCCATTCTCAACAAACTCAACAGCTTCGCCCATGACCTGCACGCCTTCTTCGTGACAGGAGCGCGGGTTCACAGCGGTGCCAACACCAGCGTGGTGGCCCTCAAGAAAGGGGTCTGATCATGGCCTTCGGACGTCAGGAAGACTCTGAAGAGGTGATGAGTGAAATCAACATGACCCCCCTGGTGGATGTCATGCTGGTGCTGCTGATCATCTTCATCATCACGATCCCGGTGATGAAGCACTCGGTGAACGTTGATCTGCCCCGTGCCAGCAACCAGCCCGAGGCCGCCAAACCAGAGACCATTCGTCTGTCAGTCGCTGCCGATGGCAGCTACTTCTGGAATGAGACTCGAATCGACGATGCTGCACTGGAGGCCATGCTGACCCAGAACGCGGCCAAAGAGCCTCAGCCAGAGTTGCACATCCGGGGTGATCGCGAGGTTCGCTATGAACGCGTGGCCCAGGCCATGGCAGCCGCTCAGCATGCAGGGCTGAAGAAAATCGGCTTCATCACCGAGCCCAAAAACTGAAGCCCAGGCACACACCTCGCGGCACAGCCCATGCGGCAGCTGCCCGATGTGCTGCCGCCCCCAAAACAAAGCCGCTGCCCGAAGAGGGTCAGCGGCTTTTGCACATGGGATCCCCAACGCCAAGCCACCGCATCGGGTGGCTTGGCGACGAGAGGCTTACAAGCCAACGGCGGCAATGCCTGCCTTGGCGATCTGAACGTCTTCCGAAGACTTCACGCCGCTCACACCCACCGCGCCGATGCAGTGGCCGTCCTTGAGAATAGGAACCCCACCCTCCAGCAGGCCCTCAACCTTGGGCACGGTTAGGAAGGCGTAGCGCCCGCCATTGATGATGTCTTCGTAACCCTTGGTTTCACGGCGGCCCAGCGCGGCCGTGTGCGCCTTGGCCGGTGCGATGTGCGACGAGATGGCCGGCGCGCCGTCAAGGCGTTGCAGCCAGAGCAGATGTCCACCGTCATCCACGATGGCAATGGTCACGGCCCACTTGTTCTTCAGGGCTTCTGCTTCAGCAGCTGCGGCAATGGCTTTGACATCGGAGAGTTCAAGAACGGACTTGGTTTGCATGAAAAACCTTTGATGGTGGTCGAAAAGAAGCAAGGATAGCGGCACCTCAGCCGGCACCGGGGGATGCTAGATGAAAAACAATTTTCACTATTTGGACAGCATGCCAACCTTTGACAGGCGGGTCTTTAAGAATCACCTCATCGTCCCCACTTAGAATGCCTTAGAAGCCAAGTTCTGGCCGTTCCCCAAGGAGATTCATTCATGAACCAACCTTTCCAAAACATCGACCTGTCGGTGGGTTATGGCAATGTTTTGTCGCAAGAGCAGCGGCATCGCGTGCTGCGCAACACCTACTGGCTGCTCGCCCTGAGCATGGTCCCCACCGTGTTGGGAGCCTGGATCGGCGTCGTCACCAACCTGTCGGCCATGCTGTCCGGTGGTATCGGCCTGGTGGTCTTCCTGGCTGGGGCCTTCGGCTTCATGTTCGCCATCGAAAAAACCAAACACTCGGCCACCGGGGTTCCGGTGCTGCTGGGTTTCACCTTTTTCATGGGGCTGATGCTGTCGCGCCTGATCGCCATGGTGCTGGGCTTCAAGAACGGCCCGGAACTGGTCATGACCGCCTTCGGTGGTACGGCCGGTGTGTTCTTCGTGATGGCCAGCCTGGCCACCGTGATCAAGCGTGATATCTCGGGCCTGGGCAAGTGGCTGTTCGTGGGTGTGCTGGTCCTGCTGGTGGGCAGCTTGGTGAATGCGTTCGTCGGCTCCTCTGCAGGCATGTTGGCCCTGTCCGTGGCCGCCATCGGCATCTTCAGCGCCTACATGCTGTATGACATCAAGCAGATCATCGATGGTGGTGAAACCAATTACATCTCGGCCACCCTGTCGCTGTACCTGGACCTGTACAACGTGTTCCAGAACCTGCTGGCACTGCTGGGTATCTTCGGCGGCGAACGCGAATAACGTTGAGTTGGCAGCAAGCGTGCCGCGATAAAAAACAGGCCCTGCGGGGCCTTTTTTCATGTCAACGATGAACCTGGCTCAACTCGCCTCAGGTGACGCCGATAATCCTCATAGACACTCTGACCAGGCTTCATCATGTTTGCGCGCCGTCTGCTGATCCTCGCCCCTGCCTTGCTGATGCTGGCGGGTTGTGACATTCCGGGCCTCGGCCCCGATCCGAAGGTCGTTCAGCGCGAGGCCGATGCCAAAGCCACAGGTGGCGCCTGTCGTTACGCCCAGCGTGGCATTGAAGACTGTTACACACTGAACCCCAAGGCCCCCAAATCCGCCATTTTTGATGGCTGGAAAGAAATGGACCAATACATGCGGGACAACAAGATCGAAGGTGCCCCTTCGGTCATACCGATTCCGACGGCCTCGCCCCCCGAAGGCGCGGAGAGCAAGGCCTCCGCCGAGGCAGACGAACCCAAACCCAAGAAGGGCAAGGGCAGCGACAAGCACTGAGGGCCGCGACCAAGGCGGCCCTGCGCTCAATCCCAGGCTGCGGTGCGCTCGAACACGGCCATGCTTTCCACGTGGGCCGTGTGCGGGAACATGTTCACGGCGCCCGCCGCGGTGCAACGATAGCCCCCCTGATGAACCAACAGCCCAGCATCTCGGGCCAGCGTCGCCGGGTTGCAACTCACATACACGATGCGCTTCGGGGCCGTCCAGCCCTCAGGCAGGCTGCCGGGTTGTAGCAGATGCTGCTGGTGCAGATCAGACAATGCCTTGGCCAGTGCAAAGGCCCCCTCACGAGGCGGATCCACCAGCCATCGATCGGCATAGCCATCGGCCACCAGCATGTCGGGGGTCATTTCAAACAAATTCCGGGCCACAAAACCGGTGGGGCACAAAGGCGCCTCCACCCTTGATGCCTGATTGCCGGCATAGTTGGTGCGCGAACGTGCCACCAGCGCCTCGCTGCCTTCGATGCCAAGCACCTCGCGGGCCTGGGTGGCCAGCGGCAGGGTGAAATTGCCCAGACCGCAGAACCAGTCGATGACGCGCTCGTCTTTGCGCACATCCAGCAAGCGCAGGGCCCGGCTGACCAGCACCCGGTTGATGTGAGGATTCACCTGGGTGAAATCGGTCGGCTTGAAAGGCATGACGATGCCAAACTCAGGCAGCGAATAGGCCAACTGCGGCCCTTCAGGGTCCAGCAGGTGCACCGTATCGGGCCCCTTGGGCTGCAACCACCATTGAACCCCATGTTCGGCAGCGAACCCACGCAAACGTGCCAGATCGCCCTCGCTGAGGGGCTCCAGATGCCGCAGGACCAGCGCAGTGACATCGTCCCCACACGCCAGTTCGATCTGCGGGCACGTGTCTCGGGCTTCCATGCAGGCCACCAAGGCACGCAAAGGCAGCAGCATGGCGTTCACGTGGGGTGGCAACACAGGGCACTCGCTCATGTCGGCCACATAGCGGCTCTTGCGCTCATGGAAACCCACCAGCACCGTCCCCTTTTTGATGACATGGCGCACCGACAGGCGCGCACGGTAACGGTAGCCCCAGGCCGGGCCTTCAATCGGCCGCAGCAAGGTTTCGGGCTTGACCTTGCCCAGATGCCATAAGTTGTCCTCGAGGACACGCTGCTTGACGGCCACCTGAGCCCCCACATGCAGGTGCTGCATCTTGCAGCCCCCACAGGCACCGGCGTGCAATCCAAAGTGGCTGCAACCAGGGCGTACGCGCTGGGAAGACTCTCGGTGGATTTCAGTCAGGGTGGCCTGCTCCCAATTGTTCTTTTTGCGGTTGACCTGAGCACTGACCAGCTCAAACGGCAATGCGCCATCGACAAACACAACCTTGCCATCGGGGCGACGGGCGACCCCTTGCGCTTCAAGGTCAAGTGATTCGATGGCCAGCCAGCCCGGTGGCAGGTCGGCGCTGGCTGGGGTGTCAGCGGGAGGCAGCAACCCGGAGCTCGGGTCGTCGGTGATGTGGGGCTCGGAAACGGTTGTCATGCCCCGATTGTCTCAGAGCCTGTTCTCGTGAACAGGCTCTCATGGGCGGCCCGTCACGCCATCCCCATCAACGGATCACAACAACGCATCGCGTGAGATGCCGTGCCGTGCCAGGTGGCGCTTGAGTTTGAACAAAGCCTCGTTCTGAATCTGGCGCACCCGCTCCCGGGTCAGCCCCAGGCGTTCGCTCAAGACTTCCAGGGTCTCAGGCTCACGGTCATGCAAGCCAAAACGCCCAGTCAGCACCTCTTTCTCGCGGCTGGACAAACCATCCACCCAGCGGTCCAACAGGCGCTCGACCTGATGTTCCTGGGTCAGGCCGCTGGGGTCGGTCGCCAACTCATCCACCAGGGTGTCGCCCAGGGTGTGATCGTCCCCGGAACGATCCAGTGAAGCATCCAGGGATCTGGGAGCCTCAGCCATGGCCAGGAGTTCAGTCACCTCCTGCACCTCACGCCCCAGGAATGCCGCCACATCCTCAGCGCGCACCCCGTCGGGCCGGCGCGCCACAAAGCTGGGGTCATTTTCAAGCGAGCGCCTCGCCCGCAGCACCTGCTGCAGTTCGCGCACCACGTGTACCGGTAGGCGCACCACCCGCCCCTGGTTCATCACCGCCCGCTCAACCGATTGGCGAATCCACCAAGTGGCATACGTCGAAAAACGGAAACCCCGCTCAGGCTCGAATTTGTCGATGGCATGCATCAGCCCCAGATTGCCCTCTTCGATCAAATCGGACATGGGAACGCCACGTGAGGCATACCCTTTGGCAATGCTCACTACCAAGCGCAGGTTGTGCTCGATCATCGACTGACGGGCCTCGAAATCGCCTGCCCTGGCCCGGGTGGCGACCGCCAATTCTTCCTGCGGGGTGAACAAGGGCTTGCGCCGCACCTCCCTCAGATAGACCGCGAGCGAATCGCCCCCCTCCACATCGGCGGGCAAGGGGGCCAAAGAGGCTGCCACGGCCTCCCCATCCAGCCCCGCATCCGCAGCGAGCAATCCGTCGTCTGCAGGCGCTTCCTCATGCGCATCAGACTCACCAGGAACAGGTTCATCGTTGCGCACGGTCATGATGGGTCGACCTTTTGGGCTAGCGGTTGGGCAGGTAGCGGGAGGGATCCACCGGCTTGCCCTGCCGCCGGATCTCGAAATGAAGCTTCACCCTGTCAGAGTCACTGTTCCCCATCTCAGCGATCTTCTGCCCCTTGCGCACCGCCTGGTCTTCTTTCACCAGCAAAAGCTGGTTGTGGGCGTAGGCCGTGAGGAAGGTGTTGTTGTGTTTCAGGATGATCAGGTTGCCGTAGCCCCGCAATCCAGCGCCGGCGTACACCACACGCCCATCCGCAGCAGCCAGCACCGGGTCGCCGGCCTTGCCAGCCAGGTCCAGGCCCTTGTTCTTGGCTTCATCAAAGCCGGCCAGCAAGGCACCACCTGTAGGCCACATGAAGCCGGGATCGTCCTCGGCCGGGGCAGCCGGCGCGGCGGGCGCCGTTGGGGTTGTCGCGGCGGTCGAACCCGATGCAGCCGGCGCGGCGGTACCGGCCTTGGCAGCCCCGGACGCACCCCCATTGGTCGGCGTGACCGTCGGGTTGCCCACCGGGCGAGTCACAGCGCCGCTTTCAGCCACCGTCGCCGAGGGCGGTATCACGCGCAAGACCTGGCCGACCTCAATCAGATTGGGGTTGTCCAGGCCATTCCAGCGCACCAGATCGCGCCAATTCTGCCCGGACTCCAACCCGATGCGAATCAAGGTATCGCCAGGTTTGACGGTGTAGTAGCCCGGCTTGCCGGCATTCTCGGCACCTGGAAGAGGCTTGGGGGGCACCACAGCCGGCGCCGGAGCCGATGCCGAATTGACCGATTGCGGGCCACGCTCTTCGACAGGCGCCTGGCGTCCCGTCTTGGAGGCGCATCCTGTCAGCAACAGGCCCAGCACCGCCACAGTCCACCAAACACTCCGCCCTTGCAAACCCCGCATAAGTATGTCTTTCCTTCAAGCAATGCCTGATTTTAGAGGGACAAAGTGCACCGCCTCAAGAACGGTCTGCTGCAGCCCCTGGGCTGTCTTGTCAATGACCACCAGAGCCTGCTTGCCGGCGGCCATCACCGTGGGGGCCACCAGGCGCCCGCCAACAGCCAGTTGATCACACCACGCCTGGGGCACAGCATCGCCCCCTGCCGCGGCCACGATGCCCGCGTAAGGGGCCCCTTTGGCAAAGCCCTCCATGCCATCGCCCAGCAGCAAATGCAGGTTGCTCAGGCGCATGGGCCGCAAGTTGTCACGGGCTTTTTCGTGCAGGCCGCGCAAGCGCTCGATGGAATACACCTCACGCGCCAGCAGACTCAACACCGCGGCCTGGTAGCCACAGCCTGTCCCCACCTCCAGCACCCGCCCCAGACCGCCCTGGGCCACGATGGGGGCCTGCAGCAGCAGATCCAGCATGCGGGCCACCACGCTCGGTTTTGAGATGGTCTGGCCCAGGCCGATCGGCAGGCTGGTGTCCTCGTAGGACTGATTGACCAGGCCACTGTCGACAAATGCGTGGCGCTCGACCTGGCCCATGGCGGCCAACACACTGGCCGACTGGATCCCTTGTGCCGCCAGTTTCTGCACCATGCGCTGGCGCACCGCCTGGGAATCCATGCCCAACCCGGCAGGTGCAGACCACGGGCTGCCTCGCTCCGGAGCGCGAACCCCACGGGTCGGCACGGGCGCTGGCGCCCCTGAGGGGCGGGGCGCCGCCACCGCCTGATCCAGGCGCGCCGGAAAGCCAGGGCGGCGGTTCACGAACGCGCTCCCTGGGGCTGATGCAGCTTGGCCGCCGTCTGGGACCAATACCCCAGCAAGTCGTGATCGGTCAGGTCCACCTTCAGCGGTGTCATGGCGACATGGCCCTGAGCGGTGGCGTGGAAATCGGTGCCCTCGGAATCGTCCTTGGCCGGGCCCGCTCCACCAATCCAGTACATGGTCTCCCCACGGGGGCTTTCCTGGGTGATCACACGCTCGGCCGCATGACGGCGCCCAAGGCGACACACACGCACCGGCTTGAACTGGTCGTAGGGCAGATTGGGCATGTTCACGTTCAACAACCAGGGCTGTGCGCCGATCATGGATTGGGACTGGATCTGTTCGACCATCTCGCGAGCCTTGCGGGCTGCAGCATCCAACTCGGCCCAGCCCTTTTCCACCTGGGAAAACGCGATGGCCGGGATACCGAATAAGTAGCCTTCCATGGCCGCACCCACGGTACCTGAATAAATCGTGTCGTCCCCCATGTTGGCACCATTGTTGATGCCCGACACCACCAGATCGGGCCGATAGCCCAACAGCCCCGTGAGCGCAATGTGCACGCAGTCGGCTGGCGTGCCGTTGACAAAGCGAAAGCCATTGGCAGCACGGTGTACATACAGCGGCGAATGCAGCGTGAGCGCATTGGACTTGGCACTGTTGTTCTGCTCCGGCGCCACCACCTCAACATCGGCAATGGATTTCAGGGCTTCGTACAAGGCCACGATGCCGGGCGCCTGGTAGCCGTCGTCGTTGGAAAGGAGGATTTTCATGGTCTGATGGATGGACAGCGGATTGTAGGGTGCCCCTCGTGAGCAGGCGCACCCGGCTTGAAAGCCGTCGCTACAGCGACACACCCGCGCCAGACAGCCCACCTATGATTTTGGGTTGAAATTCAGGAGACATTCGAATGCATGCTTGGCTTTGCGAGAACCCCGTGGGCGTGGACGCCCTCAGCTGGAAGGAACTGCCCACCCCTAGCCCCAAGCCGGGCGAGGTGCTGATCGAGATCAAGGCGGCCAGCCTGAACTTCCCGGATCTGCTGATTGTGCAGAACAAATACCAGATGAAGCCCCCGCTGCCCTTTGTTCCAGGCTCGGAATATGCCGGCGTGGTGGCCGCCGTGGGCGAAGGGGTCAAGCACCTGAAGGTGGGCGACAGCGTCGCCTGCCTCTCGGGTACCGGCGGGTTTGGCACCCACACCTTGGCACCAGCCGCCCTCTGCATGCCATTGCCGGCGGGGTTCCCTCACGTTGACGCCGCTGCCTTCATCATGATCTATGCCACCTCATGGCATGCCCTGGTGGACCGGGCCCAACTCAAGGCGGGTGAAACCGTGTTGGTGCTGGGCGCGGCGGGTGGCGTGGGTACCGCCGCCATCCAGATTGCCAAGGCCGCAGGCGCCAAGGTGATTGCAGCGGCCTCGACCGATGAGAAATGCGCCCTGTGCAAACAGATCGGCGCCGATGAGACCATCAACTACAGCGTCGACAGCGTGCCCAATGCCTTCCGCGAGAAGATCAAAGCCCTGACAGGTGGCAAAGGCCCGGACGTGATCTACGATCCCGTGGGCGGCGACTTTGCCGAACCCGCGTTCCGCTCCATTGCCTGGCGCGGTCGCTACCTGGTCGTGGGTTTCGCCTCAGGCCCGATCCCCAACCTGCCGCTGAACCTGCCCCTGCTCAAGGGCGCCTCTTTGGTGGGGGTGTTCTGGGGCGACTTTGCCCGCCGGGAACCACAAGCCAATGCCGCCATGATGGCTGAACTGGCTCAGTGGTATGCCCAGGGCAAGATCAAGCCCGTGATCGATCGCACCATGCCGATGTCTGACCTGAAGGCGGCTTATGCCCACATGGGGTCACGCGGCGTGATGGGCAAGCTGGTGATGACCAACCCCTGATGGCAGCAGCCCCCGACAAAGGGGGCCTTTTCGGCCTGCGGTGAGCGGCCCCTGCTGGCAGGCGGCTCAACCCGCTTCGGCCAGAAACTGCTCTGCCAAAGCCCCTGGTCGCAAGGGCCTGGCGAAGTGGTAACCCTGCGCATAGGTGCATTTGAGTGTTTTGAGGCGCTGCGCGATGGCATCGGTTTCAACACCTTCGGCCAGCACGGCCAAGCCCAGGCTGATGGCCAGCGAAATGATGCCGCGCACAATGGCGGCATCTTCCGGGTCGTCGATCAGGTCGCGCACAAACGATTGATCAATCTTGATCTTGTCGAACTTGAAGCGCCGCAGGTAGGCAAAGCTGGAATACCCGGTCCCAAAGTCGTCGATTGACAGCTTCACGCCCAGCGCCTTGAGTTGCCGCAGGGTGTTCATCACCGCTTCACCATCGTGCAGCAGCACACTCTCGGTCAGCTCCAGCTCCAGGCGCGCCGGGTTGATGCCCGAGGCCACCAAGGACTCCTCAACCTGGGTCAGCACCGCCCCATGCTGAAACTGCCGGGCCGACAGGTTCACGGCCATCAACAGTTCGGTGTGACCAGCGTCATGCCAGACTTTCAACTGCTGTGTGCTCTCGCGCAGCACCCAGCGTCCCAATGACTGAATCAGGCCCGAGTCTTCGGCAAGGGGGATGAACACACCCGGTGGAATCGAGCCACGCTCCGGGTCGTCCCAGCGGCACAGCGCTTCGACCCCGACCATGCGCCCAGAAGACAACTCGATCAGGGGCTGATACTCCAGCCGCAAGGCCTCTTGTTCAATGGCCGCACGCAGGGCGGCCTCGAGTTGCAGGCGCTCCAGCGCCGCATCATTCATGCTGGCCGTGGCGAATTGATAGGCGGCCCGCCCGCCTCGCTTGGCCGCATACATGGCCGCATCAGCCCGGCCAAACAAGGTGTCAAAACGATCCCCATCGGAGGGGAACATCGCCACCCCGACCGACAGGGACACATTCACAGGCAGGCCATCGAATGTCACCGGCTGCGCAACGGCCTCCATCATGGCGCTGGCCAGGTGGGCCGCGTCCGTGGTGGTCTTGATGCCGGCCTGCATCAACAGAAACTCGTCACCACTCAAACGCCCCACCACCGATTGCCCACCGCCGAAATGCTGGAGCCGCTGGCCAATTTCACGCAACAGAAAATCGCCCGCCGCATGCCCCAGTGAATCGTTGAGGGTTTTGAAATTGTCGATGTCCACCACCAGCAAGGCCACACCATCGCCTTCGATGCGGGCGCGATCCAGCGCCACCTCGGCCCGCATGGCCACCTGGGTGCGGTTGGGCAGGCCTGTGACCACATCACGGGTGGACAGAAAAGCAATTTTCTCCTCGGCCGCCTTGCGGGAGCTCAGATCAGAGATGGCTGCGACATAGTGGGTCAGCTCGCCACTGGCCCGGTGGCGCAACGCCGACAGGATCAACCACTGCGGATAGACCTCGCCCGTCTTGCGCCGACCCCAGACCTCACCGCTCCACCGGCCATGTTCGTGCACGGCAGTCCAGATGGAGGCTTGAAATGTTTCATCATGCTGCCCATCGGCCAGCAACTTGTACGTGCGGCCTACCGTCTCGTCGGCCGCAAATCCGGAGATGTCCGAATACGCCTGGTTGACCATCATGACCTGGCGATCGGCATCACAGATCACGATGCCGTCACTGCCCTGGTCCAACACACGCCCCGCCAGCTCCAGCTTGGTGGCAGCGGTTCGCTGCTCCGTGACGTCGCGGCGAATCACCAACATGTGCAAACGACTGCCATCCCGGGCAAAACTAGGCACCCGTACGACATCGAACGATCGCGCCATGCCCTGAGCGTCATCTCCCACCTCTTGCAGATGGGAAGCACGGCCCGTCTGCCAAGTGGCTTCCTCATTGAGCGCACTCAAACGCAATGCGGCTGCCATCGGCGAGCCCCGGTCCGCCAGCTCAAGGTTGTTGTGCCCAATGGCCTGGGCCTCCGTCAATCCCACCACCGCCAGAGCGGCGGGGTTGGCCATCAGCCAAGTGCCCCTGCCATCCTTCAGATAAACCATGTCAGGCAGGTGCCGGAAAAGCGAGCGCAACAATCGGTCCCGCCCGCGCAAAGCCTGTTCGGTCAACGCTCGCCGGCTGACATCAACCCCCACCAACCAGAACACCCTGGACACACCCTGCGTCTGCAACATGGGCAAAAGAGACCACGCCAAACGCAGTTTCTGCCCGTCCCGGCAGGTCAGCGTCCACTCCAGATCAACACCGGCCGCGCCCAACTGCTGCAACTCGGACAATTTACGGGTTCGATAATCCTGATCAGGGCACAAGAGTGTCAAACCCAGCGGATTGCCCACCAGGTCCAGAGACTCGTATCCCAGCATGTTCTCGGCCTGCTGATTCCAGAACAGCAAGCGAGGCTCACGCCCCATTTCGAGTGCCAGGACAGCATGCGGCCAGTCTCTCAGCAAGGCCAGATGGCCCGTGTCCGGCGTCGGAAACATGGACTCCATCGGCATCGGGGCCGTGGTGTCCGGGACATCAAACTCCAGAAAATCGGGTTGCGTTTCTTCGCCCTCCAGCCCTTCGGACAACGCCCGCAGAGGCTGCGGCATCGTCGCCTCGCCAAAATCGGGCCAACTGTCCGAGATCGGCAAATCGGTGCCGGATTGGGAAGAAGGTGAAGAAGAGCGCATATCTATACGTAATGTAATTTACGCATCATATTGCGACAACCACACCAAAGACGCTGTCTTCGCTGGTGCTGGTGCTGCCGGGCGTTCAGCGTTCAGTCTCGGAGACTCAAGGGGATTGAATCAAATTGCGCAGAGCCACGCCACGGTTGATCGCTTCGTGGAAAACCCTCGGTCATACCGCAAGAGGCTGCCCCCAAGGCAAAGGGGGGCGAGGCGATGTACAGACCGCCAATAAAAAACCCCGCCATGTTCAACATGACGGGGTTTTCAGGATCTGCTTGGGGTGGCTGATGGGACTCGAACCCACGACAACCAGAATCACAATCTGGGACTCTACCAACTGAGCTACAGCCACCGCAGACAAAAATTATAACCCGAATTTTCTGCTTAACCGCCCGAATTTGAATTTTCTTCAGAAGCTTGCGGTGCGGGCTTGGCGGTCTTGAGCTGAACCTTGTACTTGTCAGCCAAGAACTCGTAGTAGGCACGGGCCTCTGCAGATGCCCACCACTGAGCATACTGAGCACGCTCCTGGGCCTTGCGCGCCTCCTCGACGCCCACTCGCGGGACCACCTTGGCCACGCGAACCACCGCATAACCTTGTGCCCCGAGGTCCACACCCACCCAGGCTGGCAACGCCGACCCACGTTGGCGCAGGGCTGCATCGACCACGGCCGGGGCCTGCTTGGCGAGCTCATCACGCGACACCGTGACCGCAGCACCCAGGTTCGTCGCGCTGGCAGGGTTGGTCTTCCAAGCCGCCAGCTTGTCTTCGCCCTCTTTGCGGGCCAGGGCCTGGGCGCGCTCTGCAACCACCAACTCGCGCACCTTGGCCTTGACTTCGTCCAGGGCCTGGGTCCGGGCTGGCACATAGTCCACGATGCGGGCCGACACCATCTGGCTGGGGCCCACTTCGATGGCCTCGGTGTTGCGCTTCTTGCTCACGGAATCGGCACCAAACAAGGCAGCGAGTACCTTAGGGTTGCCGAGAACAGGCGGCAGGCCAGGGCCGGGCACGCGGGTCACGTCCTTGGCCGTGCGCAAAGTCAACTTCAGGCGTTCGGCCACAGGCTTGAGGCTGTCGGATTGTTCATAGACCGTGTTGGTGAACGTCTCAGCCACCTCGGCAAACTTGCGCTGCGCTTGCTGCTGCTTGAGCTCAGCCTCCATCTCGGGGCGCATGGCCTCGAAACTCTTCTGCTGAGGCACCTTGATGTCGGTCAGTTTGATGATGTGGAAGCCGAAATCAGATTGGACCACGTCGCTGATGTCACCCTTGGCCATGGCAAACACGGCGTCCTCGAAAGGCTTGACCATGGCGCCGCGGGCGAAGAAGTCGAGATCCCCCCCCTTGGCGGCCGAACCAGGATCCTGCGAATTCTTGCGAGCCACATCGGCAAAAGTGGCCGGGGCCTTGCGAACCTCTGCCAGCAGCGCTTCAGCCTTGGCCTTGGCCTTGTCGCGCTCTGCAGCTGGCGCATCCTTGGGCGAGGTGATCAGAATGTGGCTGGCACGGCGTTCCTCTTTGGAGGCCAGGCGCGCCGCGTTCTGCTCATAGTAAGTCTTGAGGTCGGCCTCATTGAGGGCGATGCCGGCCTTGACGCTGTCAAGATCAAGCACGGCATACTCCACAGTAGCACGCTCAGGCATCTGGAACCGTGCAGTGTGCGCCTTGTAGTAGGCCTCGATGTCCGCATCGCTGGGCGTCACCCGTGCCACAAAATCCGCAGGGCGGAAAGTGGCCACCTGAATCTCACGGTGCTCGAAAAAGGCATTCAATGCCACGTCGGCCTGCCCGGCCGGAGCCACCACACTGGCGCTGATGCCACCCAGCACCTGACGGCTCGCCAGATCGGCGCGCACACTGGCCTCATACATCTCGGGGGTCATGCCTTGCGAGCCCAGCAACTGGCGGTAGCGCTCGACGTCAAGCGTGCCATCTTCGCGCCGCAACGAGGCGATGGTGGGGTTGTCCTGAAGTGAACGTGCCAACTTCTGATCGCTGATGGCCAGATGCTGACCACTGGCTGCAGAGGCCAGCACTTTCTCGCGAACCAGCCGTTCCAAGGTCACGTAACGGGCTTCGGGAGATTCGAAGCGCTTGATGTCCACATTGGGCATCTGCACCCGCAGACGCTCGACTTCGTTCTTGTGCGCGGCATCCCACTCGCCCTGCGTGATGGCTTGACCATCCACCTTGGCAACTGTCGTGCCCTTTTCCATGGCCCGGTTGTAGCCATCAATGCCGAACAGAACGAAGGATGGAATGATCAGCAAGAACAGCACGATCATGACGATCTTCGAGTGCTTGCGGATGGACTCAAACATGGCAATCTTTCAAGGGCAAAAAAGAAAAGGCGAACAATGTGTTCGCCTTCGCATCGGTGGTGGTGGGTGCTGACGGGATCGAACCGCCGACCCGCGCCTTGTAAGGGCGCTGCTCTACCAGCTGAGCTAAGCACCCCACCTGAACTGGATCTCAGTTCAAGGCATCTTTCAATGCCTTGCCTGGACGAAACTTAGGAACTTTAGCAGCCTTGATCTTGATTGTATCGCCAGTGCGCGGGTTGCGACCGGTACGAGCGGCGCGCTTACCAACGGCGAAGGTACCAAAGCCCACGAGAGAAACGGTACCGCCCTTTTTCAGGGTCTTCTTCACAGCCTCGATCGTCGACTCCAGGGCGCGCGCAGCGGCAGCCTTGGAAATGTCGGCGTTGTTGGCAATGTGCTCAATCAGTTCAGTCTTATTCACAAGGAGCCCCTCGTACAGAAATGGTGTTGATCAGGTTGTCTCATCAAAAATCTTGCCTCCCCTCAGCTGGGCCATCCTGAGATGGTTGTGTCCGCTGGGCGGGAGGCTCATTCGCAGCTTCAACTGCTGAAAGGATTAAAGCGATGGACCTTCAAGGTGTCAATACAACAAGCTGTTTCGCAACAGCAAGGACGCGGATTCTAGACTCTTTTCGGGGGGTGTTTGGCGCTCGCAGCGGTGTTTTTGCGACACCTCTGCGCGGGCTCGGGCTGGCAGCGTGAAATAGGTCCTGCGCCAGCCCCTTGGAGAGCTCTCTTGCCTCAGAGCACCTCGGCGATTGCCCGCCCCACATCCGTGGTGCTGGCCGTGCCACCGATGTCGCGGGTGCGCGGTGCACCACTTTTCGGATCCAGCACTTTCTCGATGGCCGCGAGCACCGCGTCATGTGCGTCCTTGTGGCCCAGAAACTCCAGCATCATGGCTCCACACCAAATCTGGCCGATCGGGTTGGCGATGTTCTGGCCTGCAATGTCCGGCGCCGAACCATGCACAGGTTCGAACAAGGACGGAAAACGCCGGTCCGGATTGAGGTTGGCACTGGGTGCAATGCCGATGGTGCCCGTGCAGGCCGGCCCCAGGTCGCTGAGGATGTCGCCAAACAGATTGCTGGCCACCACCACATCAAAGAAGTCGGGGCGCTGCACAAAGTGGGCCGTGAGGATGTCGATGTGGAACTTGTCCACGTTGACACCAGGATAGGCCTTGGCCATCTCGGCAACCCGCTCGTCCCAGTAGGGCATGGTGATGGCAATGCCGTTGGATTTGGTGGCGCTGGTGAGGTGCTTTTTGGGACGCGACTGCGCCAGTTCGAAGGCGAACTTCAGCACGCGATCTACACCGATGCGCGACATCACGGTCTCCTGCATCACGATCTCGCGCTCAGTCCCCGGGTACATGCGCCCGCCAATGCTGGAGTACTCACCCTCGGTGTTCTCACGCACGATGTACATGTCGATCTCGCCCGGTTGGCGTGGCGACCCATCGCGGCGCACCACCGGCGCGATGATGCCGGGCATCAAGCGAGCCGGACGCAGGTTCACGTACTGATCGAACTCGCGCCGGAACAGCAGCAGCGAGCCCCACAGCGACACATGGTCCGCAATCTTGTCGGGCCAGCCCACGGCACCAAAGTAGAGCGCGTCGTGCCCACCGATCTGATCCTTCCAGTCGTCGGGCAACATCTTGCCGTGCCGTTCGCAGTAATCCCAGCTCGAAAAATCGAAGTGATCAAAATGCAGATCGATGCCGAACTTGCGGGCCGCCGCGTCCATCACGCGCACACCCTCCGGCATGACCTCTTTGCCGATGCCATCGCCGGCGATGACTGCAATGCGTTTCTTGCTCATGGTTCAACTCCTGAAAAAATCAAATGCTTCCTGCAGCAGCAGGTCGGGCGCCTCTTCGGCAATGTAGTGACCACAAGGCAAGGCCCGCCCACTGAGCTGCGAAGCGCGATCGCGCCACAGATCCAGTACCGCGAAGCTGGCCGCCACGGCGCCATGCTCACCCCACAACACGCGCAAGGGCATGTCCAGGCCACGCCCTTGCGCTGCATCCAATCGGTCGTGCGCCAGGTCGACGGTGGCGCTGGCGCGGTAGTCCTCACAGATCGACTCCGCGGTGCCGGGCAAGCCCGCACAACGCTCGTACTCGGCCAAAGCGATCGGATCGAATGCCGCGAGACCCGCATGCCGCTTGCCCATCACCCCCCGCACATAGCCCGCCGGGTCGCTGGCAATCAGTGTCTCGGGCAAAGGGCTGGGCTGAATCAGGAAAAACCAGTGCCAATAGGCGCGAGCAAAGGCTTCTGTGGTGCCCTCATACATGGCCAGGGTGGGCGCGATGTCGAGCAACATCATGCGCTCCACCGCCACACTGCGGTCCAGCGCCAGCCGATGCGCTACCCGGGCACCCCGGTCGTGCGCCAACACCTGAAAGCGGTCAAAGCCGTGGTGCTGCATCACGGCCAGGGCGTCCAGCGCCATTTCCCGTTTGCTGTGCGCCACATGCCCCGCCGAGGCGCCTGGGCGCCCTGAATCCCCATAGCCACGCAGATCCATCAGCACGACGGTGAAGCGGGTGGCCAGGGCATCCGCCACCCGATGCCACATCACATGGGTTTGCGGGTGCCCGTGCAAAAGCAGCAATCCCGGCCCCTGGCCGCCACGCCAGGTGCGCAATGCAAGCCCCTCGCGCAGCGCCGTGTCGGTAGAGAAATTGTCAAACATGGGTTGGGTTGCCTTCTTGATTGGCCTCAACTCTATCGCGGCAAAAGGCAATAATCCGGCAAGCAATCATTTCCACAGAGGAAACAATGGATCGATCCGATCTGGAGCTGGTGCTGGCCATCCGCCAGCACGGCAGCCTGTCATCCGCCGCTCGGGCCCTGCATGTGACTCCCCCGGTGATCACCAAACGCCTGGCGGCCCTGGAAGGCCAACTCAGGGTTCAATTGTTCCAACGCACCACCCGAAAGGTCAGCCCCACGGCCGACGGAGACGCCCTGTGCGAGCACGCCCAGGTGCTGCTGCGCGGCTTTCAGCAGGCCGAAGCCGAACTGCGCGAGCGCCAGTCAGAGCCCACCGGCCTGATTCGTCTGGCCGCCACCTTCGGGTTCGGGCGGCTTTGGGTCGGCCCGGCCGTGGCCGAGTTTCAACTGCGCTACCCTCGCCTGCAGGTCCAGTTGCACCTGGTCGAACAATTGCCCGACCTGACGGTGGAGGGTTACGACGGCGCGATCTGGCTCTGGAATGTGCCCGGGCCACGGGCCGGTGAGTGGACGTCGAAGCGCCTGGCCCGCAACCAGCGGGTGCTGGTGGCCTCACCCGCCTACCTGAAAGCCCACGGCGAACCCGCTTGCGCCGACGACCTGGCACAGCATCAATGTCTGGTGGTGCGTGAAAACGGCAGCGACACGGCGCAGCGCTTCGATCACTGGACACTGCAGTCCAGCCAGGGCCGCCGCAAGGCCCTGCACCGCGTCACCGTGAAAGGCGCGCTGAGCAGCAATTCAGGCGAGTTGGTACGCGACTGGTGCCTGGCGGGCCGGGGCATCATGCTGCGCAGTCTTTGGGACATCGCCGGCGCCCTGCAAAACGGCGATCTGGTGAGGGTGCTGCCGGATCACGCCATGGCTGACGCAGACATCCATTGGCTGGCGCCCTGGCAGGCGAGAACCCCCAAACGCGTGCGCCTGCTGATCGACTTTCTGCACAACCGCTTCCATGGCGAACCCTGGAAGATCAACCCGGCGCTCAAGCCCGCGAGCGGACTACCAGGCTGACGCCGACCGCAGTCAAAGCCGTGCCAGCCAGCGTCAGACTGGTGATCGGCTCGCCAAACAGCAACCAGGCCAGCGCCGCGGTGCACGGGGGCACGAGGTACAACAGACTGGTGACGCGGGTGGCCGCACCACGCTGGATCAGCAGGTACAGCAAAGAGCTCGCCCCCAAAGACAAGGCCAGCACCGACCAGGCCACGGCACCGATCAATTCAGGCGTCCAGTCGATCGATTCGGGCTCCAGCCAGGCCAGTGGCAGGCTGACCAGCAAGGCGGCCCCCAACTGCACGGCACTGGCACTGCGCACGTCGCAAGGGGTCACATGGCGCTTCTGGTAGAGCGTTCCGATCGTGATGCTGAACAAGGCCATCACGGCCAGGGACAAGGCCTGCCAGGAGGCCTCACCGCCCTGCCCCATCTTGGCACTGACCACCAGCACCAGGCCACCGAAGCCGAGCAACAGCCCCAGCCATTGCCAGCGGCTGACCCGGCTGCCATGCCAGGACATCCACGCCGCCGTCAGCACCGGCTGCAAGCCCACGATCAAAGAAGACAGCCCGGAGCCCATGCCGGCCTTCACGGCCGCCCACACACCGCCCAGGTAGCCTGCATGCATCAGCACCCCGGTGACCGCCAAGTGCCCCCATTGGGCCCGGCTGCGCGGCAGCGGCACACCCGCCACCAACACCCAGACACCGAAACACAGCACCGACAAGGCGTAGCGCACACACAGGAAGGAGAGTGGAGGGGCATGGGGCATGCCATAACGGGCCACGATGAAGCCCGTGCTCCAGATCAGCACGAACACCGCCGGCATGGCCGCCAGCCAGCGACCATTCGCCTGCCCTCCTGCGCTCATTTGACGCGGGCCCGGATCTCGGGAAGGGCTTTTTGCAGGTAGTACACCATCGACCACACGGTCAGCACCGCGGCTGCCCAGATGAGCCAGGTGCCGCAGACACCGGTGTCCACCCCCAGCAGGGGCCCATCAAACAGAAGAAATGGGATGGCCACCATCTGCACGGTGGTCTTGAGCTTGCCGATCATGTGCACCGCCACGCTCTTGGAGGCCCCGATCTGGGCCATCCACTCACGCAGGGCCGAAATGGCGATCTCACGCCCGATGATGATCAAGGCCACAAAGACGTCGGCCCGCCCCAGATGCACCAGCACCAGCAACGAGGCACACACCAGAAATTTGTCGGCCACCGGATCCAGAAACGCGCCAAACGAAGAGGTCTGATTGAGCTTGCGGGCCAGAAACCCGTCCAGCCAGTCGGTGGCCGCAAACACCACGAACATCACCGTGGCGATCAGGTTGCGCGTCGCCGGGTCCAGGGGCGCATAGAACACCCCCACGATCAAAGGGATCGCGACGATGCGCGTCCAGGTCATGATGGTGGGAATGGTGAAGAACATGGGCACGATTGTGTCACGGCTTGCGCCCCGGCTTGGGGCTTGAATGCGGCTTGAATACACCTTGAGGGGATCAAGCGTGGCTTGCGCCCCACTTCAGGCACCTGCAACGGACCGTCGCGCCCGATTTCGGTGCCTTGGACACCGGGATCAGCGCAAAGCCCGGTAGATCTCTTCGGCCAGGTCGCGCGAGATGCCCTCGACCGTGCACAGATCCTCCACGCTGGCGGCGGCTACGCCACGCACCCCGCCAAAGCGCTGCAACAAGCGTGCGCGCTTCTTGGGGCCGACCCCGGCGATGTCCTCCAGCCGGCTGGCCCCCACCCGCACCTTGGCCCGCTGGGCCCGCATGCCGGTGATGGCAAAGCGGTGTGCCTCGTCCCGGATCTGTGCCACCAGCATCAGGGCCGCCGAATCACGCCCCAGGTAAACCTTGTCTCGGCCGTCGGCAAACACCAACTCCTCCAGGCCCACCTTGCGCCCTTCACCCTTCTCCACCCCCACGATGACCGACAGGCTCAAACCCAAGGCCTCAAAAACCTCGCGCGCCATCGACACCTGGCCCTTGCCACCATCCACCAGCACCAGATCCGGCAGGCGGGCCTGGCCAGGCGCGGGCGCGGCACCGCCGGCCTCGCGCAAGGCCTCGGCCACCTTGGCATAGCGGCGCGTCAAGACCTGGCGCATGGCAGCATAGTCGTCGCCACCCGTGATGCCCTCGATGTTGAAGCGCCGGTACTCGCTGTTCTGCATCTTGTGGTGTTGGAACACCACACAGGAGGCCTGGGTCGCCTCACCCGCCGTGTGCGAGATGTCGAAGCACTCAACGCGGAAAGCATCCAGGTCTTCAGGCTCCAGATCCAAGGCGTCCACCAGCGCACGGGTTCGCGCCTGCTGCGACCCCTCCTCCGACAGCAGGCGGGCCAGTTGCAGGTCGGCATTGGTCTGGGCCATCTCCAGCCAGATGCGCCGCTGCTCGCGCGGGTTGTGCACAGCGGCGATCCGCACGCCGGTCTGCTCCGACAAGGTGGCCAACAGGCGCTTGTTGACCGCCACACTGGTCACCAGCAACGGCGGCACCGGCACCCCGGGGTAATGTTGGGCAATGAACGCCTCCAGCACACGGACCTCCACCGGCAGCGCTGGCTCGGCCCCGGCATCGGCATCGGCTGGTGCGTCCGTGTCGTCCAGTAGACCGAGGTTGACAGCATCCTCGACATGCACCGGGAAATACGGCCGATCGCCCAGATGCCGCCCCCCGCGCACCATGGCCAGATTGACGCAGGCCCGCCCACCCTGCACCCGAACCGCCAGGATGTCAGCGTCCTGATCCGAACCCGTGTCCACCGCCTGCTGGTGCAAAACCCGCGACAAGGCACTCATCTGATTGCGGATCTCAGCCGCCTGCTCGAACTCCAGCCGCTCGGCGTGGGCCATCATGCGCGACTCCATCTCCCCCATCACCGCCTGGGCCTCACCCCGCAGAAAACGCTCGGCATCGGCCACGTCGCGGGCGTAATCCTCAGCCGACACCAGGTCGACGCAAGGGCCCGAACAACGCTTGATCTGGTAGAGCAGGCAGGGGCGGCTGCGGTTGTTGAACACGGTGTCTTCGCAGGTGCGTAGTCGAAACACCTTCTGCAGCAACTGAATGGTCTCTTTCACCGCCCAGGCGCTGGGGTAGGGGCCAAAGTAGCGATGCTTCTTTTCAACCGCGCCCCGGTAATAGGCCATGCGCGGGTAGGCATGGTTGGCCAGCTTGAGGTAGGGGTAACTCTTGTCGTCCCGGAACAGGATGTTGTACTTCGGGTTCTGTGTCTTGATGAGGTTGTTTTCCAGCAGCAAGGCCTCAGCTTCGGAGCGCACCACCGTGGTCTCCATGCGGACGATCTTGCTCACCATGTGACCGATGCGGGTGCCCCCGTGGTCTTTCTGAAAATAGCTTGAAACCCGGCGCTTCAGGTTGAGCGCCTTGCCCACATAGAGCAAGCCCCCGTCGGCATCAAAATACCGATAGACACCCGGCAAGGCGGGCAAGGCAGCCACTTCGGACAGCAGTTGTTCGGAATGCACATCAGACATGGGGGCGTATTGTGGCTCCACCCGGGCGGCCAGCGGCGACAATGCGCCCCACCTTCACCTTGCGCGCAAGCCTGCCTTGCGTCCTCAACGCATGCTTTGGGACATCTTCTGCACCGTCATTGACAACCATGGCGACCTGGGCGTCTGCTGGCGCCTGTCGGCCGAACTGGCGCGCCGTGGCGAGCAGGTGCGATTGTGGGTCGACGATGGCAGCGCCCTGACCTGGATGGCGCCGCAGGGCCAGGCCGGGGTCACCGTGCTGCCCTGGGTCAAGCCCCTGCCCTCCAGCAGCCTCGCCGCACTCAAACCAGCCGATGTGCTGGTGGAGGCCTTTGGCTGCGAGATCGATGCGGGCCTGCTGGCCCGACACCGGGACCAGCGACCTGAGCGGCCTCCGGTGTGGATCAACCTCGAATACCTGTCGGCCGAGGCCTGGGTGGAACGCTGTCATGCCCTGCCCTCTCCGGTGATGAATGGCCCCGCTGCGGGCTGGACCAAATGGTTCTTCTACCCCGGCTTCACCCCCGCCACCGGGGGGTTGATGCAAGGGCCCGGCGTGGCCGACGAAGCCACGCCCGAATGGCGGCGGGCCCAACGCCAACGCCTGGGCGCTCAAGCCCAGGATTGCCTGGCCTCGCTGTTCTGCTACGAGCCCCCAGCCCTGCCCGCGCTGCTGGAGCGCTGGAGGACTGAAGGCCAAGGCGGACAGCCTGTGCACCTGCTGGTCATGCCGGGACGCCCTGCAGCAGCCGTGCGAGGCCTGCAAGCCCAGGCCCCCGCCCTCGCAAAAGAGACCGATCGGCTGCGCCTGGCTTGGCCCGAAGCTGTGCCCCAACCCGAATTCGACCTCTGCTTGCGGGCCTGCGACCTGAATTTTGTGCGCGGCGAAGACTCTCTGGTGCGCGCCTTGTGGGCCGGCCAGGCGCTGGTCTGGCACATCTACCCCCAAGACGATGAAGCCCACCGTGACAAGCTGGACGCCTTCCTCGACTGGCTGGATTCACCCCCCACGCTGCGGCAGTTCCACCAGGTGTGGAATGGTCTGAGCAACGCAGCGCTGCCCCGGATCGAACTGCCCGAATGGCAAGCCTGCGTGCAGGCGGCACGCGCCAAACTGCTGGTCCAAAGCGATCTGGTCACGCAGCTTCTTCGTTTTTGCACAGAAAAACGATAAAATCCGAGGTTTTGCGCAGCACGGGCGTTTCAGCTCAAAGCCTGCTGGTGCGCAGTTCCCCGGCCAGTGCCGCCTGGTCTTTGCTGGATCCACTGGAAACAGCAAAGAATGACAGCGGCGCGCCAGGAAACCCCGATTCAAGCCCAACAGGCCCGCAGGGCCCTACATTTTTATGAAAATTGCTCAAGAAATCCGCGCCGGCAACGTGATCATGCACGGCAAGGACCCGATGGTCGTGCTGAAGACCGAATACAGCCGCGGCGGCCGCAACTCGGCCACCGTGCGCATGAAGCTCAAGAGCCTGATCGCCAACTTCGGTACCGAAGTCGTGTTCAAGGCCGACGACAAGATGGACCAGATCATTCTGGACAAGAAGGATTGCACCTACTCGTACTTCGCCGACCCCATGTATGTCTGCATGGACAGCGAATACAACCAGTACGAAGTTGAAGCCGAAAACATGGGCGACGCCTTGAACTACCTCGAAGACGGCATGGCTGTTGAAGTGGTGTTCTACGAAGGCAAGGCCATCTCGGTCGAACTGCCCACCAGCATCGAACGCGAAATCACCTGGACCGAACCAGCGGTCAAGGGCGACACCTCCGGCAAGGTCTTGAAGCCCGCCAAGATCTCCACCGGCTTCGAGATCCCGGTGCCGCTGTTCGTCTCGCAAGGCGACCGCATCGAAATCGACACCCGCACCGGCGAATACCGCAAGCGCGTCTAAGCTGCTTCAGCCGCTGTTGGAGAAGCCACCCACGGGTGGCTTTTTTCATGGGCCATCGCGGAAAACCCGGACACCCAGGCGTCACACACAGCCGCTCATGACCGCGACAATGCCAGTCATGGTCATCGAAATCAATTCAGAAGCCGTGCTGGGCGCTCCCAGCCCCTCCTCCTCCGTGATCGTGCTGCGCGACGCTCCTGCGGGCCTGGAGCTGCTCTTGCTGCGGCGCCACAGCCGCTCCGCGGTCTTGGGCAATGCCCATGTCTTTCCAGGCGGAAAGCTGGATCCCGCCGATGAGCAAGCCCTCGCACTGACCTGCGATCAGCCGATTGACACGCTGCCACATACCCTCAATGAACCTGAGCTGGCCCCCAGCACCGCACTGGGCCTGTATGTGGCGGCCCTGCGGGAAACCTTTGAAGAATGCGATCTGCTGCTGGGTGAACCCGCCCAGGGCGAAGCACTGAAGCAGGGGCTGGACCGGCTCCATGCGGGCCAGTCCCTGCTGAGCCTGTTCGAAGCCATGGATTGGGTTTTACCCACTCGCGCCTTGCAGCCCTGGTCGCGTTGGATCACCCCCAAGGTACCCTCGGTGACAAACAAACGCTTTGACACCCGATTTTTTGTGACCAAGGCGCCCCCCGGCCAGGTGGCCGCCCATGACAACCACGAAGCCACCGAGGCGCTGTGGATCCGCCCCGCCGAGGCCTTGCAGCGCTACTGGAACCACGACATGGATCTGGCGCCGCCGCAGATCATGACCCTGAGTCAACTGGCGCGCTTTGAACAGGCCGACGAGGCGCTGGCCAGCGCCCGACAGCGAGCCCCCGCTCTGATCGAGCCCGAACCCTTTGACCAGGACGGGCTTCGAGTGATCTGCTACCCGGGGGACCCCCGGCACAGCCGGTCCGAGCCGCTGTGGCAAGGCCCGACCCGACTCACCTTCCGCAACAAGCGTTTTGAACCCGAAGGGGGCCTGGCGGCACTGCTGCCAGCCGCCGCCTGAGCCCGGTCAGGCAAGCCGGCTTCAACCTCAGGCGTCAGGGATCAGGCGCTTGCCCAGGCTGACCGACGCGTCAGCGCTGAAGCCCAGGCGCGCATAGAAATCAAGCACCGCGGTGTTCTCGGCACGCACCATCAGGTTGATCTTGGGACATCCACGGGCCAGCAGATCAGCCTCCACCCGCTGCATCAACAAACGGCCCAGGCCATGGTGCTGCCAGGCCGGATCAACCGCCAGGTAGTACACCCAGCCCCGGTGGCCGTCATAGCCGGCCATCACCGTGCCAATCAGCCGCTCGGTGTCACCCGACTGAGCGGCTGGCAGTACGGCCACCAGAAACAGCTCGGGCTGCTCCGCCAACTTGCGTGCGATGTCCTTGTGGGGATCGTTCCAGGGCCTGAGCAGACCACAGGCGCCCCACAAGGCCACGGCCGCCGGCTCATCAGCCGGATGAAACACCCGGATGCAGAGGCCGGCAGGCGGCGTCAACTCGGGCGGGACCACGGTCGAACCCGAGTCAGACATGATCGCCGTCCCAAGCCTGCGCCATCAGCGCAGCAAGGCCTTGAGAGCGTTCTGCAAGCGACGTGCCGTGGCCGGATCGCTGGGCGACGCCAACACCGTGGCCGCATCCTGGCCCCAGGTCTGTTGCGGCGACGGATCGTTACGGCGGGTCAACAGCTGCAATTGCAGCGTGCGTCGCGCATTGATGTGCTCGGCCGGCGTCGGCACCTCAGCCGCCATCTCCAGGCGCAGCAAGGCAGTAGAGGCGTCGCCCTTGGGGGCGGCACCAAGCGCCTGGCTCCAGGCGCCACGCACGGCCGGGCTGACCCGCCCACCCAACTCCTGGGTGCCCGGCAGTTGCGCCGGATCGCGCTGCTCCCAGGCGCCCAGCAACTGGGTGAGGGCCTCGCCATGGGCCTGGGCGGCCAACTTGCGCAGCGCCAGTTGGGCGTGCTCCAGCGCCTCACGCTGGGCGCGGAATGCCGTATCACCCAGGCGCGGACCCCGGTCTTCGCGGGGCGCACGGTCGCCGCGGTCACCGCGGTCAAAACGGGGACCGCCACGGCCATCATCACGCGGGCCACGGGCACCATCACGCCCGGCCCCGCCATCGCGGCGCTCACCCGGACGGCCCGGACGGCCAGCCGGTGCGGGCTCAGCCTTCTTCATGCCAGGGCGGTCATCGCCTCGCACAGCCACCACCTTGCGCGGTGCCGGGGCGGGCTTCGGAGCCTCTTCGGCTGCAGCCTGGGCCGGCTCGGCAGCCCCTTCGGTGGCGTCAGTGGCCTCACCGGCCTCGGCAACAGGCGCCTCAGCAGCGGACGCCACCTCGGCACCCTCAGCTGCGACAGCGGCCGCCACGGCCTGCTGGGCCTGGGCCTGGCCACGCAAGGCAGCGTCCAGCGCCGCCATGGCAGCACGGATCTTCTGTGCGTCGCCACTGGCGTTGGCGGCTTCCAGCGCCTTGGCCGCGTCCAGCACCACCTTGTCACGTTCGCTCAAGGCCGCCGAGGCCTTTTCGCGTTCGGCGCTCTTGCGGTTGAAGGCTTCGTCGATCGGCTTGCGGAAGGTATCCCACAGCTTTTGTTCGTGCTTGCGATCCAGCGGCACGGCTTGGGCCTCGGCCTGCCAGCGCTGTTGCAGGGCCTTGACAGCGTCCACGCGCAGAGAGGCGGCAGCGCCCAGGGCCTTGGCCTCTTCGATCATGGCGTGGCGCACAGCCAGGCTGGCTTTCTGGGCCGCTTCCAGCGGGGCAGCGGCGGCCGAGATGGCCTCCTTCCAGAGGGGCTGGATTTCGGCAAAAGCCTTTTCACCCAAGTGCCCGGCATCGCGCCAGCGGTCACTGAACTGGTACAGCGCGCGGTTGATGGCTTTCCAGTCGGTGCTGGCAGCATGGGCTGATGCCCAGGCCTTGAGCTCTTCGATCAGCGCCAGTCGCTGGGCCTTGTGTTCGGCCGCATCGGTCTTGATCTTTTCGAGCCAGGCTTCGACCACCTTGTGGGCCTCGTTGCAGGCCTCGTCAAAACGCTTCCAAAGTGCGTGGTTCGGCGCACCGCCCTGGTCGGTCTGCTTCCACTGATCGCGCAGGGCGCGCAGGGTTTCCTGCATCTTGCGACCCCCCAGGGTCTGGCCTTCAGGGCGGTTCAACAGGGCCTCGGCGCGGACCACCAGGGCTTCACGCACCTGGTCGGCGCTCCAGCGCTGCCAGCCTTCGAGTTCACCGGCCGCCACCAGGGCGGTGTGCACCTGGTGCTCAAGAGCAGCATCGATCAGCTTGCCATGGTCCTTGAGCACAGCACGAAGCGCGGAGGCCGCACCAGCGCTGCCCTTGCCATGACCTTCAGCGGTTTCCTTCTCGAGGCGTTCCAGGGCCTGGCGAACAATGTTCGAGGCCTTGTTGCGCAATTCGGGGGGCACGGCCGGACGGGCAGCACGGGGCGGCTTGGCTGCTGCAGCACTGGCGGCAGCGGCTTCGGAAGCTTCGGTGGGCAGCCCACGGGCCACACGCAGTTCATCGGCCCAGACGGGCACGGTGGGCAGAGGTGCCGCGGCATCTTCCGAGGCAGCCAGCGCCTGGGCGATGGCGACCTGGAAAGCCTCCCAAACCACCAGCAACTGAGCACGGGAAGCGTCCAGCATGGGCGGAAAGCGGGCATCAACGCTGGCCCAGGCGCCATCGCCGGTGAGGCCTTGTGCCTGGTCCTGCCAGGCCTGCACGTCGCCGCGCAAGCCTTCGAGCACCGCATGGGCATCGCGCCAGGGCTTGGTGGACAGCACTTCGATGCGTTGCGCCAGCAACACGGCGGCCTCGCGCTGTACCTGAACGCGGTGCTGCAGGTCTTCGATCACCTTGACGCGATCGGCCAGTTGCACCTTGAGCACCGACAGCGGTTCGCGGCTGAGCGGGGCGCCAGCCTTGGCCGCATCGCGCTGCCAGGCCATGGCGTCTGCAATGTTCAGTCGCGATGCCGACAGCAGGGCCTGAGCCTTCTCGGCCCACTCGGCGGCGATCACTTCCTGACCCTTGGCGCGCTTGAGCTCGTCCAGGCGCTCACGCACGGGACGGGCTGCGCCCTTGTCACGCACGCTGAGTTCCTTGAACACCTCCTGCAATTGGCTTTCGGCCGGATTGCCCGCCAGCCACTCGCGAATGCGCGAGGAGCGCTCACCCGAGGTGGGGGCAGAAAAGGCACCGCCCGTGAGCGCGTCCAGAGGGTGGACTTCTTGGGCTTTGGCCGGAGCCGGGTTCACTTCAGGAGCTTCGGACATTTTGTTGCGGGAAGAAAAACTGAACATTTTGTAGATCGGTAAACACGGCGCGCCGCCTGATCAGGCGGGCACGACGCCGTGACGCAGACATTTGCGGCACGGAATCAAAACGCTATTTTCGCCGGAATTGGACAAGCCCCTCCAAACCGGCCGGGTGAAAGATGTCAACAGTGTTGCTGAGGGGCGCCAAACCAGGCCCCGAGCCGCCGATCAAAAGGGCTGAAAGGCGGCCTGGCAGCCCCCTTCAGCGGGTGTCCAACAGCAGTTCAGCCGAGGGAGTCCAGGTGCCTTCGTTGCGCAAGGTCTTGGCCGCGCCGAGAAACAAGCGGCTCACCGGCACCGCGCGACCCAGCAAGTAGTCACGAACCACCACCCCCCGCTCCACCGCCAGGGCTTGCAACAGATCGTCCGTGACGGGCACGCTGGCCAGCAACAGCGACGCCATCTCGGAGGCCGGCAAATCCTTGGCCAAGCCCAGCAGATTGCGCGGTTTGGGCAAGTCGGCACGCTGGTACACGGCCTTGAGCAAAGCGGATTGCTCTGCCTCGGTGACCGCCTCGACCTCAGTCCCCTTGTGGCCCGCAAGCACCGCCTGTCGCCGCTTTTCGGCCAGCATCATCTGCGCCAATTGCTGATGGCGATAGCCCTCTCGCTCCTGTTGGACATTGACCTGCCCGACCACGGTGAGCTTGAGCGCCGGGCGGTCCAGCAAGGCCTGGGCGACCTTGTCCAGCCGTTGCCGGGCTTCTGGTGTCAGGCCCGAAGCGCCCGGGGCAAAGGCGATTTCGTTGCTCTCGGAGTGGCCGCCTCCAAACGCGTTGGCCAGCAGGCTGAACGGCGAGGTAAGCGCCTTGGCCACCAGGTTCAACAGAAGGCGCCCCACGATGGGTGCCAGGCGGAAATCCGGATCGTTGAGCGAGCCACTGATGGGCAGATTGATGTCGATCACCCCATCCCGATCGGCCAGCAAGGCCACGGCCAGCTTCACCGGCAGCGAGGCTGGAGCCCCTTCGACTTGCTCGCCGAAGCTGAGCTGATTCAGGATGATGTTGTTGCTTGCATTGAGGTGCCCGTCCGGATCAACCTTGTAGGCCACGTTCACGCTGAGTTTGCCGCGCTCGATGCCATGGCCTGCGTACTTGATGGTGTAGGGCGATAGCGGTGGCAGGTCCAGCTCGCGCACCTTGCCCTGGATGTCCAGCGCCAGGGGGGTGGCCAACGGATTGAGCTTGCCCGAGACCTCGAGCGAGGCCGTGCCCTCGGCACGCCCGCGCAGTTCCAGATCGGCCAGGCCCGCCAGGCTGGCGTTCGCGACCTCGGGCACCGACGAGAAGGCCCCCAGGCGCCCGGTCAACTCGCTGAGGCTGGCCGAGTAGTTGGGCCGCACAAAGCGATCCGAGAACAGGACGCGTCCATTGAGCAGGCTGATCGGCCCCATGCGGATCACGGGCTTGCTGGCGACGGCTTGAGCCGGTGCTTGCGGTGTCTGCGGCGGCTTGGCTGCAGCCGCCTCCTTGGCCAGGCCGGGCTCAGGTGTGCTGTCGCGCACCAGATTCTGCAAATTGATGCGCCCCTGGTCGTTGATCACCACTCGGGCATAGAAGTCGCTCAAAGCGGTTTCGGCAATCCCCAGCGTGAGCGGCAGGCCTGGCTGCAGAGCCAGATCGATGCCCCGCAGGCTGAGGGCCTTCCAGCTCAGCAGCTCGTCGCTGGTGGGCGGACCGGCGTCGGTCCCCACCTGGGCCAACACACTGTTGGCCCGCACATCCTCCAACGCACCGTCGCCCTTGACCCGCACAGTGGCGCCGGCAGCGGCCACGGTCACCTCCAGCCCCCCCCGAAAGCTGGCGTCGGCCCGCGGCAACTCCAGGTTCAGCACATCGCCAAAATAAGGTTCAACCGCATGCAGAGGCAGTCGGGTCAACTCCAGTCGCCCCTGGGTGGAAAACGGCACCAACTTGACCCGGCCGCGGTAATCCAGGCGACCCGGCTCGGTGGCGCCCCCCCCATCGCGCGCCGGCGCCCCCAGACGGGCCGCCAATTGAAGCTCCACCGGCTCAGTGCCCAGTCCGTTCGGGCCGCCACTCCATGGGCCGGCCAGCAACTGCAGACCCGCGGCATCCAACGCCACCCCTCCAGGCTTTCTGGCCACCACAGCCGTCGCATCGCGCCAGGCCAGGCTGCCTTCGCGCAAGGCCAACTGCCCCAGACGCCATTGCCAGGCGGGCGGTTGGACGGACGGCACATGCCCCTTGTCTGCGACAGCACCCGGTCTCAACTCTTTCGTCGAGGCGCCCGGACTCTGGGCCTTGAACCAAGACTCATACATCCAATGCCCCTGCGCATCGCGAGACACGGCTGTCCGAGGCCCGCTGAGGGACAGCAGCTCCGCACTGGCCGTGTGCTGCCCCAGATCGATACGGGCATCGCTGAGGCTCAGTTGATCCCACCCGGCCAACTCCTGTTCGCCCTGCCTCAAGCGCAGGGCATCCACCGTCAGGCTGCTCAGTTGAACCGCCAGATCGGGGGCGCGCCAGCCGACCCCACCCACCAGGCTGAGCCGCCCTTGCAGCGTCGGATTCAGGTAGGGCGTCAGGTAGGGTGCGGCCGCCGCCAGCGGCAAGCCCTCAACCCGCAAGGCCACGGACGCGGCCCGGTCAGTGCCCTGCCCTTCAAAGCGCAGGCGGGCGCCAGCCGGGCCTGGTACAGCGACGCCCGGTCGGCTTTTGCCACTCACCTTGTCGGCACCCCGGTCCGCACCCTCGGTGGGGCCTGCCAGCACCAGACTGCCTTGAAAACGGGCTGGTGCCTGCATGGGCCAATGCAAGGCCTCGACCTGCAGCCCCACATCAGAGGCCGACAGCACGGCCGCAGGCTGAACCCCCTCATCCCGCCAGCCCAGCCGGGCATGCTGCAGTTCAATGCGGTCCACCTGCACATGCCAGCCACGCTCTGCCGAACCAGCCTCGGCAGGTGCTCCAACCGCCTTGCCAGGCACTGCGGCAGAGGGCGCCGATGCCGCCGACCAAGCGAACTGCCCAGCTGCGTCTCGGCGCAGATCCAGAGTCGGGCCATCCCATCGCACCGCCCGCACATGCACGGAACGCTGCAATGGCTGCAGTGCGGCCAGGTCCACCGACAGTGAGGGGAAGGCCAGCAAGGTGCCGCCCGAAGCATCGTTCACGCGCACATGCTGGGCACCCAGCGTGCCAGACAGCACCAGCTTTTGCTCAGGCACCTGCTCGAACACCAGCTTCAGATCGGCCTCGACCTGCCCCGACGCCAGGCGCACAGGCAAAGCCTTGGGCCAATAGGGCAGAAAAGGGGCCAGATCCAGCGGCGCCATCCGGGCCAGCACCTCTGCACGGCGGTTGTCTGCAAAGGGCGTGGCTTGAGCAGACCATTCAAATGCCGTCCCGTTCAGCTGAAATGCCAGGTGCGGCTGCACCAGCACCGAACGGCCCGAGTCGAAGTTGCTCAGAAAAGGCAGGCCCAACTGCAACGCCGTCAGATGGTGGTCCTGACCAGCCACGGTATCGCGAAAATCGATCGCACCATCCACCAGGCTCAGGTTGTGCAGCGCAAAGCGCAGTGGCGCTGCCGCCGGGTCCGATGGCTTGCTGGCCAGGGCGATCAAATCGTCGACGTCGTAGTGCCCGGGCTGGGTGTGAGTCAGCAGCAGATGGGGCCGCTCGATCACCAGGGCATCCAGTACCGGTGCCAGCCTCACCAGGGACTGAAGCTCAGCATCTATATAGAGACGCTCCACGGCCACTTGCTCGGCATCGCCGTCCAGCGTGCGGACCACCAGATCGCGCAGCGTGAGCTCCAGGCTCCAGGGGCGGAAATCCACCTCGCCCACGCTCACCTGACGCCCCAAAGCCTCGCTCGCTCGCGATGCGATCAAATGCCGCAGCAGCGGCGGCACCAGGGCCCAAGCCAAGACCCAGACCAACAGGATGCCTGCTGCACCCACCACACCCCGTCGCAGCCACGGGTTCTTGCTCAAAGACGCCAGATTCATGGGCAGCATTGTGCTGCGGCCGGCAGCGAAGCATTGCGTGAAATTTCACGAAAGCCTCTCTGGAGGCCCCAGCATCCGAAATAAGAAAGCCCGACAGACCGAACACTCGATCTGCCGGGCTTGACGGCTGGCTAAAGGGCCTTTTGCCGTCAGACATGCAAGCGGGAGAGAACAGTCCCGGCTTGCAGGGAAGGCAAGAGATTGCCTTCAGGGTTTGCCGGGTTCGCTTCGTCATCGCCACCCCGTCATACGCAGGGCGTGGACTGTCACTTGCCGACGGTCGCCTGAAACGCTCAGGCCTTTTCAGGATAGTTCGGACAAGAGCCGATTCAAGAAGCGATTTCCAATCAGAAGATGAACTTCGATTGAGTTTTTTAACGACTGTATGAACGTCCAGATCCGGGCCTCTATACCCCATTTTTAATACCATTTTAAATATAACAAATCGATTCAATACTGTTGACTTGTTATTTGCAATGCTTCTAGAATCCGCCCGTCCCCAAAAACAAGGGACAACCCGAACCCGCTGCCGACCCCGGCTAAGTCAGTTCACCCCTTTGCAACCCCCTTGGGTGCCCCGGTGAACTTGATGGCGTACCAATCCAAACGAGGGTTGGTTTCACGGCACACACCGCTGCTTGCGCAGCCCGTGCCGCCGTGAACCACCCCACGCGTAGAAAGGAAGAGCTATGACAGCGTTAGGTCAAATCGCCCGAGGCTTGCGAACTTTCGCATCTGATATCGCCGAAGGTTTTTTTGAGATCACACACAACGGTTTTGCCCTGCTGGGCTTGGCTGTTGCCTTTGCTGTGATCACCCTGACTGCCCGCCCTGACCTGCGTCAGGCTGGCGAAGAAGAATTGATGGGCTGGTTGCAGTCCCGTCAGGAAGCCCTCACCGGGCTTCAAAACGAACGCGACGCCCGTGAACGTGCGACCGCCACCGACCCACGGGCCCTGCCCAAGTCGCAGGCGGCCGTGGCTTATTGGCTGAGCCGCAAGTACCGTGTGGCCCCCGAGCCCGTGAGCGCCCTCGTGGCTGAAGCCTGGGATGTGGGCAAGCGCAACAGCCTGGACCCGACGCTGATCCTCGCCATCATGGCGATCGAGTCGAGCTTCAATCCGTTCGCTCAGAGCGCCGTCGGAGCCCAGGGCCTGATGCAGGTGATGACCCAGGTGCACAGCGACAAGTACCAGGGTTTTGGCGGCCATCTGGCGGCCTTCGACCCCGTGGCCAACCTTCGCGTTGGCGTCAAGGTCTTGCAGGACTGCATCGCCAAGGCGGGCTCCATCGAAGGCGGACTGCGCTTCTACGTGGGCGCGGCCAACGTCGAAGACGATGGTGGCTACACCGCCAAGGTGCTGGCTGAACACAGCCGCCTTCAACAAGTGGCTGCCGGCCGCAACGTGCCCATCCTGCCCCCCGTGATGGTGCCAGTGCCTCCGGCGCCCGCCCGAGCCGCAGCGGCCCCAGCCAACAGCGAAAAGGTGGCTCTGCTGAGCCAATCCTGAAAGCCCTCTGACGTCAGCACGGTCACTGGGGGCTGGCATGCAGGCCTTGGGCCGCATCAGTTACACTAGCCCGGTACGCGACTGGCGATAGGCGCAGGCTCCTGCTGGGGCCCTGCCGCTGACGTGGGGTTACCACTGGGAAGCGTGCCGCTCCAGGGCCTTGGCCCGAGTGATCAGCCGTTCGCCTGGGCAGCCCTTGTTCTTCTCTTCCGAGCAACAGGGACCACGTCTTTAAGGACTGCCATGTACAACCGCAACATCCTCGTCGAGCAAACCGATCCCGAAATCTTTGCTGCCATCCAGGCTGAGAACGCTCGCCAAGAGCACCACATCGAGCTGATCGCCAGCGAAAACTACGCCTCACCCGCCGTCATGTGGGCGCAGGGCTCCCAACTCACCAACAAGTACGCCGAAGGCTACCCCGGCCGCCGCTATTACGGTGGCTGCGAGCACGTGGACGTGGCCGAACAACTGGCGATCGACCGCGTGAAGCAGATCTTCGGCGCCGATGCCGCCAACGTGCAGCCCCACTGCGGCGCGTCGGCCAACGAAGCGGTCTTTCTGGCTTTCCTGAAGCCCGGCGACACCATCATGGGCATGAGCCTGGCCGAAGGCGGCCACCTGACCCATGGCATGCCGCTGAACATGTCTGGCAAGTGGTTCAACGTGGTCTCTTATGGCCTGGACGCCAATGAAGCCATCGACTACGACGCCATGGAGCGCAAGGCCCATGAGCACAAGCCCAAACTGATCGTGGCAGGGGCCTCTGCCTACAGCCTGCACATCGATTTCGCCCGTTTCGCCAAGGTGGCCAAGGACGTCGGCGCCATCTTCATGGTCGACATGGCCCACTACGCCGGCCTGATCGCCGCAGGCGTCTACCCCAACCCGGTACCGCACGCTGACGTGGTCACCTCCACCACCCACAAGAGCCTGCGTGGCCCGCGTGGCGGCATCATCCTGATGAAGGCCGAGCATGAAAAAGCCATCAACAGCGCCATCTTCCCCGGTCTGCAAGGCGGCCCGCTGATGCACGTGATCGCTGCCAAGGCCGTGGCTTTCAAGGAAGCGCTGCAACCTGAATTCAAGGCCTATCAGCAACAGGTGATCACCAACGCCCGCGTTGTGGCTGAAACCCTGACCCAGCGTGGTCTGCGCATCGTCAGCGGCGGCACCCAAAGCCACGTGATGCTGGTCGACCTGCGCGCCAAGGGCATCACTGGCAAGGAAGCCGAGGCCGTGCTGGGCGCCGCCCACATGACCATCAACAAGAACGCGATCCCGAACGACCCGGAAAAGCCGATGGTCACCAGCGGTATCCGTGTCGGTACCCCCGCCATGACCACCCGCGGCTTCAAGGACGAAGAAGCCCGCATCACCGCCAACCTGGTGGCCGATGTGCTGGACAACCCGCGCGACGAAGCCAACATCGCCGCGGTGCGCGCCAAGGTCAATGCCTTGACCGCCCGCTTCCCTGTGTACAAGTGACCCCCACGCTCCTCACTGCGTGTGTCGCCACCCCCCAAGGGGGCTGGCCTTGCTTGGGGCGGCCCGGCGCGGCGGCCGCTTTCTGCCATTGAATCACCGAGGCTTTGAACCATGAAATGCCCTTTTTGCGGACACGCCGAAACCCAGGTGGTGGAAACGCGTGTCTCCGAGGAAGGCAACTTCATCCGCAGGCGGCGCCAGTGCGGCGCCTGCGAGAAGCGTTTCACGACTTACGAGCGACCGGAGGTCAACTTTCCGGCGGTGGTCAAAAAAGATGGCCGTCGCATCGACTACGAGCACGCCAAGCTGCAGGCCTCATTCAACCTGGCCTTGCGCAAGCGACCGGTCAGTACTGTGCAGATCGACAGCGCCATCGAACGCATCGAAGAAAAGCTGCTCAACCTGGGCCAGCGTGAAATCGCTTCACACCGCATTGGCGAATTGGTCATGCGTGAGCTCAAAAAGATGGACAAGGTGGCCTACATCCGCTTTGCCAGCGTGTACCGCAGCTTCGAAGACATCGACGAGTTCAAAACCCTGGTCGACGAAGTTCGAAAGTAGCCACCGCAGCCGTTTGGGGCCCCTCACACCGCAAACAGGCCCCGCATGCGGGGCCTGTTGCCTGATGGCATCAGCGCGCCGTGACCTGGCGGGGCGTGACCACCGGGAAGGCGGCCGGAAACTCGTCGATCAGGCCCAGCAGTTCGCCCACTTTCTCCGCCTTGCCGGTGATCTGCACCTTGCCGGCACCAACGGCCTCGCGCAGGCTCAACTGCTTGGTGTTGATGGCGTCCAGGACGCTGCGCGGCAGCGTCAGCGTGGCGTCGGCCTGGGGATCGGTCTTGCCCTTGAGGTAGGTCAGGGCCGAGTTGTCCAGAGTCATGGCGTAGCGCTGCTGGGTGTCGGTGAAGACCCAGTTCAGCACGATGGTCTTGTTCACCGCTCGCACCCCATCCAGTCGCACCCCCATGAAATCAAACAGATTCTCGATCGACAGGGCTTGCACCACGTCGGCACTTGAACTGGCGGTGGCCCCTTTGGGCACACCGTTGCGCAACTCGCTGGCCCCTTGCAGATAGGCATTGCGCCAGGTCGCCGATTCAGCCTGATACCCCATCTGCTCCAGGGTGGCGGCCTGCAACTCGCGGGCCTCTCGGTTGTCCGGGTCGCTGAAAACCACCTGATTGACCACCTCGGCCACCCAGCGGTACTCCCCTTTCGCAAAATCCGCCCTGGCCTTGGCCAGCACAGCCTCGGCCCCGCCCATGTAGGCGACCCACTTGCGGGCCGCAGCCTGGGGCGGCAAGGGGTTCAGGTGGGCCGGGTTCGCGTCGTACCAGCCCAGGTAGCGCTGATACACGGCACGGGCGTTGTGGCTGACCGTGCCGTAGTAGCCACGGGCAAACCATTCGCCAGCCAGCCCGGGCGGCAGCACCAGTTCTTGGCCAATCTCATCTGGGGTGTAGCCCTGGTTGAGCAGATGCAGGGTCTGGTCGTTGATGAACTTGTAGAGATCGCGCTGCTTGCCGAGCACACGGGTGATTTCTTCACTGCCCCAGGTGGGCCAGTGGTGCTGGGCCAACATCACGTCGGCACGGCCCGCATAACGTTCTCGGGCCTCGTTGAGGTAGCGGGCCCATTCATTGGCGTCGCGCACCTGGGCGCCCCGCAAGGGGTACAGGTTGTGCAGGGTGTGGGTGGCGTTCTCAGCCATGTTCAAGGCCCGCAGTTGCGGGTAGTACATGTGCATTTCGGCCGGCGCCTCGGTACCGGGTGTCAACTGAAACTCCACCTGCACCCCGTCGATCACCTCGTTCTGGATGGGCTGGGTAATCAGCCGGGTAGGCGCAATCAAGGTGACCTTGCCCCGCGAAATGTACTTGCCCAGGCCCGCGTCGACCTGCTGGCGCTCGCCGCGCGGCAGCAGATGCCCGAACTGGAACAGGGCGCGTCGGCTCATCGCGTTGCCGGCGAGCACGTTCTCGCTCACGGACTCTTCCATGAAGCCCTGCGGGGCGTAGATGGCCACCCGCCCGGCCGCCACGTCTTCGGCCGAAGCCACCCCCTTCACCCCACCGTAATGGTCCACATGGCTGTGGCTGTAGATCACCGCCTTGACCGGCTTGTTTCCACGGTGCTCCCGGTACAGCGCCAGCCCTGCAGCGGCCACGGTGTCGGTGGTCAGCGGGTCGATCACGATCAGGCCACTGTCGCCCTCAATGATCGTCATGTTGGCCAGATCGAAGCCCCGGATCTGGTAGATGCGGTCGGTGACCTTGAACAGGCCATGCAGCATGTTCAACTGCGCCTGACGCCACAGGCTGGGGTTCACCGTGTCAGGCACCCGCTCCTGCTGCAGGAACTCAAAGCCTTTGAGTGTCCAGGCCACGCTGCCATCCGCGTTGCGGATGGTTGCAGCATCCGGCAGGCTGGCGATGAAACCACGCTGGGCGGCCTCGAAGTCGCGCCGGTCTTCACGCGGCAGGCCTTTCAGGGCTTCGGACTGTGCCAGCACCGTGGCAGGCTCGGCGGGTTGCGGCTGCTGGGCCCAGCCCGGCTGAGCCATCCATGCCAGCAGGCTCAAGCCCACAGGCGCAGCAAACGATCTGATTTTCATGGTGTGTCTCCTCACAAAATGGACGCCGGGCGATCCTAGGCCCGGTCCGGCAATGAGGTGATCACCGAAGTGACGGCAACCGAACAAAGGCGGCTGCGGGCGGCTCCATGGCGCCTCACCCGGGCACGGGGACTCAACGCGACAAAGGGTGTGCCAGCTTGTACAGGCGCCAGGCACAGGCGCTGCCCACCAAGGCCATGGCACAGGCGGCCCAATACACGCTGGACAAGCCGAAGGCCTTGGCCAGAAAGCCTCCGCCCAACCCACCCGTCACCCCCGACAGGCCATAGCCAATCACCGTGAACAGCGCCTGCCCCCGGCCGCGCAGGCGGGCCGGAAAGTAATGAGACACCAGCGCAATGCAGGCGGTGTGATGGGCTGCAAAGGTCAAGGCATGCACGCACTGCACCACCAGCAAGACGGCCAGCGAGGCCCCGAACGCCGCCGTCAACCCCATGCGCACGGCCATCACCAGCCCGCACAGCACCAGCCAGACAGTCAACGGCCAACGGGGCAACCAGCGACTCTGGGTGAAGAACCAGCTCACCTCCACCACCACCGACACGGCCCACAGCACCCCGATGACCGCCTTGCTGTAGCCCAAGGAGTCGAGGTACAGCGAAAAAAACACATACAGGCTGACGTGGGACAGCACATGGAAAAAGAGGGAGGCAAAGAACCAGCGCACCTCGGCCAGGCGCAGCACGGGCCAGACCGACAAGTGCTCGTGCCGCGCGTGCTGCACGGCCTCGCGGTGGTCTGGCAGCCACCAGGTGCTGCCCACCACCGCCAGCAAGGTGAAGAGCGTCCAGCCCGGAAAATGGCCCATGCCGAACAGCTCGAACCAGCTGCCCGCCGCAAACACCGTCAACAGAAAACCCAAGGAGCCCCAGAGCCGCACACGTCCGTAACGCCTGGCATCAAATTGCCCGCCCTGGCTCACCAGGTGGGCCATGGCCGCCTCGCTCATGGGCATCATGGCACTGGTGTGCGAAAACATCAGCAACAGCACCGCGCCCAGCCACACCACCCCCGCCTGAGGCCACCACAGGCCCAGCGACAGCAACAGGGCGGCCGTGGCGCTGTAACGCATCAGCCGCACGCGTTCGCCCGTGCGATCCGACAGCGCGCCCCACACATAAGGCGCAAAAAGGCGGGTGAGTGACTGGGCCGAGGTCAGCAGGCTGATGGCCAGCAAGGGCAGGCCCAGGTCCTTGAGCCACAGCGGCAGGTAAGGATTGAAAAACCCGATGTGCGCGAAATAACTGGCCGACAGCGCGCCAAACGGCAGCAAGGCACGCATGGGCGCCGCCTGGGCCGGCGCCACTGAAGGGGCAGACACCGCAAAAACCCGTCGACTCAGGCCACCGAGCCCGGGATCGGGGGTACCGGCAGGCGCACGTCGCCGCATTGGGCACGGTGGCGCAGCACATGGTCCATCAGCACCAGCGCCAGCAAGGCTTCGGCAATCGGCGTCGCCCGGATACCGACGCAGGGGTCGTGGCGCCCTTTGGTCACCACCTCCACCGGCTGACCGTTGACGTCGATCGACTCGCGCGGCGAGATGATCGAGCTGGTCGGCTTGATCCCCAGGCTGACCTCAATGTCCTGCCCGGTGCTGATCCCGCCCAGGATGCCGCCCGCATTGTTGCTGCGAAAGCCTTCCGGGGACAGCGAATCACCGTGGGTGGTGCCCCGCTGGCTCACGCTGGCAAAGCCGGCCCCGATCTCCACGGCCTTGACGGCGTTCAGACCCATCATGGCGTGAGCGATGTCGGCGTCCAGGCGGTCATACAGGGGCTCACCCAGGCCCACAGGCACGTTGGAGGCCACCACCCGGATGCGGGCACCACAGGAGTCGCCGGCCTTGCGCAGCGCGTCCATGTAGTCTTCCAGCGGCTGCACATTCGCCACCGGCGCATAAAAGGGGTTGTGGGGCACATGGTCCCAGCTTTCGAACGGGATCTCGACCTCACCCACCGCCGTCATGCAGCCGCGCAGCACGATGCCGTGCTTCTCGAACAGCCACTTGCGGGCCACCGCCCCGGCCGCCACCGTGGGGGCCGTCAACCGGGCCGACGAACGCCCACCGCCGCGCGGGTCGCGCACGCCGTATTTGTGCCAATAGCTGTAATCGGCATGGCCGGGCCGAAAGCTCTGGGCGATGTTGCTGTAGTCCTTGCTGCGCTGATCGGTGTTGCGGATCAGCAAGGCAATCGGGGTGCCCGTGGTCTGCCCCTCGTACACGCCGGAGAGGATCTCCACCGCATCGGCCTCCTGGCGCTGAGTGACATGGCGGCTGGTGCCTGGGCGGCGCCGGTCCAGCTCGACCTGGATGTCGGCCTCGCTGAGTAGCATGCCCGGTGGGCAGCCATCAATCACGCAGCCGATGGCCGGGCCGTGGGATTCACCAAAGTTGGTGACGGAGAAAAGGGTTCCAAGGGTATTGCCGCTCATCCGGCGATTATCCCAGAGTGGTGCCAAGGCGCTGGCAAGCCGCCGACTCACAGGCCCTGGTCGGCACTCCCTTGCCGAATCCGCTCCGACAACCCTGTTACAGCCTGCTACGATGTATTGAACAGGGGACATCCCAGCGCGAGGCGCCAATGCCATCACGGAATCCATCAGAGCCAGGTCAGCAGGCTGGCCCGCCCGCTGCGGCCACGCCGTTGCTGGTGGCGGGGCAGGCCATGGTGGTTCGCGCGCTGGATGCCAGCGACAGTGCCATCGTGGTCACTGATGCCCGGCGGCGCATCTGCTACGTGAACGAGGGCTTCAGCCGCATGTTCGGCTACCGCCCTGAAGAGGTGCTGGGCCACCCACCAGACGAAGTGTTGCTGGGCCGACACTCCGACCCCCACCTGCCCCAGGCCATCCGCGACGCCCTGGCGCTGCATGGACACACCCGCGTTGAAACCCTGGTCTATGGGCGCAACGGCCAGCCCCGCTGGGTGTCGATGGTGGTCAATCAGACCGCCCAGGTGCTGAACGGCACTCAGTCGATCACCGTGATGAACGACATCACATTGACCAAGATGCACGAAGTGCTGCAGAAAAAAGTGCTCGAAGGCATGGTCAACGAGATGCCGCTGACCGAGTTGATGAACCTGGTCTGCCGCGAGGTCGAACGCATTGCCCCCGAGGTCACGGCCACCATCCTGGCAGTTGATGAGACCGGCTGCGTTCACCCACTGGCGGCCCCCAGCATGCCCCTCTACATCGGTCAGGCCATCGAGGGCATGCCGATCGGCCCCAGCGCAGGCTCCTGTGGTACCGCCGCCTGGCGGGGTGAACCGGTCCTGGTCACCGACATCGAGACCGACCCGCTGTGGGCGGACTACCGGGCCGTCTTTGCACCGACCGGTCTCAAGGCCTGCTGGTCCAGCCCCATCAAGAACCACCAAGGCCAGGTGGTGGGCACCTTTGCCTTCTACTTCCAGGACCGCCGTGTGCCGGACGCGCTGCACCATCGCCTGGTCGAAGTCTGCCTGCACCTGTGCGCGCTGGCCCTGGAGCGCGAGGCCGCGCGGGCACGCATTCACCAACTGGCTTATTTCGACGTGCTCACCGGCCTGCCCAACCGCACCATGTTCCGCCAAAGTGCAGAGCGTGCCCTCGCTCAACTGGACGGGCAAGGAGGCTCGGCCGCCCTGCTCTACATCGACCTGGACCGCTTCAAGCGGGTCAACGACAACCAGGGCCATGCGGCCGGCGACGCCCTGCTGTGCGAGGTGGCGGCCCGACTCATGCGCAGCATCCGTCCACGAGACCTGGCGGGGCGCCTGGCAGGCGACGAGTTTGTGCTGCTGCTCACGGGTTGTGCTGCCGAGCAAGCGGTACAAACCGCCCAGCGGGTGCTGCAAGCCTTGGCCGTCCCGGTTCAGATCGATGGCCAGACCCACCAGCCCCAGGCCAGCATCGGCATCGCCTTGTTCCCCACCGATGGTCAGGATGTCGACACCTTGCTGCGCCATGGCGACCAGGCCATGTACCAGGCCAAGAGCGATTCACGCCACAGCCTGCAGCTCTTCAATGCCGAGATGAACCAGCGCACCCAGGCCCGGGCTGCGCTGGAGCTGGCCCTGCGCCAGGCCCTGCATCTCGGTCAGTTGAGCCTGCATTACCAGCCTCAGGTCCGCAGCGATGCCGCACAGACCCTGTATGGCGTCGAGGCCCTGATGCGCTGGCAGCACCCTGAATGGGGCATGGTGCCACCCGACCGTTTCATCCCGGTGGCCGAAGAGGCGGGCTTGATCCGCGCCATGACCGACTGGCTGATCGACGAAGTGTGTCTGCAGCTGGTCCGGTGGCGTCAAAGCAACTTGCCCGTGCCCCGGATCGCGCTGAACCTGTCCGCCAAGAGCTTTCACGAAGCTGATTTTTCGGCCCGGATGGAGGCTCGCCTGCGCCAACACGGCCTGCAGCCCGCCGACCTGATGCTGGAAATCACCGAGAGCGTGATGATGGACACCCGCTCCACCACAGCGGCCAACATCCAGGACCTGCATGTGCGGGGGTTTCACCTGTCGCTGGACGATTTTGGCACCGGCTATTCCAGCCTGAGCTACCTGCACCGGCTGCCCATCCGGGAGCTCAAGCTGGACAAGAGCTTTGTGCAAGACCTGTCCACCAGCCAGGCGGCGCGCACGCTCACCCTCTCGGTCATGAGCATTGCCCGCAGCCTTGACATCGAGGTGGTGGCCGAGGGCGTCGAGACGCTGGACCAGAAAAATTGGCTGCAAAGCCAGGGTGGGCCGGTGCTGCAGGGCTACCTGTTCAGCCGCCCCCTGCCTGCGGCCGATGTCGAACGCTGGCTGAAACAGCACCCGAGCCCGGAGCTGGGCTGAGCCCTCCACGAAAAACCGGGCCCACAAGCCCGGTCGTCGACGCCCCGCGCAAGCCGGTGAACGGCCTGCCCAAGTCGGAAGAATCAGCTGGCGCTGTTGTCTTCCTCGGGCCAATCACGGATGTAGGCCTTGAGCATCTTGTTCTCGAAGTTCTGGCTGTCCACGACGGCCTTGGCCACGTCATAGAAACTGATCACCCCCATCAGCATGCGCTGGTTCATCACCGGCATGTAGCGCGCATGACGGTCCAGCATCATGCGGCGCACCTCGTCGAGGTCGGTCTCCGAGGTGCAGGTCAGGGGGTGGTCATCCATGGCGCTGCGCACCAGGGTTGTGCCAACGCCGCCGCCGTTCCTCACCACGGTCATGATGACTTCGCGAAAGGTCAGCATGCCGACCAGGTCGCCATGCTCCATGACCACCAGCGAGCCGATGTCTTTCTCGGCCATGATCTGGACGGCCTTGGCCAGAGGTTCGTCGGGGGTGGCGGTGTAGAGCGTGTTGCCCTTGACCCGGAGGATGTCGCTGACTTTCATGTTTCGTCTCCTGGCGATTGATTGGAAAGAATATAACGAAGAAATCCCCGTTCGCCGACCGATTTTGCAACCTGCATGACACAGGTTCGACCCGTTGGGTGTCCAAAGCACGGCAAGCTCTGCGTGTGCGCACGCGGGCCACACCGAGCAGGCCTTTTATGATGATGCGCTCGCACACAAGACGAGAAATCAGAGGAGACCCTGCATGGCCGGCTATTCAGACCCCGGGTTCGACACCCTGGCACTTCACGCGGGCGCGGCGCCCGACCCCAGCACCGGCGCCCGCGCCGTGCCCATCCACCTGAGCACCTCCTTTGTGTTCGAGTCCAGCGACCACGCAGCCGCCCTTTTCAACCTGGAGCGCGCTGGCCATGTCTACTCACGCATCTCCAACCCGACCAATGCGGTGCTGGAGCAGCGCGTGTCAGCGCTCGAAGAAGGCATTGGGGCCATCACCACGGCCAGCGGCCAGGCGGCCCTGCACCTCAGCGTGGCCACGCTGATGGGGGCCGGCTCGCACATCGTCGCGTCCACGGCCCTGTATGGCGGCTCGCAGAACCTGTTGCACTACACGCTGCGCCGCTTCGGCATCGAAACCACCTTTGTCAAGCCAGGTGACATCGATGGCTGGCGCGCCGCCGTGCGCCCCAACACCAAGTTGTTCTTTGGCGAGACCGTGGGCAACCCGGGTCTGGACGTGCTGGACATTCCCACCGTGGCCTCGATCGCCCACGAGGCGGGCGTGCCCCTGCTGGTCGACTCCACCCTCACCTCGCCTTACCTGATCAAGCCCCTGACGCTGGGGGCCGATCTGGTCTATCACTCGGCCACCAAGTTTCTGTCCGGTCATGGCACGGTGATCGGCGGCATTGTGGTCGACGGCGGCAGCTTCGACTGGGACGGCCCGGCCGCGGCAGGCCGCTTCAGCGAGCTGACCCAGCCCTACGACGGCTTCCACAACATGGTGTTCAGCGAAGAATCCACCGTCGGGGCCTTTTTGCTGCGCGCCCGGCGCGAAGGCCTGCGCGACTTCGGCGCCTGCCTGAGCCCGCATTCCGCGTGGCTGATCCTGCAAGGCATCGAGACCCTGCCCCTGCGCATGGAGCGGCACATGAGCAACACCGCCCGGGTGGTCGAGTTCCTGGCCAGCCAGCCTTTTGTGTCGCGCGTCGGCCATCCGCTGCTCGAATCGCACCCCAGCCATGCCCTGGCCGAACGCCTGCTGCGCTTCGGTGCCCGCGGCGCCGGCTCGGTGTTCAGCTTCGACCTCAAGGGCAACCGCGAGCAGGGCAAGAAGTTCATCGAAGCGCTCAAGCTGTTCAGCCACCTGGCCAATGTGGGCGACTGCCGCTCGCTGGTGATCCACCCAGCCAGCACCACCCATTTCCGCATGAGCGACGAGGCCCTGGCGGGCGCCGGCATCAGCCAGGGCACCATCCGCCTGTCCATCGGCCTGGAAGACCCCGACGATCTCATCGATGACCTCAAGCGGGCCCTCAAGGCCGCAGAAAAGGCGGGGAGCTGAGCCATGATCCTCAACGTCAACGGACACGACACCTACTGCTACACCGGGGGCAAGGCCTTCAACCCGGCCCAACCCACCGTGGTCTTCATCCACGGGGTGCTGAACGACCACAGCGTGTGGATTCTGCAAAGCCGCTACCTGGCCAACCACGGCTGGAACGTGCTGGCCATCGACCTGCCCGGCCACTGCCGCAGCGCCGGCGAGGCACCGGCCAGCGTAGAACAGGCCGCCACCTTCATCGGCGAGCTGCTGCAGGCCGCAGGCGTCGACCAGGCGGCGCTGGTGGGGCACAGCTGGGGTTCGCTGATCGCGCTGCAGGCGGCCGCCCAGCTCCAGCAACGCATCAGCCACCTGGTGCTGGTGGGCTGCGCCTTTCCCATGAAGGTGTCACCGGCCCTGCTCGAAAGCTCGCTCAGCGAGCCCGAGAAGGCGCTGCGGATGATCAACGTGTTTTCGCGCAGCACTCTGTGCGCCCCCCCGTCCACCCTGGGGCCGGGCACCTGGGTGTTTGGCGGCGGCATGGCGCTGGGCCGCCGCGTGCTGCGCAGCAACCCCCAGGTGAACGTGTTCCACCGCGGGTTCAAGGCCTGCGACCAGTACGCCGGCGGCATGCAAGCCATGGCCGATCTCAGCTGCCCGGTGCTGTTCGTGCTGGGCACGCAAGACCAGATGACACCACCCAAGGCGGCCCAGGGCCTGATCCAGGCCGGCCAGGCCGCGGGCAAGGCGGTGCGCAGCGTGAACGTGCCGGTTGGCCATCACCAGATGAGCGAAGCCCCCGACGACACGCTGTTCGCGATCCGGGATTTCCTGAGGGCCTGAAGACACACGGGCGACAGCGACCGACGACTGGGGCTGCCTAGACTGCCCCAACCCAGGAGCCGCCCCATGTCCTCAGCCCAAGCCAGCACCGAAAGCAGCCCGCTCACCCGCAGCGTCGACCCACGCCAGTTCACCCGCTTTGCTGATTTTTACCCCTTCTACCTCGGCGAGCACAGCAACCGCACCTGCCGGCGCCTGCACTTTCTGGGCTCCACGCTGAGCCTGGTGTGTCTGGCGATGCTGGCCGTCACGGGCCGCCCCCAATACCTGCTGTACGGATTGCTGTGCGGCTACGGCCTGGCCTGGGTGGGGCATTTCGTGTTCGAGAAGAACAAACCCGCCAGCTTCAAGCGACCGCTTTACAGTTTCATGGGCGACTGGGCCATGTACCGCGACCTCTGGCTGGGGCGGGTGCCGTTCTGAAAAGCGCCACGCCGCTCAAGGCAGCGCATCGGCCATTGTGAGATCCGACAGGCCGGCCTTCTGCCAAAACGGATCGATGCTGCTCTTGTGCTGCAGCAGCAAGCGCTCCAGCAGTGGCGCGAGTGAGGTGCTTTCGGGCGCAGCCAACAGCACATGGCGCGCCACGGGCGAGCCCTCATCCACCTGCAGCAGGCCCACCCAGTCGAGATCGCACAGGGTTTCCAGCACCGGCTCCAGTTGCAGGCTGTCCACCTGCAGAACAGCGGCAAGCTCAGGCAGGCTGAGCCCATGGTGGGGCTGACCGCGCGCCCGGCGCAAATGCTCCAGCACCTCCAGCGACAGCTGAAATGTCCAGCCCGCGCCCGTGCCATAGCGGGCCACCCCCGACAACAGGCTGGGCAGGTAGGCCGTGGTCACCGCCCCCAGCAACACGATGACCCAGGCCACGTAGATCCAGATCAGCAGAATCGGGAAGGTGGCAAACGCCCCATACACCGCCGAATAGGTGGGCACCTGCGCCATGTAGACGGCCAGCGCCTTCTTGGCCAGCTCCATGCACAGAGACACAAACAGGCCCCCCGTCCAGGCGTGCGCCCACTTGACCTGGGTGTTGGGCACGAAGTGGTACAGCCCGGCCAGGCCGGCCGCCAACACCAGGAATTCGACCGAATCCAGCAGCACCCGGATCGGGGCCGGCAGGCCCGACACCAGGCCACGCGAGGCACTCATCACGTACGAGGTCAGTGCCAGGCTCATGCCCAGCACCAGGGGCCCGAGCGTGAGCGCGGCCCAGTAGATCAGCACCCGTTGGCCCAGCTTGCGCGGACGCCGCACACGCCAGATGTTGTTTAACGTGCGGTCGATGGTCAGGATCAGGGTCAGCGCCGTCACCAGCAGGGCCGACAGGCCCACCACCCCCAACTGACTGGCCTTGCTGGAAAACTGGGTCAGGTAGCCCAGCACCTGGCGGGAGATGGTCTCGGGCACCAGGCTCTCGATCAGCCAGCGCTGCAACACGCCCTGCACCTGGCCAAAGATCGGGAAGGCCGTGAACACCGCCAGGGCCACGGTCACCAGCGGCACCAGTGCCAGGGTGGTGGTGAAGGTGAGGCTGCTGGCGGTCAGGCCCAGACGGTCCTCGCGAAAACGTTCGCGCAACGTCAAGGCCGTCACACGCCACGGAAAGCGCATCAGGCTGCGCCAGACATGCCTCAGCTCCAACATCAGGCGTAACGACCAGGGGCGTCGGGAGGAAGTGGAACGGGCAGACTCGAACATGGCCGCTATGATGCCATCGCCATGACACAGCCTGATCGCACCGCCCCCCTCCATTCGCCGGTTCACGCCCCCCTCCCAACTGAAACCGCGCTTTCTTCTGACCCATCGGTACGGCTGACCCGCTGGCTGGCCGTCGGCAGCCTGATCGGATTGATCGCCCTGGGCCTGGCCTGGGAGCTGGTGCTGGCCCCGGTGCGCCCCGGTGGCTCGCTGCTCGCGCTCAAGGTGCTGCCGCTGTGCATCCCGCTGGCGGGCCTGCTGAAAAACCGCATGTACACCTACCGCTGGGTCAGCCTGCTGGTGTGGCTGTATTTCACCGAAGGCGTGGTACGTGCCTACGGCGACCGCGCACCCGGCGCCTGGCTGGCCGCGCTGGAGGTGCTGCTGTGCCTCAGCCTGTTTGCCGCCTGCGCCCTGCATGTGCGCCTTCGCCTGCGCAACGCGCGCCTGGCTCAGGCCCCGCAGTCTCCTACAACCCCTCCGAACTGAACCGGGCCGATCGGCCCCCCTACGACCATGTCTGCCCAACTGATCACCGAACTCACCCGCATCGTCGGCGCTGCCCATGTGCTGACCCATGACGACCCTGCCACCGACCTCAGCGCCTGGGAGCAGGATTGGCGCCGTCGCTCGCGCGGCACGGCCCTCGCTGTGGTGCGTCCGGCCAACACCGCCGAGGTGGCGGCCGTGGTCAAGGCCTGTGGGGCAGCGGGCGCGCCCTTGGTACCCCAGGGGGGCAACACCGGCCTGGCCGTGGGGTCCATCCCCGATGACAGCGGTCGACAGGTGGTACTCAGCCTCACGCGCATGAATGCCGTGCGTCAACTCGATCCGAACAACCTCACCTTCACCGTCGAGGCCGGCTGCATTCTGCAGAACCTGCAGGCGGCGGCCGAGCAGGCCGGCTACCTGTTTCCGCTCAGCCTGGCGGCCGAAGGCAGTTGCACCATCGGCGGCAACCTGGGCACCAATGCCGGGGGCACCCAGGTGCTGCGTTACGGCAACACCCGCGAGCTGTGCCTGGGCCTCGAAGTGGTCACGGCCCAAGGGGAGGTCTGGGACGGCTTGAGCGGCCTGCGCAAAGACAACACCGGCTACGACCTGCGCGACCTGTTCATCGGCAGCGAAGGCACGCTGGGCGTGATCACCGCGGCCACCCTGAAGCTCTTTCCCCAGCCCGCGGCCTGCCTGACCGCCTGGGCCGCCGTGCCCTCGCTCGAGGCTGCGGTCAGCCTGCTGGGCCTGGCCCACCAACAACTGGGCGCCGGGCTGACCGGCTTCGAGGTCATGGGCCAGTTCGCGCTCAGCCTGGTGGGCAAGCACATGCCCCAGCTGCGCGTGCCCTTTCTGGGCCAGGCCGATGCCCCCTGGGGGGTGTTGCTGGAGAACTCCGACAGCGAATCAGAGACCCACGCCCGCGAACGCTTCGAGACGCTGCTCGAACAGGCGCTGGAACAAGGCCTGGTGCTCGATGCCGTGGTGGCCGAAAACCTGACACAGGCCCACCAGCTGTGGCATGTGCGCGAGAGCATCCCGCTGGCCCAGGCCGAGGAAGGCCTGAACATCAAACACGACATCAGCATCCCGGTGTCGCGCATCCCGGCCTTCTGCGCCGAGACCGATGCGCTGCTGCAACGCGAGATCCCGGGCGTGCGCCTGGTCAACTTCGGCCACCTGGGCGACGGCAACCTGCACTACAACGTGCAGGCCCCCGCCGAGGGCGACCCCAAGGTGTTTCTGCGCGAACAGGAAGAGCGCGTCAACACCCTGGTGTACGACCAGGTGCAGCGCTACCAGGGCTCGATCTCGGCCGAGCACGGCGTGGGCTCACTCAAGCGCGACAAGCTGCCCCATTACAAATCGCCGGTGGCGCTGGAGCTGATGCGGGCCATCAAGCGCGCCCTGGACCCGCACAACCTCATGAACCCGGGCCGGGTGATCGAGGTTTGACCCCAGGTTTTCACACCCCCAAGGAATCCCCATGCCTCTGAATCAGGAACTCTTCGATGCCGGCCTGAAAACCCGCCGTGAAGTGCTGGGCAGCGAGTACGTCGACGCCGCCATCGCCAATGCCGACGCCTTCAACCGCCCGCTGCAGGAGCTGGTCACCCAGTACGCCTGGGGCGAGATCTGGAACCGGCCCGGCCTGGACCGCCGGACCCGCAGCCTGCTCAACCTGGCCATGCTGACCGCGCTGAACCGCCCGCACGAGCTCAAGCTGCACCTGCGCGGTGCTCTGACCAACGGCGTCACCCGCGAGGAGATCCAGGAGGTGTTCCTGCAGACCGCCATCTACTGCGGCGCCCCTGCCGCCATCGACAGCTTCCGCACGGCCAAAGAGGTGTTCAAGGAAGTGGACGCCGCGGCGCAGGGCGCACAGGGCTGATCCACCACGCACCGCTCAATCCAGCCGTTCGACCGCTGGCAGCGTGAGCTGGCCGTCAATCAAGGCGGCTCGGGGCTCGTAGGCGCGCAGCACCAGGCGGAAGGCCCCCTGGGGCGCCGGCAGCCAATTGCGGGCCTGCTCGGCCGTGGCGGGTGCTGCGTGCTGGATGATCAGATCCACCGCCCCGTCGGCCTCCATCCGCAGACCCGGCGTGCGGTCGCCGATGGCGTAGCGCCGCAAGTCGTTGGCGCTGAAGAACAGGCGCCCGTCGGACTCGACCTCATACATCGACAGCGACCAGAAAGCATTCACCGGCAAGCCCCCTGCGGGCAGACGCAGACGGTAACGGTGTGCGCCGCTCAGGGCTTGGCCCTGGGCATCGACACCGGTGCTGGGGTAAACCGACTCCACGGGCTCCAGGGCCAGCAGGCCACTGAGCGCGATGCGCGCCCGGTAGGTGTAATCGGTGCCGAACTGACCCAGGTTGGCCTGACCGTAGCGCCAGCCATTGACTGTGCGGCCCGACGACAGGGCTCCGGTCTTGAGTTCGGCCAGCAAGCCGGGCAAGGACTGCGTCCAGAGCGCCTGAACCGCGGGTGACAGGCCGTCCCACCCGCAGGTGGCGCCACACACCCCCACCGCCGCCAGGCGGCTCAGCAAGGCCTGTTCGTAGGCCGGCGGAGGGTTGCGCACCAACATCCGATTGGCCAGGTCTACAAAGGCCTGTGGGGTCGGGCCCAGGGGGGGCGCAGCGTCCCAGACCGGTGCCTGGGGGGCGGCGGCCAGGGCCTCGGCCCCCAATTGGTCCTGCAGGCGGTGCACGGCCGGCAGGTCGTCTGGTCCATCGACCAGGAGGCGAGCCAGCACCAGCACATCGTTGGACGGTGCGCGGATCACACGGGCTGCCGCAGGCATGGGTCCCGGCCAGTCGGGCCCAACCAGCACATGACGGCTGGCCTGGCTGCCGTTCAGCCGGCGCCCCAGCATCGCAAAGTTGTTGCCCACCATGTCGATGAAAGCCAGCGAGTGGTATCGCCCGGCCATGTCGGGCAGCGACAACGCCCAGGGGCCCTGGCGCAGGTCCAGCCAGAGCAGCGAGTACAGCGTGTCGACGTTGGGGGTGGTGACCTGCCGGCTCTCCGGGCCGGCCAAGGCGCGGCGATGTTGCCACGTGGGGCTCGGCAGGGCATCGGTTCCTGCGCCCAGTGACGCCGCCCGCAGGCGCCCCATCGCCACCAGTGGGTAGGCATAGTCGAAGGCCTGGGCCACCAGGGTGGCTGGGTCGTCCGGTGCGGTCCCGGTCAAACCACCTGCGGCCACAGGGGCCGCACAGCCCAGGGCACTGGCCAGCACCGAGGCCGCAGCCAGGGCCGGACGCGAAGACAACAGAGACAGCAACATGGTCGGTTCTCCCTTCATCAAAAACGGGTTCAGGCAGGCCCTGGCAGATCGCCTTGCGCCGGCGGGCCTGGACAAACGGCACAGGACCTGGCCATTCTGCGAGGACCACGCCAAGCCCCCCTGCCGGTCAGCCAGGGCATCTGGACAGAAGGTCTAGTGCGGCCCCAGTGAGCTGGCCGCCGGCGAACACCCTAAAATCGCCGGTCACCCACAGCCCACCCCGCCCGCCCCATGACTCAAGCGACCCACCGCCCTGTTCGTTCCCAGTACGAAGATTTCATGCGCCACGTCCACACCACCGGCGTGGCCAAGGGCGACCGCACCGGCACGGGCACCACCAGCGTGTTCGGCTACCAGATGCGCTTTGACCTGAACGAGGGCTTTCCGCTGGTCACCACCAAGAAAGTGCACCTGCGATCCATCATCCAGGAGCTGCTGTGGTTCCTCACCGGGTCGAGCAACAACCAATGGCTAAAGGAGCGCGGCGTCACGATCTGGGACGAATGGGCACGCGAAGACGGCGATCTGGGCCCGGTCTACGGTGTGCAATGGCGCAGCTGGCCGACGCCGGACGGCGGCCACATCGACCAGATCGCCGAAGTGATCAAGACCCTCAAGAGCAACCCCGACTCGCGCCGCATCATCGTGAGCGCCTGGAACGTGGCCGAGCTGGACAAAATGGCGCTGATGCCCTGCCATGCGTTCTTCCAGTTCTATGTGGCACCGGCCCAGGGCCCGGGTGAGCGCGCTCGCCTGTCCTGCCAGCTGTACCAGCGCAGCGCCGACATCTTTCTGGGCGTGCCCTTCAACATCGCCAGCTATGCGCTGCTGACCCACATGGTGGCCCAGCAATGCGACCTCGATGTGGGCGACTTCATCTGGACGGGGGGCGACTGCCACATCTACAGCAACCACCACGAGCAGGTGGAAACCCAGTTGGCCCGCACCCCCTACCCCTACCCCACGCTGCGCATCCTGCGCCGTCCAGACAGCCTCTTTGACTACCAGTACGAAGACTTCGAAGTGGTGGATTACCTGTGCCACCCCGCCATCAAGGCGCCGGTCGCCGTCTGAGGAGCCTGCCCATGCCTTTGAACCTGATTTTTGCCCGGGCCGCGAATGGCGTGATCGGCCGTGACAACGCCCTGCCCTGGCACCTGCCCGAGGATCTGGCCCACTTCAAGCGAACCACCCTGGGCTGCCCCGTCATCATGGGGCGGCGCACCTGGGATTCGCTGCCACCACGTTTTAGGCCCCTGCCCGGGCGCCAGAACATCGTACTGAGCCGCGACCCGGCCTGGACCGCCGCAGGCGCCAGGCGCGCCAGCTCACTGGCCGAGGCCCTGGCCCAATTGCCGCCCGATCAGGAGGTGTGGGTGATCGGTGGGGCCGAGGTGTATGCCCAGGCGCTGCCATTGGCCGACCGGGCCGTGGTCACCGAAATCGATCAGGACTTCGAAGGCGACGCCTACGCGCCACAATTCGGCCCAGCCTGGACCGAGGTGGCACGCGACACACCGCCGTCATCGGGCGGCCTGACATTCAGTTTTGTCACCTACACACAACAACGAGGAGCTTGATATGTCCGGACACGGATTCCACGTCCACGGCCCGCACGACCATGAGCTGGAGCACGCAGCCCAGCACGGTGGCGACCGCATGACCAACCAGATCGCGATGTTCACCGCCATCATCGCCACGGTCGGCGCCATGTTTTCCTACATGGGTGGTGCGACCCAGGCCAACGCCGGGCTGTACAAGAACAACGCGGCCATCAAGAAGACCGAAGCCTCCAACCAGTGGAATTACTTCCAGTCCAAGAGCACCAAGCAATCGCTGGCCGAACTGGCCCGTGACCTGGCACCCGAAGACAAGAAGGCCACCTACCAGGCCAAGGTCGAGCGCTACGACAAAGAAAAGAACGAGATCAAGGTGGTGGCCGACAAGCTGGAAGCCGAAGCCAAGCAGTGGGATGAACAATCCGACGAGCAGATGCACCTGCACCACCGCTGGGCCCAGTCGACCACCGCGCTGCAAGTGGCCATCGCGCTGGCGGCGATTGCCCTGCTGACCAAGAAGCGCTGGCTGCAGTACGGCATGTTCGGCGTGGCCGGTGTCGGTGTCGCCATCGGTGCCGCCGCAATGCTGCACATCTGACGCGACAGCAGACCCTGCCAAAAAAACGGGCTCCTCGGAGCCCGTTTCTCATGGTGCCGGCAATTTGAACAAGGCCTGCAGGGTTTGCGCCACGGAGGCCCTGGCCCGCTCGGTGGCCGCCGGATCATGCCCCACGTGAGGATCGCGCTGCACACAGGCGTCCTGGTAGCTGAACACCTGACCCGTGGCCTGGTTCACCAGGCGCCCAGGCGCTTCTTCGCGGATGCTGCAGGCTCGCACCGTCTGCGACCCCTTGGCCGGCACCGCAGGCTGTGGCGCCAGAGGCGAATCAAAACCGTGGTGCGCCCCTTCGTACAGGGTGATCTGCACGTCCTGCCCGGCCTTCTGCAGGCGTTCGACATAGGCCTGGCACGGTGCCGCGGGGTTGTAGTCGTCGGCCAGGCCATGGTGGATGCGCACCGGGGCGTCAAGCTGCAGATCGCCCTGGTACTGGGTCATGCAGTCGGGGTAGAAGGGGATGTAGGCCGCATAGCGGATGCCACTGCGGTTCCAGGCCTCGTTGAAGCGCTTCAGGCTGGCAAACAAGGTGGCCTGGCCGCCGCGCGAGAAACCCATCAGCACCACCCTTTGCGGATCGATGCGCGGGTGCTTGGCCAGCAGCTCCAGCGCCCGATAGGCATCCAGCGACAGGTTGAGGCGCCCCAACTGGGCCTGATTGGCCCCGGTGGTGGTGATGCCGCGGCCGGTGAAGCCATCGATGGCCAGCGTGGCGATGCCCATGGCATTCAGGTCACGGGCCCACATCTCGCCGTTCGCGCCCATGCCGCTGGAGCCATGCACCAGCACCACCGCCGGCTGACGACCCGGCACATTGGCCAGGCGCAACTCGGCCCCCACCGTGACGGGCTGGCCTGCCGCAGCATTGCCCGTCAGAAAGTCGGCATCGCTGAGGGTCAGGCTGGGCAGCGCGTGCAGCTCGACCCGGCTCGCCAGGGTTTTGGGATCGGGCAAGGGGCTCAGGGCCTGGGCCGCCGTGGCCCACGACAAGGCCCCGATCAAAAGCCCCAGTCCTGCCAGCGCGGGCCGCAGCCCGGTCAAGATGAACCTCATGAAAAGTCTCCTTCAGGTGTGTCGCGGGATGGCCGGTTCGGTCCGGGCTCAGGCGAACAGGGTCTTGTACTGATCGCGCAGCAGGTTCTTCTGCACCTTGCCCATGGTGTTGCGCGGCAGCTCGGCCACCACGAAGCACTGCTTGGGAATCTTGAAGTTGGCCAGCTGGCTCTTCAGCGTGGCGATCACCTGGGCCGCCTCGACCGCGGCGCCGGGCTTGGCAATCACCACCGCCACACCGACCTCACCAAAGTCGGGGTGCGGCACGCCCACCAGGGCGCTCTCGGCCACGCCGGGCATCTCGTTGATGTAGCTCTCGATCTCGGCGGGGTAGACGTTGTAGCCGCCGCTGATGATCAGGTCCTTGGCGCGACCCACGATGGTGACGTAGCCCCGTTCGTCCACCTTGCCCACGTCGCCGGTCTTGAAATAGCCGTCGGATGTGAACTCTTCGGCGGTCTTTTCGGGCATGCGCCAGTAGCCCTTGAACACATTCGGGCCCTTGACCTGGATGCCGCCGATCTCGCCCACGGGCAGAGCCGCCCCCTCGTCAGACTGCACGCGCAGCGACACCCCGGGCAGGGGAAACCCCACGGTGCCGCCACGGCGTTCCGCCTGACCACCGTGGCGGGCATCGGCCGCGTAGGGGTTGGAGGTCAGCATGATGGTCTCGCTCATGCCGTAACGCTCCAGGATGGTGTGGCCGGTGCGGTCCTGCCACTCCTTGAAGGTTTCGATCAGCAAGGGGGCCGAGCCCGCGATGAAGAGACGCATGTGCGAGGCCGCCTCGCGCGTGAGGCCCGGGTCGGCCAGCAGGCGCACATACAGCGTGGGCACGCCCATGAACACGGTGGCCTCGGGCATCTTGCGGATCACCAGCTTGGGATCGAACTTGGCCAGCCAGATCATCTTGCTGCCATTGATGAGCGCACCATGGATGGCAACGAACAGGCCGTGCACGTGGAAGATGGGCAACGCGTGGATCAACACGTCGCCCGGCTGCCAGCCCCAGTAGTCTTTGAGCATCACGGCGTTGCTGAGCATGTTGCCGTGGCTCAGCATGGCGCCCTTGCTGCGGCCGGTGGTACCGCTGGTGTACAGGATGGCGGCCAGGTCATCGGCGGCACAACTCGCCGGCTCGTGTTCGTCGCCGAAATGGGCAGCACGCTCCAGCAGCGAACCGGTGCGGTCGTCGTTCAGCGTGAAGACATGGGCCGTGCCCGCCTTGAAGGCGATCTTGCTGACCCAGCCGAAGTTGGCCGGGCTGCACACCACCACCGAGGGCTCGGCGTTGCCGATGAAATACTCGATCTCGGCGCTCTGGTAGGCCGTGTTGAGGGGCAGAAATACATAGCCAGCACGCAAGGTGGCGAGGTACAGCACCATGGCCTCGACCGATTTCTCGACCTGCACCGCCACGCGGGCCCCGGTGGGCAGGTTCAGCGAGGCCAGCAGGTTGGCCATGCGGGCCGTGGCGTGATCGAGGTCGCGCCAGGTGTAGAAAAGGCCGTTGTCGGTTTCCACCGCCGTGGCGTCCAGGTCGGCAGGGAACTGCGCCCGCAGGGCCGCAAACAGGTTCTGGTTGGTCGTCATGATGAAAGCAGGAAGAAAAAAGATGGGAAAGTCAAAGACCGGTCTCAGAAGGCCGGTGGGCGCTTGGCCAGAAAGGCGGCAATGCCCTCGCGGTGCTCGGCACTGTCGGCATAGGCGTAGGCCTGGTCGAGCAGGGCCTGGGGCAGCGCCGGGGCCAGTGCACGCAGGGTCTGTTTGTTGAGCCGGGCGGCCTGGGGTGCCAATGTGGCGATGCGGGCCGCACTCTGGCGGGCATCAGCGGCCACCTGATCGTCGGGCAGCAGGCGGGTCAGAAAGCCCCGCGCCAGCAGCGTGGGGGCATCGAGCGTGGCGGCCTCCAGCAGCATCTGGCGCACCGAGAGCTCGCCTGCCGCGGCCCGCACCAGGGCCACCTCGCGCGGTGCCATCGGAAAGCCCAGGCGGGCGATGGGTGCGCCAAAACGGGCCGATGCCCCTGCCAGGCGCAGGTCACAGGTGCTGGCCAGCTCCACCCCGGCCCCCATGCAGGCACCCTCGATGCAGGCGATCAGCGGCACATCGCAGGCCAGCATGGCCGACAGGCCGCCCCACACCTCCACCTCGTGGAAATGACGCAGAGCCGCCTCGTCGAAGCGGAAATCGGGGTACTCGGAAATGTCGCCACCGGCGCAGAAATGCCCGCCCTCGCCACGCAGCACAATGCAGCGCACATCGTCGCGGGCCTGCAGGTCGACAAAGGCCTGGCGCAGCTGCCGCCACATGGGGCGTGACATGGCGTTGAGCTTGCCTGGATTGGACAGGATCACCTGCACCACCCCTGGCAGGGCTTCTCCTTCAAAGCCCGGCTCGACCCGTACCTGTGCTGACATGCGTTGACCTTTCTGGATGGGATGAAGTTGTCAATCGAGCTTGGCGCCGGAGGCCTTGACCACCGCTGCCCAGCGCTTGATTTCGCCGTTCACGAACGCCCCGAATTGCTGCGGGGTGCTGGCCGTGAATTCGGCGCCATTTTGGGCCCAGGCGGCCTTGATTTCTTCAGACTGCCCCAACACGCGCACCTGCTCGACGATCTGGGCCTGCAAGTCGGCCGGTGTGCCCTTGGGCGCCCACAGGCCATACCAGGTGGTGACGGTGTAGTCGGGCAGGCCGAGCTCGGCCGCGCAGGGCACGTCCGGAAAGGCGGGGTTGCGCTTGGCGCCCGACACCATCAAGGCCTTGATGCGCCCGCCCTTGATGTGCCCAGCCGACGAGCCCAGGCCGTCAAACACCATGTCGACATTGCCGGCCATCAGGTCTTGCAGTGCCGGACCGGCACCCCGGTAGGGAATGTGGGTGATGAAGGTCCGGGTCTGGAGCTTGAACAACTCGCCGGCCAGGTGGTGCGAGGTGCCGCCCCCCGCCGAGCCAAAGTTGAATTTGCCGGGCGCAGCACGCACCGCAGCCAGAAAGGCCTTGAAGTCACCGGGCACTTTCTTGGGGTTGACCACCAGCACCTGGGGCACATTGGCCAGCAAGGCCAGCGGAATGAAGTCTTTTTCGAGGTCGTAATCGAGTTTGGGGTAGACCGAGGGCGCAATCGCATGGTGCACGCCGCCCATGAACAGGTTGTAGCCATCGGGCGCGGCGCGGGCCGCAATGCCCGCTCCCAGCGTGCCCCCGGCGCCGCCGCGGTTGTCCACGATGAGCTGTTTGCCGGTCTGCTTGGAGAAGGCCGCCGACAGCGGCCGGGCAAAGGCGTCGGTGCCCCCGCCCGCCGGAAACGGCACCACCATGTTGACGGGCTTGGCCGGCCAGGGGCTCTGTGCCCAGGCCTGGCCCAGCCCGGCCAGTGGCCCCAGGGCAGCGGTGCTGCCCAACAGGGATGCGGTGCGCAACAGGGCGCGGCGTTGGATCGATGGGTTCATGTCGGTCTGTCTCCAGTCGTGATGGGTTTCGGGCGGCCTTCGTGGTGCCGTCCCGGCTCAGGGAATGCCCGGCCTGAAGCCGCCCGAGTGCCCCTTGAGCACCCTGTGCGGCAGGCCGGCTTCAGGGCTTGAGCAGGGCCTCGATCTCGGGGGCCATGGGGATGCGCCCCTGGGCCAACTGGCCCCGGTGCTTGTCCAGGCGCTTGAGGTCATACAGGTAGTTGACCATCAGGCCATACGACTGTTTGAGCCCCTTGGATGAGGGATCGCCGGCCCAGTTCAGCCGTTCGACCCGGGCGCCATTGCCCAGGTGGAAGCGTGCCACCGGGTCCAGCGGCTTGCCCTCTTGCCACTCGGCCCCCAGGTACTGGGCGGCACAACGCAGCAGCAACTGGCGCACGGGCGACTTGGCCTCCAGGGCCAGCGGCTTGTCCAGGGCCCCCAGCACATGTTCAGCGCTCGGCGGCTCGAAACTGACAGCCCGCCCCAGCTCGCGCAGCGCTCGCTCGTCCAGGCGCTCCAACTGGGCCGCCAGGTGACGTTGCAGCCAGGACCGCAGGCCCGGAATGGGCGACAGGGTGGCAAAGGTCTTGAGCTTGGGGAACTCGTCCTTGAGTGTCTCGACCACGCGCTTGATCAGCGAGTCGCCGAAGCTCACGCCGCGCAAGCCGACCTGGGTGTTGCTGATCGAATAGAAGATCGCCGTGGTGGCCTTCTGCAGGTCAGCGGCCGCCGCCGACTCATCGAGCAGGGGCACGATGTCGCTGGCCATGTCGTCCAGCAGGGCCACCTCGATGAAGATCAGGGGGACCTCAGGCAGGCGCGGGTGAAAGAAACCATAGCAGCGGCGATCGCTGTCGAGGCGGTTCTTCACGTCGGCCCAGCTCTTGATGTCGTGCACGGCCTCGTACTGGATCAGCTTCTCGATCAATGACGCAGGCGAATCCCAGCTGATGCGGCGCAGGTCCAGAAAACCCACATCGAACCAGGTGGAAAACATGTACTCCATCTCGACATCGAGGGCCTGCAGGCGCTTGTCCGCCTTGAGATGGGATTGCAGCTCGGCGCGCAGATCGACCAGAAACTGCACCCCGCCCGGGTAGACACTGAAGCGCTGCAGCAGGCGCCGGCGTGGCGACACGGTGGCGCGGCGGTAGTGCACCTCGGCCACGGCCTCGTCAGCGGTCCCCACCGCGGCCGCAAAACGGGCCTGGGCCTCGCGGGCCTTGTCGGCGTCGGCCACAAACATCTCGCTCATCAACAGCCACAGATCGCGCCGGCGGGCCGGTGTGGCCCCTTGGTACCAGACCGCCAGGGCTGCGGCCCGGCGCCCGCCCTCGACCTCGCTGACCCGCGGGTCGACGATGCCGCGCAGTTCCTCCAGGGCGCGCCGCAACATGCGTGGCGACAAAGCCTCGTCGCCCTGGCGCAGGGTGGCGTCCAGGCGCTCGCGGGTGCTGCGTTGGGCCGGCTTGCCACGCGGGCTGGGCGCCGGTGCACTGCCGGGGCCCCGCAAGGGGGGCGTGGGTGCGTCGCTCTTCACCGGAGCGCCCGCAGCCGCATCATCCTTGGCCAGAGCGGCAGGCAATAGTTTGGAGACACGGCGGCTGATCCAGGTGGTAGTGGCGTTCATGCGAGCACTCGGCTGGGTTGTTGACGGGCCAGATCACGCAGCGCCTCACGCTGACGCAACAAATGGGTTCTCATGGCGGCCTCGGCCCCTTCGGGATCGCGGGCCGTCAAAGCCGCCAGCACCGCCAGGTGCTCGGACAGGCTTTGGCCGATGCGCCCCGGGGCCTGCAAGGACTGCAGGCGGGCCAGGCGCAGGATCTTGCGCAAATCACCAATCGTCTGGGCCAGCCAGCGGTTGTCGGCCAGGCGGATGATGGCCTCGTGGATCTGGTAATTGACCTGGTAGTACTCGGTCAGTTGCTGGGCCTGCGCGCAGGCCTGCAGTTGTTGGTGCAAGACCGCCAGTGCGGCCAGGTCGGCGTCGTTGACATGGCGGGCTGCCTCGTAGGCGCAGCGCCCCTCCAGCAAGGCGATGAGGGGGAAGATCTCGTCCAGATCACGCTCGGTCACCTCGTTGACGAAACAGCCACGGCGCGGCTCGTGGCGCAACAGGCCCTCGGCGCTCAGCACCTTCAAGGCCTCGCGCAGGGGGGTGCGAGAGATGGACAGGCGCTCGCACAGGGCCACCTCGTCCAGAAACATGCCCGGCGCCAGCTCGCCATTGAAGATGCGCTCACGCAACTGATCGGCCACCTCGCTGTGCAAGGAGTTGGGCTTCAGGCGCATGGCTGCTCCGATGCCGCATGAGCACCCTGCCCCAGCCTGCCGGAGGCCCGACGGAAGGCGCGACAGCAGAAGGGGGCGGTTCTGTAATTTTTCATAATTACAGCTAATTATTTTGATTTGGGCGCACAAGGCAAGCACTCGAAGCTCGGTGTTTACCCCCGCAGGCGGGGCCCATGTCGCGTGATTGGAGGCGGTTCAGGCCACGCCCTGACGGCCTGACAGGCCTTGCCCGCCAGGGCGCGCTGCCCCTGGGGGCAGCCTGCCCCCAGGCTGATCCCTCTCAGCCGGCGCGAGCGCCAGGCAAGGGCTGGCGCTGGGCCCAGCGCCACATCAAAGCGCCGCCCACCACCATCGGCACGCACAGCCACTGGCCCATGCTCATGCCCATGGACAACAAGCCCAGGAAGGCATCGGGCTCGCGAAAATACTCAGCCGTGAAACGGAACACGCCATAGCCCAGCAGGAAAGCGGCAGACACCTCCCCCAGGCGACGGGGCTTGCGTGCATACAGCCACAGCAGCACGAACAGCAGCAGCCCTTCCAGCAGCATCTGGTAGACCTGCGAGGGGTGGCGCGGCAACATCGAGCCCGACTGCGGGAACACCATGCCCCAAGGCAGGTCTGGCGGGCTGAAACGCCCCCACAGTTCGCCATTGATGAAATTCCCCACCCGCCCGGCGGCCAGGCCGGTGGGCACGCAAGGGGCCACAAAGTCGGTCACCTGCAACCACGGGCGGCGGTGGGCCCGGGCAAACCACACCAAGGCCACGATCACGCCGAGCAGGCCACCGTGAAAGCTCATGCCACCGGTCCAGATCTGCAGGATCTCGAGTGGGTGGCTCAAGTAGTGCAGGGGCTTGTAGAACAGGCAGTAGCCCAGGCGCCCGCCCAACACCACGCCCAGCACACCGTAGAACAGGATGTCCTCGACATCGCGCCGGCTCCAGGCCTGCGGCCCTTGCAGAGCGGCATAAGGCAGGTGTTTGAGGCGTTGAATGCCCAGCAGCATGAACAGGCCGAAGGCAGCCAGGTAGGTCAGGCCGTACCAATGCACGGACAAGGGCCCCAGCTGCAGGGCCACGGGGTTGAATTGCGGGTAGATCAGCATGCGCGAGATTGTGCCCGCAGAACGTGAAGCCCCGATGGCAGCGGACCCGCCCCCCTGCTCCGCCCGCCTTCAGCGCGGGACTTCAGCGCCCCAGCCAGCGGTGGTACAGACCATGCCCCAAGGCCAGCAAAGGCCACAGCAGGCCGGGCCACCAGTGCAGGGACACCAGGGCCTCGCGCCAGTCGGCCGGCCCATACAGCAGGCCCAGGCCGGCCAAGGCCACCCAACCGCCCAGGGCCGCGGTGGCCAGGCCCAGCCACCAGGCCACGCGGGCGCCTCTGCGCCCCCACATCTGCAAGGCATGGGGCCCCAGCCAGCGCCCGGCCAGAGCGCACACGGCCCACACCAGCACCCCATGCAACACCTGGGCCGCGCGGTGCGCCTGCGTTTGCCAAGGGGGGGTGTCAGGCGACCACTCGCCGCCCCAGGCCCACAAAGCCATGCCGCTGAGCCACAGCCCCAGCAGCAGCCCAACCAGGGCGCCGATGCCACGTCGGCTCCAGCCGGCCCGCCAGCGCTGCGGACGGTGCGACCCATGATGGGGTGGGTGGCGCCGGTTCATGTCAGCCACACCCGTGCGCCTTGGGCGCGCAACACCCGTGCCAGGCGCCCCCGAGGCACACCTGCCGGGCCCTGCAGCACCCACTTGGTCAGGGCATCGGCGCTCACGCAATCGGGCGCCATCACGGTGCAGGCGGTGGGTGCTTGCCAACGCCGGCCTGGCGAGCCCGGGCGCATCCGCCCGGTGGACACCCAGTCGGCGCGCTGCGGCCCCGTCACCGACGAGGCCAGGGCCGCGTTGTGCAGGCCCCGCAGACCGGGCTGGCGTCGGGTTCGCGTGGGCGCCTCGGGCAGGCGCAATTCGATCGGCCAGGGCGCGGGCCCGTAGGCTCGCAGATCGCCCCCGGCATTGACCAAAGCGGCGGGCACGCCCTGCTGGCGCAACACGGCCAGGGCGCAATCCACCGCATAGCCTTTGGCAATGCCGCCCAGGTCGAGCGGCATCGCACCGTCGACGCGCAAAGTGAGGGGTGTCAGCCAGCGCAGCCCCTGCCAGCTGGCCAGGGCCTGGCCCAAGGCCGGTGCCAGCGCGGGGCGCAGGCCTCGCCGAGCCAGTTCCACGCCCGCCCGCAAGGGGTCGAAGGCCCCCGCGCTCTGGCGCTGCCAATGGTGGGCCAGCGTCAACACCCGCGCGGTGTGGGGGTGAAGGTCGATCAGGTCGCCGGCACGCGCGCTGGCCAGACGATGCAACTCGCTGCCGGTCTGGTGCGCGCTCATGAGGCGGTCCACCTGTGCCACCTCGTCGAAGGCCTGGGCCATGGCCTGCTCAGCCCGAGCCGCGCTGTCGTCGCGCAGACGCAGCATCACCAGGGTGCCCAGCAGGGGGCGGGCGCGTTGGTGCAGCAAATCAGCGGCCCTCGCGCGCCTTGACCAGGCCCTGCACCAGGGCGCTGAGGCGTTGCACGCCTTCGGTCACGTGCTGGCAAGACAGGGTGGCGCCCGAAATATTGCGGATGTCGTCGCCAAAACGGATCTGCGAGGGGCCTTTGCGGCCCTCGAACTGGCGTCGCCAGGCGGGGGTACGGATCTCGGCCCCATGCGACTCGCGATAGACCAGCACCTCGACGCCGCTGACCTGGCCCTGGGTGTTGAAACCTGCGGCATAGTCGATCAGCTCGTACTTGCCCACCACGCGATCCAGCAAGACCCAGCCTTGCACGGCCTCACCCGCGCGCCCGATCCAGGCCTTGGGCGCATAGCCAGACGGCACCCCCAGACCGGCCGCCTTGAGCGCGGCCACATCAGGCGCCAGCGCCTGCTCGACAAAGTCGGTGGCCTGCGGCAGCAAGGCCCGCTGGGCCTGCTCCAGGCTCAGAAAACTGGCGGCAAAGGCCTGCGCGGTCCACACCAGAGGCGGTGCGCCGAGCGCAATTTTCTGCAGGGTTTGACGCCGGGTGATCATGGTGTGCGGCTTTCAGCCAAGGCGAGTGACAGGGGCCCCGATGTTAGCGAATCGCGGTGCTCGATCAGAAGTGGAAGCCCACGCCCAGGTTGAACATGTCCAGCGACTTGTCGCTGAGGTAGCGCTGGAAATCGGCCTTGAGCACCACCTGCGGGTTCAGGTAGAAGCTGGTGCCCACGGTCATCACCCGCACGTCGGGCAGGATGGAGGGCGACAGGCCCACCGGCAAGCCGGTGTAGGCGCTGGCCGTGTTCAGGCGCTCGTAACGGGCAAACGGCACAGCCGCGTATTCGCCCTGGCTCCAGACCCGATAGGCAGCCTGGGCATACCAGCCGCCAAAGCGGCTGGGCACCGGAGTGGCCTGACCTGCAAAGGTGGCGTTGAGGGCCGAGATGTCGCTGAAGCGGCCCTGGGCCGCCAGGGCCGACAGATCCCAGCGACCGGGTTGCCAGCGGGTGTGCAGTTCAGCCAGGGTGAGCGAGGCATTGGGCGCGGCGAAGCTGGTCTGCTTCTGACCCACGCCGCCATTGAACACGCTGCCGCCCACATTGAAGCCCGGGATGCCGTTGTAGTTGAGCGCGCCGTAGAAGGCGGCGTTGCGGGCCTTGGCCAGTTGCCCCTCCTGATGGATCGCGCCCAGTGGGGAGTCGCGTCCCTCGCTGCTGGCGGCGTCCCACTTGGTCAGGTCAAAGCTGGTGACCATGCCCGCGTCCCAGCGCAGGCCGCCCGCCGTGGTGCCACGCAGGCCCAGGCCCATTTCGCGCCAGGTGCTGGGGATGATGGCGGTCTCGACCAGGTTGCGGTTCACGCCGAAGTAGCGCGTGGGCTCGTGGCTTTCATTGAGGTAACCCACCGGCATCAGAAACAGGCCCGCCTTGGCCGACAGGCTGTCGGTGAGGTCGTGCTCGATGTACATCTGCTCGAACTCCACCTCACCCTTGTCCGAGGCCGACACCACGGCGTTCTCAACTTCCAGTTCGGCCGCCATGCGGGTGCGCTCGTTGAAGCGGTAGGCAAAACCCAGCACGCCGCGGCGCAGGGTGGCGGTGGCGCCCGAGGCGTTGTTGCGCGGCCGGCTGTAGTTCATTTCGGCATAGCCGAAGAAGCTCAGCGGATTGTCCACGGCCCGTGCGGGCTCGGCGGCCGAGGCCGCCGTGGCCACCGTCGTGGTCGTGGGTTCACCCGCCTTGGCGGTCGCGCCGCCGTATCCGGCCCAGGCGCCAGCGCCCGCGGGCGCAGCCCCCTGCCCAGGCTGGGCCTGTTGCCGCTTGACGGTGTCAAGTTCTGCGCGCACCTGCTTCAATTCTTCGCGCAGTTGACGCAGCTCGGCCAGCACCTCAGGCAAGGCCGCCGGGGGCGGGGTCTGCGCCTGGGCCGTGCCGGTCAGGACCAGGGTGGCCAGCGCCAGGGCGCTGCAACGGAAAAGTGGAAGGGACTTGTTGCTCATGGGGGCTTTCGCAAATTGAAATGGGGGGCGGTGGGGGAGCAGCGTTCAGTTCTCAGGGCTTGTAGCCGTCACTCAAGGTGCGCAGGAAAGCCACCAGGTCCTGGATTTCAGACTCGTTGAGGGCCGGTTCCCCGCCCAATGGGCGGTTGTAGGGCCCCTCGGTGGTGTTCACATTGCCGCGCAGCGCGGGTGGCAGGTCGTTGAACTTGACGGGCTGGCCACCGGCATCGAGCGGGTACCACTTCTCGGGGTTGGTGTCGCGCTGCACATAAAAGCGCACCACGTCCTCCAATGAGCTGAACCTGCCGTTGTGGAAGAAGCGTTTGCGCAGGGCCACATTGCGCAGGCTGGGCACCTTGAACAGGCCACAAAGGTCCGTGCGGGCGCTGAGGTCGGTGCGCGAGGGACCACACAAGCCCAGGTCGTAGAAGGCCGGGTCGGCATTGGCCGCGATCTCGGTGTTGCGCGGCACCCCCAGGCTGTCGAAGGTGAAATCGGTGAACAGCGCGCCTGGCGCATTGGCCGGCTTGGTGCTGGGGTGGCAGGCAGCACAGTTGCCCTTGTCGCTGCGGTTGAACCAGGCCAAGCCGCGCAGTTCGGCATCGCTCAAGGCCACTGAACCGGCGGTGAACCGATCGAACTTGCTGCTGAAGGGCGCGAAATCGGGGTCCTCGCGCTGGTAGCGCTCCAGTGCATAGGTCACGCGATCGAACGCGGTCTGAGGTTGATCGAAGATGCCCTGACCAAATGCGGCCTTGAACTCGGCCGCGTAAGAGGCCTGGGCCAGCTTGGCGATGACGGCCGCCGCGTCGCTGTTGGCCATTTCATTGGCACTCAAGAACGGTCGAACGGCCTGATCAGCCAGCGAACTGGCTCGGCCGTCCCAGGTAAAGCCCCCCGTGGGGGTGCCGTCGCTGGCAAAGAAGAACGCGGTGTTGTAGCGCAGGTAGTTGAGCGCGGGCGGGGTGCGGGTGCCGGGCTGGTCCAGCGCGGGCCCGCCGGCCACCACGGCGCCGCCGAAAGGCGAGGCGTGGCCCAAAGTGGCATCGTGGCAGGTGGCACAGGACATCTTGCCCGAGGCCGACAACGAAGGGTCGTTGAAGATTTTCTGCCCCAGCGCAGCGGCAGCCGAAAGACTGTCTGAACTGGTCGAGGCGGAAGAACCGCCCCCACCGCCACAGGCAGCCAGCACAAGGCCCACGCCCAACAGGGTCAGGCCAGCCAGCCAACGAGACGGCCGCGGGCCCATCGCCTCGCACTTGCGCGGGCGGAGAAGGTGAAACGCCATGATCAGTCTGCCCGGCTCACCCAAGGCCGCCGCCGGACAAGGACCTTCGCCCCCGCGCCACGACACTCCAATGAATCGGGATTGTTGTTATTTGGTGAAGCGCAAGTTTACATGTTAATGATAACAACTCGCATTAAGGTTTACCAAACAACACGGACTTTGTGACCAAGGCGCTACAGGCGCCATCACGGGGCAGGTCGCTCAGCAAGTCGGCTTGGCGCGCCCGGGTTGGCGCGAAGCCTCAGCGCCGTTTGCGGATGCCCACGCCCAGGGCTTCCTTCTGCCGTTCAATGCGGTCGCGGCGGCGTTTCTCCATTTTGTCCATGGCCCGCCGCTTGGTGTAGCCCGAAGAATCGGCCCAGACCCACCACAGCGCCGCCAAAGCAAATGGCACACCGATCACGTACCAGCTCCAGGTCGCGACAAAACCGATCTCCAGGTATTTGAGCAGCAACAGGATCAGGCCCAGGCCCAGAAAATACATCACGCACTCCGATGTGAGGATTGACCAACACCTGCCTCCACGGCGGAAGACAAGACCCCTACAATTCCCGAATCACAATGTAACGCAACCCACGGACACGAGATGATCATGAAGCGCACCCTGTTCACCCTTGCCGCCGCCCTCGCCTTTGCAGCACCGGCCATGGCCGACCTGGCGCTGGCCACCTCCAAGAACTGCATGGCCTGCCACTCGGTGGACAAAAAAGTGGTGGGCCCGGCCTACAAGGATGTCGCTGCCAAGTACGCTGGCCAGAAAGACGCCGTGGACAAGCTGAGCAGCAAGATCCTCAAGGGCGGTGGCGGCGTCTGGGGCCCCGTGCCCATGCCCGCCAACACCCAGGTGAACGAGGCCGAAGCCAAGAAGCTGGCCAGCTGGGTGCTGAGCCTGAAATAAGCCTGAAACTCAGGCCCGCAACGCCCGGGCCCTGAAACGGTCGACCGCCTGCCCCACGGGCAGGATGTCGCAGCCGGCCTGACGGGCCCAGCGCAGGGCCTGTTTCAACTGGGTCGGCGTGCAGCCCCAGCGCACCGCGGGCTCGGTGACCGCATGGGTGTACAGGATCAGCCAGCCCCCACTGGCGGCGGTCTGTTCGATCAGGGCCTGCAAGGCCGCCGCCGCCAAACCGTCGCCGTACAGCGCTTGGGCCTGCAAGCCGTTCAGGTCGACCTGACCCTGGTGAATGCCAGGACGGGTCAGGCGCAAGGAGTCAAAATGCGCCGCCGCCAGGTGCTTGGACAACACCCCGTAATCCCCGAGCGGAAACGAGAAATGGCGGGGGGCCGGCACGCCCACGTCACGGATGAAGAAATCCGCATTGCGACGGATTTCGTCGTGCAGCTGTTGCGGGCTGAGTCCTGCGCAGGGGCGATGCGAGAACGTGTGGCAACCCAGCTCGTGCCCGCCCTCGGCCAAAGCCTGCAAATCAGCCACGGCATGGCACAGCTGCCCCTGCTCAAGTTGGTCGGTCAGCCCCCCGGCGATGTACCACGTGCCCCGTGCCCCCTCGTCCTCCAGCAGTTGGCGACCGAGACGGCAGGCGCTGGCCGGCGCATCGTCAAAACTGATGCTCAGCACCCCCGGCCCCTGCCCGAGTGGCAACAGGCGGCGGGCGACACGGCGGGCCAGCCACCGGTCGGCGCGACTCAGCAGGGACAGGCTCATGGTCGCCGCCCCAGCCCGGCACGAACTGCTGTGCCGGCCACGTTCTCGTAGGTGTACTCAAGCCCCAGACGCAACACGTTCTGTTGGATCGAGGTACCGCCCCCCACGGTGGTGAAACGATCGCGCTGGCCCTCGGCATACAGGCGCCAGCCCTGGCTGATGGCGTAGTCGATCGAGGCGCCCAGGCGATTGACCTGGTTGTCGGGCTGCCCCAGGGGGGCGCCGGCCACCGCGGCCCCCTGGTTCTGCTGGCGGTCATGCGCGGCCATCAGGCGCAGCCGGGTGAGTTCGGTGAGGCGCCAATCCAGCCCCAGCCGCAGGCCACTGGCCAGGTAATACAGCGCCGAAGGGGTGCCCGAGTCATACAGGCGACGGCCCCACTCCACATCGAATCGGCTCAGGGGCGACGGCTGGTAGCTGGCCCGCAGGGTGAGCAGACGGTGGTCAAAATCGTTCTGCCCAAGGGTCTCGTATTGCCGCTGCAACCAGCCCAGGCGCCCCCCGACCCGGGTCAGCGGGCTGTAGACCCAGTCGACGTCGGCAAAGTAGAGCCGGTCGGTGTAGTGGGTGTCGAGGATGGCGGCATCGGCGGCAGCCCGATTCGGGTAGTCCACGGCGGTGCGCCGGCTGCCCACGCTGAGGCTGGAGCCCAGCGGCGAGGTGTAGCGCAGCGCCAGTTGCAGCGTCTGATCGTTGCGATCCAGGAACTGGTTCTGAGGGTTCTCGTGCCGCACCGAGGCGCGCTCCAGGGTGATGGGCAAGGACAGGTCTTCGGTGATGCGCAGCGCGAATTCCGAGCCCCCTTGCTGCTGACGCATCAAGTCTCGTCCGACCTGAATGGCGTTCTGGGGCTGGTAGAGCCGATCATCGGTCCCGTAACTGAGACGCCCCCGTAACAAAGGGCTGAGCTGCCAGAACAGGCGGGCATCGAACTGGTGGATCTCATGGTCCAGCTGCGTTTGCTTCTGATACTGGCGCTTGCCCTCGGCAGCCTTGAGTTCCAGCCGGGTGTCGTCCGATCCGAGCGGGACGATCATGGCTGCGCGCAGATCGACCGACATCACACTGTCACCTGGACCCGAACGCCCCAACAAAGCCTGGGTGTCGGCACCCGCCGGCAGACGCAAGGGGTTGCTGTCGCTGGCCCAACTGCTGTCCAGTTGCACGGACAGTTCGACCACGGCACTGGCCGAGCCCGCCCCGCCAACGCCCAGCGTGGCCAGGAGCAGGCCACGCAGGCGCGGGCCCCAGGCCTGACGACGTGGGCTCTGCTCAGGAAAAGGACACGAAGACATGGTCAGACGGCGCAACTCGAAAGACAGAAAAAATGAGAGGGGCGGACCACAAGAATCCACGGACCCGGGGCTCTGATTATCTGCTGAGCCCGACCTGGCTTCACGGCGAGCCGAAACGATCCAGCAGGCGTTGTAGATGGCGAGCTTCGGCCTGCTCCGAGAACTCAGCCTGCACATGGGCCGCGGCCGCACGGCCCAGGCGTGCGCGCCAGGCACTGTCCAGCCACAATGCTTCGATGCGGTCTGCCAGGGCCGACGCATCGCCTGGAGGCACCAGCAGGGCATGCTGACCGTCTTCTGCCAGATCCAGGGTGCCAGGGCAACGCGTGGCCACCGCGGCGCGGCCAAACATCATGGCCTCGATCAGCGTGACCTGGCCCGACGCCGTGGTCTGGTTCTCGATCGGCACCACATTCACCCGGGCTTGCTGACACAAGGCCTGGCATTGCTCACGGCTCAGGCCGCTGCGCAGCTCGACGCCTGGTGGCAGGTCCAGCCCGGCCAGGCTGCGCGGCGGCGCCACGATGATCGTGCGGTAACCCAATGCCCCCACCGCCGCGACCAAGGTGGGCCAGTCGCGGTTGGCCGAGCCCATGGCCAGCACGAAAGGTTGGTCTTCGTCCTCGGGCAGCCAGGGCTGCCGCAGTTCCCGGCCCAGGGGCACGTACTCGAAACGGCTCGAAGGCAGACGCAACCACTGGCTATAGGCCTCGATCTCCTGGCGCGAATGCACCACGAACACATCAACCGCCCGCAAGGCCTGGCTGGCCAGCCAGTGCTTGAGCCCGCCCTGCAGGGCCCCCAGGTTGAAGGTCCAGGCCACCAAAGGGCCGGGAGCCCCCCCAAGCCGGCGCAGCGCGCCGGTGGTGGTGGCCAGGGGCGGAAAGGCCGTCAGGAAACCATCGCCAGGCCGCGCCTCGCGCCAAGCCTGGGCGGTCTGACCCAGAAAATCCAGCCAGTCCCTGCCCGAGGCATGGGCACGCAAGGCGTCATGGCGGTAGGTGGCTGGAATGATGTTGAACTGATGGCCCGTCAGGCCATCGGTGATCCAGGGCTGCTGGCGAGTCTGGAGGTAGGGCGTCAGCAGATGCCATTTCATAAAACCGGGTCGCCCATTTCAGAAAAAGAACCATCGGGAGCAGTGCGCGCACTGCACGGCGCCGCCATGATAGCGGCGCCCTGGCCAGCACCGACTGGACGGCTCAGCCTCATCGTTCAAAGGCCGTCTTGCGGCGCAGAAACCAGGACTCGAAATAGCGGAAACTGAAGCTGGCCGCCAGCACGGCCGTCACCAGGGTGAGGACAAACACCAGCCCCCCATCCCCGGCCGGCCCCCACAGGCCCAGCGCCTTGAGCACCGCGTTCTTGCACAGCATGTGCAACATGTACAGCCCATAGCTGATGGTGCCGAGGTAGGCCAGGGGGCGCCAGCTCAGCAAGGGCTGGAGCACGTGGTCCTCACGGACCACACAGGCCCCGACCAGCATTGCAAACAGCCCCCCCAGCAGCAGGACCGGCGCCTCGCCCCAGGCCAGCGCCCCACCCAGGGCCAACGCCCAGGCCAAGGGAGCGCCGCGCCAAGCCAAGGCGCGTTTCAGCACGGCGTGGCTGCGCGGCTGGTCAAGCAACAAGGCCAGCAAGGCGCCGGCCAGCAAGGGACTGGGCAAGAAGGCCCAGTTGCCGCGACCACTGGCCCAGGCCCATTGGCTCAGACTCAGCAGCAGCACCAGGGCCCAGGCGCTGCGCCCCCGGCTGCCCAGCAGCAGCATGAGGCCGGGCCAGATCAGGTAGAACTGCTCCTCGGCAGCCAGGGACCAGGCAAAGTAGAAGATGACCCGCCCCTGGATCTCGACAAACAGGTTGCTGGTGTAGGTGGCAAAGTACGGCAGATTCTCAAAAAAGGCCCGCCCGACAGGCGAATGACGCTCCAGCACCCAGACCGTCAAAACATAAAGCGCCAGAGTGGCGTAATACAGCGGAAAGATGCGCAAGCTGCGGCGCACGTAAAAGGCCTTGAGATCCACACGCCCCTGACGGCGCTGCTCACGCAGCAGCAGCGTGGTGATCAGGAACCCGCTGATGGCAAAGAACAACGACACCCCCTCCGCCCCCACATGGCCCAGAAAAGGCCCGTGAACCGAGGCCGCAGTGTGGTGCCAGATCACACCCAGGATGCTGAAGGCCCTCAGGCCATCCAGGGAGGCAAAGCGTTGCTGGGCCTGGAACCGGGAAAACGAATCGCTCATGGACATTGACGCCGCAGGCAAGTGGCAAAAGGAAGATATCGACACCCAGAAGGTTGGCGCCAGCATTCCATTTTGGCGTATGTCAGGCTGGCACCCCTCAAGTTGAGTGATAGAGCGACAGGGCAGCCCTGATGCACGACAAGCGACTGGCATAATTTCAGCCGATCTGCGGTCAATGTCTTGCTGTGCCCGGCGTGACGGGGCCACACCACACCGCAGCGACCTTCCACCCACCCCAGGACCGCCCAGGAGGCGCACATGGACCGCACCGCCCCAGCGACCCCAGCCCCGCGCCGACGCCCGGTCCTGCCACGCTGCCGCCCAGCCTGGGTCTGGGCATTGGGTCTGGGCCTGAGCCTGCTGACGGGCCTGAGCGGCGCCGCGGGCCCCAAGGGCAAGGCCGGGCCTGCGCCCGCATCGGGTGCGCCAGCCCATGTCGAACTCGCCACCCTGCCACTGGCCCAGCGGCCCGGCGCCCTGGCCCAGGCCCTGGGCCGTCCCCGCCGTCTGCTGATCGGTGTGGGTTCGACCGACACAGGCACCGTGCTGGGCCAGGGCCTGATGCCCGACATCTACCAGCATTACCTCAATGGCGTGGGCAAGGACTCCTGGCTCAGTTGGAACAGCCCTGCTGGGGCCTACGCTGATCTGGTGGCCGAACACGCCGAACTGGTGGGCGCCGTTCCGATGTTCACGCTTTACCAGATGGCCGCCCGCGGCGACGGCAACATCAGCGGCCTGACCGACCCCGCTTTCATGGGCCCCTACTGGCAGCAGGTGCAACTGCTGTTCGACCGGCTGGGCCGCTATGGCAAACCAGCGCTGGTGAACCTGGAGCCCGACTTCTGGGGCTACACCCAGCGCGCCCAGCCCGACCCCCAACGCCACCCTGCACTGGTGCGGCTGAACCCCGACTGCACCGAACTGCCGGACACCGTGGCCGGACTGGCCGCCTGCCTGCTGCGCAGCGCGCGGCTGCGTGCACCACGCACCTATGTGGGTTTTCCGCCATCCATGTTCCACGACCTGCAGGCCGGTGACTTGGCCTACATGCTCAAGCTGGGCGCGGACAAGGCCGACTTCGTGGTCATGCAAACCCAGGACCGCGACGCCGGCTGCATGGAGGCCCAATCGCGGACAGCCGCCTGCGTGCGCAACGGCGGGCCCTGGTACTGGGACGAAAGCAACACCAGCAGCCCCAACTTTGCCCAGCACCTGGCCCAGGCCCGGCGTTATTTCGAGGGCCTGCAACGCCCCCTGCTGTGGTGGCAAACCCCGCTGGGCGTACCCGCGCCGGCCCCCAGCAGTGGCCCGCCGTGGCGCGACAACCGGGTGCACTACTTCCTGACCCACCCCGAACAACTGGTGGCCGCCGGGGGCGTGGGCGTGGTGTTCAGCCAGGGCGAACGCAACCAGACCACGCTGCGCAACGATGGCGGGCAGTTCAAGGCCCTGTCCAAGGCCTATCTGGCGCGCCCGGCCGCCCTGCCCTGATCCGGCCCGCACCATGGACACGGTTTCTCCAGCCGCCGCAACGCCCCCGCCGCCCCAGGCCCCAACAGGCCAGGCCTGGGCCAGCCTGTTGCTGGTGCTGAGCCTGGCGTGGTCGCTGCTGCCCGCCGGCCTGAGCTGGGAGTTCACCAACCAGGCCGAGAACCTGAGCAGCGGCAACGCGATCATCCAGTTGCAGTGGGGCAGCCTGTTTCTTCTGGCTGGTGTACTGGCCTTGCGCCGATTCGAACGCTTCCAGGAGGTGATGGCCCAGGTGAGTCCCTTCCTGCTGGCCTTGCTGATTTACTGCCTGCTGAATGCCTTGTGGTCAGTCCAGCCCGGGGTGACGGTGAAGAAGGGGGTGCAACTCGCAGGCATGGTGCTGATCGGCGTGGCACTGCAACTTCAGGGCCTGGACCATGGGCGATGGCTGCGTCTGATGAGCGGCACCATGCTGCTCCTGCTGGTGGCGTCGGTGCTGGCGGTGGGCTTGATCCCCGATACGGCCATCGAGTACGCCACCGCCGGCAACGAGGCCTGGGTCGGCGGGGCCTGGCGCGGCATCACCGACCAGAAGAACAGCTACGGCATCATGACGGCCTTCACCGTGATGACCCTGGTCAGCCTGTATGCCACGCACCCCCAGCGCGGCATGCCGACCTTGCTGCTGCTGGTGTTGCTGGTTTTTTGCGGGCTGAATCTGGTGATGTCGAAGAGCACCACCAGCCTGCTGGTGACCGCCCTGGGGGTGGGCTGCTTCGCCCTGTTCCGCTGGAAATACGTGGCCGACGAGTTTGTCGTCAGCCGGGTGCTGATCGTGGTGGTGGCACTGCTGCTGGTCTACCTGCATGTGCTTTACGTGGTGCAGGGCCGACTTCCGACCTGGGACGAGTTCTTCAAACCCGTGGCCGACCTGCTGGGCAAGCGAACGGACATCAGCGGGCGCTTCGATATCTGGGACATGGTGCTCGACGAGATCGAGAACCACCCGTGGCTCGGGGTGGGCTATGGCGCCTTCTGGCTGGGCAAGGGCAGTGCGTCGCAGGCCATCATCGACAAGATGTATTGGGTGCCGTTCCAGGCCCACAACGGCTACCTGGACATCTTCAATGAACTGGGCCTGGTCGGCCTGGTTCTGTTCGCCGCCTTCTTGATCCACCACCTGGTGACGCTGTACCGCCTGTCACGCTATGACGCCAGTGAAGCCGCCTTCCATGGCGCCGTCATCGTGGTGATCCTGGTGCACAACCTGACCGAGAGTTCATTGCTGCGCGGCGTGAATTTTCTGGCCATGCTGGTGGTTTACTCCTCGATCGCCGTGAGTTGGTCGCTGCGCCGCCACCGCCTGCTGGCTGCGGCGGCAACGCCCCCATCAACACCTTCGACCCCCTCGACCCCCTCGACTCCAATAGTCGACCCCAGTCCTGGCACGACAGGGCCTCAGGCCCGGTACTCAAGATAACGCGCGCCCGTCAGCGCCGACAACTTGCCCAGTTGAGCGCAGGCCACGCGCAGCCAGCGGAAGGCCCGCAGGCGGTCCACCGGGCTCAGGGCCAGCGCCAGCAGGCTGGCCACCCCGAGCTGCAGCAAGGCCCGCAGGCCCAGAACACCTGCGCGCAGCACGCGGCGGGGGCCCGACAGCGGGTACAGCTCGACCCGCACAAAGGTCTGGGCGCCGCGGTAAGCCCGCCGCAGCACCCAGCTCACCCGGGCACGATCTGCCGGAACCTCTTCGGTGACCACCGCCTCATCGCACCACACGAACACAAAGCCCGCCCGGTGCAGCAGCGAGAAAAACAGCGTGTCTTCACCACCGGAGCGCCCAAATTCCGGATCAAAAGGGCCCGGCAGGCTGCGCGCCATGGCCGTCCTCAGCAGCACGTTGCCGGTGCGCGAATCCTCCGTGAAGATGCGGGTACCGGTGCTGAAACGACGCCGATCGAACAGGCCCGCATTGCGCATCCACGCCGGCGTGGCCTCGGTGTAGGTGGGCAGCACAGGGGCCATCACGCCGTCAGCCCCTGTCGCCGCCTGGGCTTGAACCAGCAGCCACAGCCAATCCGGGCCCGGGCACTCGTCGTCATCGATGAACGCCAGCCAGTCGCCGCGTGCCTGGGCCACGGCCAGGTTGCGGGCCTTGGCGATGTTGGGCTCCGGCAGGTGGGCAAAACGCAATGGCAGGCGCTCGGCCCAGGCTTGCAAGACCGGCAAGGCACTGTGGGCGGGGTCGTTGTCGACCACCACGATGTCGAAGGCGGGCAGACGCTGCTGGGCCAGCAGGGCCAGCAAGGCATTCAGCAACTCGGGCCGCCGGAAAGTGCAAACGCAGACGCTGACGTCAGGCATGTGGAAGCTCCCGGCTCAGGCGGCGCCGCTGGTAGGCGATCAAGCCGAGCAGCAGCAGAAAATCAAAGGACTCCATCGCGATCAGGGCCATCACCGCGCCCAGGGCGCCCCAGTGCGGGATGGTCAGGCTGGCCACCGCCAGCATGAACAGAACGACCACACAGCCTTCGATGAACAACTGGCGGAACGCCCCGATGCTGACCAGCCAGGTGGTGGCGATGGTTCGGGCCACACTGACCAGGAAGTACGCCCCCCACGCCATCACCAGGGCGTTGATGCCCTGGTACTTGGCCCCGAGCACGTGGGCCTGCAGCCACGGAAGGGCCAGGACCAGCATCAGCATGTAAACCAGGGACAGGGCCTCGATGCCCCCCAGCGAAAACAGCGACAGGCGATTCAACGAACGCCAGTCGCGCGAATGGATCAGTCGGCCTGCCAAAGGCCGGGCCACCCTGGACCAGGCCACCACCATGAGGCCCACCGGAACCAGCAGCAGACGGGAGGCACTGACCTCGGCCGTGGCCTCCACCCCCGACATGGCCGAGGCCAGGTACAGAAAGCTGTAGTTGCCCAACCAGCCGACGACCATGCCGGGCATGGCCCAGCGGCCTTTGTCCCAGACCGCAGCCAGGGTCTCACGCCAGACCGGCAGGGGCGTGTCGACCGGTGCCGGGGCAGGCCGCTGACCGGCCATCAGGGCCAGGCCCTGGGCCACGCTGAGCACCGCCAGGATGGACGCCGCCCCCACCTGCTGGCTCAGTGCCAGCGCGGCGCCACCGATCAGGGCCAGCACCACATACAAGCCATCGCTGAGCAACAGGCTGCGCAGGTCGGCCTGGATGAACCAGACCGTGCGACGGTACTCCCGCACCGTGGTGATGGCGACGAAGACGGCAAATCCCAGGCCGACCGGCCCTGGCGCCACCTCGGGCACACCATCCCAGACGACCCAGGCCGCCACCAGGCCGAGCAGCACGCCCAGACCTGCGCCGGCCAGCCATTGCCAGCGCTGCAGCCGCCGGATGGCCAGGGCCTGCTGAGCGGGCGGCATGTGAGGGGCCAGCGTCGTCAAAGGACTGCCGATGAGGGCCTCCAGCAAGCCCACGGCGAACAGGCTGGCCGCAAACAACTGAGAGTAGAGACCGTAGTCGCTCTTGGTGCCGAAGCGGATGAGGCACATGCCGACCGCAAAATTCAGGCCGCTGAGCAGCACCTGATCGACAACGGACAACAGGGAATGGGTCCAGAAAGGCTTACCGACCGCCACCAGGCCCCCTGTCAGCGCGCACGCCCGCGCTGGAACAGGCGCGAGAGCGCAGTCCACCAGGAACGGGGGCCTGCGGCCTCCGATGAGCCCGCGCCAGAGCGCCCGTCGAAGCGGTTGTAGACCGTGCCAAAAACACGCACGCCGACATCCTGCATGGCCTGCACGGTGACACGCAGATCGGCAATGCGGGTGCGGTGCTCACGACCCACGACCAGGGCCGTCCCCACCTGGCGCGCGATGACCTTGCTGTCAGAGGACGCCGTGGCGGCCGGCGTGTCGACCACGATCACATCGAGGTCACGGGCCAGCTTGTCGATCAGGGCAGAAAGGTTGGGGTCTTGCAGGATTTCCAGCGGATTGGGTGGCAGTGGGCCGGCAGGCAGCACATACAGGTTGGGAAGCACCATGGTCATCACGTCCAGCGTGACATCGCTGCGCCCGGACAGAACGCCCGACAGGCCCTTCTTGTTGTTCATGCTGAAGTAGGCGTGCACCTTGGGGGAGCGGAAATCCGCATCGATCAGCAAGGTGCGCTTGCCCACCTGGGCAAACGAGAACGCCAGGTTGGCAGCCATGTAAGTGCGCCCCTCGCCACCGCTGGGGCTGACCACCGCCAGTTGCAGGGGGGTCAGGCCCCGCGCCTCCAGCAACAGCTCGGAGCGGATGCGCCGGATGGCCTCCGCTTCGGGACTGTAAGGAGAATTGGCGATCGGCAGGGGACAGGTGGCATCCAGCCCCACCCGCAGGTTGGTGGCCGTGACGTAGTTGAACTGGTGGGCCAGCACGGCCTTGATGTCCTGCTCGGACAACAGATTGAGTTGGCGTGCGGCCTCACCAAAGCGCAGTTGCGAAGTCTCCTGCAACTGGATGATTTGCTCCACCTGGGCCCGCGACAGCTTGCCGGCCTGGATGAACAGCTCACCCATGCGGTCGCTGCTCAAGGCCGGGGGCACCGGAGCGGCATGGGCATCGAGGATCGGTTCTAGTTTCATGAGGAGGTGTCGTCAGACCGTGGACTGACCAATCTGACCAAAAATACGCAGACCCAGGCCGCGTTCCATGTCTTCACGGCAACGCAGGCGGCGCACCGTGACCTCCAGCACAAAGGACAGACCCAGCCCCAGTGCCAGCCCCACCAGCACCGACATGATCAGGCTCTTGGTGATCTGGGGCTTGGAGTGCCGCAACGGGGCTTCGGGCTTGCGCAGAACCGACAGGTTGGTGCCATTGACGGTGCCCGACATGAGGATTTCGTCGTATTTGGCGACCGCCGTGTTGTAGACGCGCTGGGTGCTTTCGAGCTGACGCTGGTAAGAGCTGATGACGTCACGGTGGCGTTTGGTCTCCAGCAGCGAGCGCTGCTGCTCGTCGAAATTGCGCCCCAACGCGCGCTCCTGGTCGGCCAGGCGGCTGCCCTCGAGGCGCAGGCCTTCCAGGGCGGCCTTCGCTTCACGCCTGACGCGCTCCACCAGCACGGTGCGTTCATCCTGCAGGGCTTGCAGACGGGGGTGCATCTTGCCGTAGGTGGCCGACAGTTCGCTGATGCGGCGCTCCAGATCGGAAAGGCGCAGTTTGAGTTCGGCCACGCGCGGCAACTGGGCAATCTCGGGCACATCCGGCACATCGCTGCCCGAACGGATCATGGTGTCGAGGGCGCGCATGCGGGCCTCGTACTCCTGGCGCTGGGACCGCAGGGCCAACTGCCGGCTCGAGATTTCACCCAACTGGCGCGATCGGTTGTCCAGACGCTCATCGGTGTCAACGATCTGGGCTTTTTGCTGGTATTCGGTGAGCTTTTGCTGAATACCGTCGATTTCATTGCGCAGCAGTTGCAACTGCGCGTTGTATTGCTCGGTACGGGCTCGCGCGGGTGCCACGCTGATTTCGCTGTTGATGTCGGAATAAGCCTTGATCAATGCATCGAGAAAAGCGCGGGCCGCCTCGGCAGATCGATCGGAATACTGAATCTCGACGATGCGACTGGTGCGGCGCAATTGAATATCCAGGCTTTTCAAAACCCGCTCACGCAGCAATTGACGATTTTTCTCGGCACCGGGGGCTTCCATCAGGCGCAGGGTATCAATCACGCGATCCAATACCTCATTGCTGTGAATGATGTCGACCTGGGTCTGCAAATAGGTTTCATCGAGGATGGCCGGAAACTGACGCCCCGAAATCGGGTCATTGACCCGGAACTCAATGAACAATTCAGCCGACGAGGTGTAACTCTTGGGAATCAGCATCACCGCAACGCCGGTGACGATCACCGTCACAAAGGTCACGATCAGCACCGTCCACACACGGTACCTGAGCATGGCCCCCAACTGATTCAGGGTCAATCCAACCGGATAGGGATTCAAAAAATCCTCTCCTTCACATAAATCACATCACCGTCCTTCACAGCGTCCGTCAGCTGCGGTGAAAAATCACGGGCCTCCGTGCCCTCGGATTTTCGGTGGATCTGGATGCGGCTCATCGAACCACGCTCGGTCACGCCCCCTCCAAGCGACAGGGCACGCATGACATCGAGATCCGGCTCCATCGGATAGCTGCCCGGGCGACGCACCTCACCATGGATGTAGAAGAACTTCTGCTGGCCCACATAGACCATGTCGCCCTGGCTGAGGACCAGGTCCAGCGGACTGCGGTCGGGATTGGCCACCCGGTCCAGGCGGATGGGGATGCGCACCGGTGTCCCTGCGGCCCCACCCTCCTTGCGCAGCAGCACCGCCACCGTGTCGGCTTTGGGGGTGAGGCCACCGGCCACCGCCAGCAGATCGAGCACTGTGAATCGGCCCTGCAGCGGGTAGCGGCCCGGGCGCACCACCTCACCGAGCACGGAGACGGCCTGACTGCGGTTTTGCCGGACCGTGACCGACACCTCGGGATGCAGCAGGTATTCGCGTTCCCGCAAACGCAGGGCAATGAGTTTTTCAAGCTCGGCCTGCGACATGCCAGCAATGCGCAGGAGCCCGATCAATGGCAGGGTGACCTCGCCCTCGTCAGTGACCGAGACCTCTGCAGACATGTCTGGCTGGCCGAAGACCGTGACCTGCAGCACATCACCCGCACCAATGCTGAGCGACGCTATCTGTGAGGTCGCCGCAGCGGTGGTCACGGCGGGTGCAGGTGTGGCGGGCTTGACAACACCGGTGCTGGGACCCGCAGGCCGCTCGGTTGGCACTTTCGAGGTCGAGGTCGAGGACGAGGTGGCGGCGGGGTTGCTGGTCGCCGCAGCCGCAGGCGTCGTCGGTGCCTGTGCACTGGAACCCCCATTCCACCCCAGATCAAAAGGCAGATTGGAAACCAAAGGCGTGGCAAACACCCAGGCCGGACCAAGCAGGCAGGTCAGCAACAAGGGCCCGCCTATTTTCCGCAGCAGGCGAAGAAACAGAAACTTCATTCAGATCAATCCATTCAAGATGGCCATGAAACTCTCGACTGGACCCTCGCAGGACAAGGCCAATGGATGACGCACGAAACGCATCAAATCCTCCAGTATCGACATTCAGGGCCTCCGAAAATCAAGGGCCAGCCCGATGAAGCCAGTGTTTGCCTGTGCGCCAGACCTGGCCCAAAATTGTAGTCTTCAACCAACGCTTGCGCGCGGCCTTTGCCAATGCGGCATGGGCCACCCATTGAGGCCTGGAAACAGCTCCTTCGCCCAACGCAATCGACGACGTCTGAAACCGGGCTTTGTAAGGCTGCGAGCCACGCCCCAGGTCCAACAGAGAAAATCCATGTGCCTGCGCTGCCTCTGCCATGCCCATGAGCAACACCAAACCCGGTGAATAGGCGGCGAACTCGGGATCGTAGGTGATGAACCAGACATGGCACTGATCGCGATGGCGCATCCCCAGATGCAAAGCCACCATCTGGTCGCCCGCGTAGAGCACGGACAACATGCCGCCGAAGACGCCTTCATCACAGTGGAACACGCCGTCCAGCGCACCGCGCATCCAGGGCAACTCCAGGGGATTGCCGCCCGTGGTGCTGACGAATTGGCGTGATTTCAACGCCAGCAGGCGCTGATAGGCACGGGGATCTTTGCTGGCCATCTCCAGGCGCAGCGGGCCGACCTGACGCTCCAGCCGCCGGCGCGCGTTGCCCACCGATTGGAAAATGCCGGACGATCCCTTGGCGCTGCGCGCACTCAGACGCTGGCGATAGGCCTCGATCCCGCCCTCCAGCTCCATCACCGGCGAATGGGTCTCCAGGGCGATGTGGGGTGCAAAGGTAGCCTGTGTCAGGGGCATGTGGTCAAACGCGAAGTAGCGGGCATCACAGGCCCGCAGCAGCTGCGTCGCGTCGATCTCCACGCCCTGGCGCAACACCAGGCCATGGTAATCATTGAGCTGGTAGCCGACCGAGCGCAGGCGACCCCAACGATCGCGGTGGAATGGAAACACACCACACAACTGGCCCTGCTGCTCGATCAGGGCCAGGCGCAAGCCCAGGTTCTGGCGCGCCACGATGCGGGCAAAGCCAGGCTGGTAGAAAGGGCTGCCCAGGTCCGGGCGCGTCAGAGCCAGCGCCTGCCACGCACGGGCCAGGTCGTCATCGAGTTCACGGCCGTCGATGATGGAAATTTTGTCAGTCAAATGATCAGACCCGGCCGATAGACAGAGACTCACGCATAAGAGCGTCGGTGTTCACGCCACTCCTGCAGCAGAAGCCAGAGGAACACCGGCGCCTGCAACAGGTACCGCCGCCACAGATGCACCGGGTCTGAAGTCAAACGCCACAACCACTCAAGACCGCTGTCCTGCATCCACCGCGGAGCACGGCGCTTGAGGCCCAGGGCAAACTCCTGGGCTGCACCCACGCACACGATCACCCCCGAGTCCAGCCGGCGCACATGGCGCAAGGCCCAGCGCTCCTGCTTCTCAAACCCGAGGCAGACAAAAATGAAATCCGGCTGGCAGGCCTGGATGGTCCGAACGATGGCATCCGCCTCACTGCCCTCCGGATCGAAATTCATCGGCGGGCAACACACCACCACATCCATGCCCGGAAAGCGCTTGGCATAGCGATCACGCAGCAGGCGCTCCTGCCCAGGACGCCCCCCCAACACAAACACCCGTTGCCCACTGGTCATGCTGTGGCGGCACAGAGCCACAAACAGGTCCGCGCCCGTCACCCGCTCAGGCAGCGGCGTGCCAAGCATGCGGCTGGCCCAGACCACAGGCATGCCATCCGCAAAGGTGTAGTCGGCGCTGGCGTACAAGGCCTTCAACTCGGGGTCACGCTCCAGCCGCACGACATGGTCGACATTGGTCGTCACCACCACCTTGGGGCCTTGGGTGGCGGCAGCATGCAGCAACAGATCCGTGGACTGCTCGAAGCTCAAAGGCAATATGTCGAGGCCAAACAGGCGCACGGCGCCAGGCAAGTGGTCAGAGGGCATGGGATTCGGGGAAGTGACTCAGGTTTCGTCTTTTTGTTCAGAAGCAAGCCGCCAACGGTCCCCATCCCTGATCATGACAAACCGTTTTCTGGTTTGATCGCGGTAGGTCGCTGATTGATACCGCTGCACCGCAGCGACGCTCAGGCGTTTTCCATCCAACCACTTCACATCGGTGACATTCAAAGAGACATGAATGTTGCCGGCGCTGTCAAAAACCCGCTTCTTGAAAGCGATCCATTGGCTCACCGATTTGAAAGGAGACGGGAAATACCCGGGCATGTAATGTGCGCGGTATTTTTCAAGCGAGCGCTGAGACCAGTCCTGACGCCAGGCTTCCAAAGCCTGCAATGCCGAAGAACAGGCACGGTCGTCTGTCGGTGGGCACAAGGCAGCACCCGACTCCATCGGCCCTGCCGACACCGGGCGCAGCGCTTCGGGTCGGATGTCAAGCGGACGTGGGTCCAGCACCGCAGGCACAGCGACCGGCGTCGCGCCCCCCATCGAGCGCGTGCCCAACAACGTCACCTCTGAGCGACGCGATGGCGCCGGCGCTTCCGGCACCACGGAGGGGCTCGCTGCCGAAGGTGCCGACGCAGGAGGCACTGGAGGCACGGGGACCGCAGCCTGCGCCGTGACCGTGGCAGGTGCCGCCGGCACGGCCCTGTCGCGGATCAGGCTCTCAATCATTTCATTCTTGCGCAACAAGGCCTGGCGCCCCGGGTCCAGTTCCGCGGCCAATTTGAAGCTCTTCCAGGCCAGCCCCAGGTGGATGCGGCCCAGGCTCTCGTGGGTGGAAGCCTGCTTCGGCGCCAACTCTCGTGCCTTGGTCAGGTTCTGACTGGCCCGCTCAAGGTCATCGGCACGGGCATCGATGGCCGCGAGGTTCACATAAGGCGCGGCCTGGGTCGGGTAGGCATCGCGCAGTCGTTCGAACACCTTGCGCGCCTCATCGGTGTCGCCAAGCTGCATCAGCACGATGCCCCGCTTCAACTGCATCTCCGGCGGCAAATTGCCGCGGCGCTCCACCTTGTCAATCAGCGCCAGTGCATCGTTGTAGCTGCCGTCGGCAATCAAGGCGTCGAGATCGGACTTGAGGTTGGCATTCACCAACGCCAAGGTGTCGGGAAGGCCTGTCACCGGAATGCAAAGGGCACATGCTGCAGTCGCAACGGCAAGCATCACTGGCATTCTCATCAACACAGGCCCTCGGCAAAATAGGAATGGTGTGGCAACGAAGCTGTGTTGAACCTTGGGTGCAATCGCCCACAAACCCCATCCAAAATCAGCTTCAATCTGATAAATCAGATCAGGATGGTCTGAGCAATCACACCCCAGGCAACATAGCAACAATTTTTGCACATTTTTTCAAATGTACCCAAGGAATGATGCCCGAAAAATATAAAGCTTTCGATAACGAAATCACCAAATATGGCCGTTTGTCACACCGACACGCCAATCGGAAACCTTGGCAAGCCACACGCAAAGAGAGAGGCGACATCACCCCGCTCAACCCCCTGCCAAGGCCTGCAGCAGAATCTGCCAGTGTGAAGAAATGAAATGATGAAATGCAAAAAGCCCAGCATGGCTGGGCTTTTTTTGGGACATCCGACAGGGATGAAAAGATGGAGGCGCGATCCAGAGTCGAACTGGACTAACCGGATTTGCAATCCGGGGCATAACCGCTTTGCTATCGCGCCGTGCTGACTGCTCTGACGAAAAAGGGAAGCAACGGCTTCCCCTTTCGGAAATCTGGAGCGGGAAAAGAGTCTCGAACTCTCGACCTCAACCTTGGCAAGGTTGCGCTCTACCAACTGAGCTATTCCCGCGTTTTGACTAAACCTCTCAACAAACTCTTTGATCAAGTTCGTTGCGATCCAAAAATTATAGCCCAAATTTCGCTCTCTTCAGAACTCGCAGACCGAAATTTGAGCCCAACCGCTTCAATGCTTCAAGCCGTCAGGGGCAACCGCAGGCGCAGGCGTGGCCGCAGCAGCCGTGCTCGCAGCCACTTCCTCATCGGTCAGCGGCACAGGCACGCGCTCCAAAGCCACCTCCAGCACCTTGTCGATCCACTTGACCGGCACGATCTCGAGACCGTTCTTCACGTTCTCGGGGATCTCCTGCAGGTCTTTGACGTTCTCTTCCGGGATCAGCACGGTCTTGATGCCACCGCGCAAGGCCGCCAACAGCTTCTCCTTCAAGCCCCCGATGGCCGTGACCTCGCCTCGGAGCGTGATCTCACCCGTCATGGCCACATCGCTGCGCACCGGAATGCCCGTGAGGGCAGAGACGAAAGCCGTGGTCATGGCGGCACCGGCACTCGGGCCGTCCTTGGGCGTGGCCCCATCGGGCACGTGGATGTGGATGTCGTTCTTCTCGAACACCTCGTTCTTGATGCCCAATGCCCTGGAGCGACTGCGCACCACGGTGCGCGCCGCCTCGACGGACTCTTTCATCACGTCCCCCAGCGAACCGGTGCGGGTGATGTTGCCCTTGCCAGGCATGAGCGCCGCTTCGATGGTCAGCAGATCGCCCCCCACCTCGGTCCAGGCCAATCCGACCACCTGACCGACCTGGTTCTGTTGCTCGGCACGACCGTAGGAGTACTTGCGCACCCCCAGGAACTGATCGAGGTTTTCGCCGTTCACCACCACCTTGGGCGTCATCTTCTTGAGCAGCAAGCCCTTGACCACCTTGCGGCAGATCTTGGAGAGTTCACGCTCAAGGGAGCGCACACCCGCCTCACGGGTGTAGTAGCGCACCATGTCACGGATGGCCTCTTCGGTGACCAACAGCTCGGTGTCCTTCACGCCGTTGTTCTTCATCTGCTTGGGCAGCAGGTACTTTTCGGCAATGCTGGTCTTTTCGTCTTCGGTGTAGCCCGAGAGGCGAATCACTTCCATGCGATCCAGCAGCGCGGGCGGGATGTTCATGGAGTTGGAGGTGGCCACGAACATCACGTCAGACAGGTCGAAGTCGACCTCCACGTAGTGGTCGCCAAAAGTGTGGTTCTGCTCCGGGTCCAGCACCTCCAGCAAAGCACTCGAGGGATCGCCCCGGAAATCCGTGCCCAGCTTGTCGATCTCGTCCAGCAGGAACAAGGGGTTGCGCGTGCCGACCTTGGTCAGGCTTTGCAACACCTTGCCGGGCAGGGCGCCGATGTAGGTGCGGCGATGCCCCCGGATCTCGGCCTCGTCACGCATGCCACCCAGCGCCATGCGCACGTACTTGCGCCCGGTGGCCTTGGCAATCGACTGCCCCAGTGAGGTCTTGCCCACCCCCGGAGGGCCGACCAGACACAGGATGGGTGCCTTCACCTTGTCGACCCGCTGTTGCACCGCAAGATATTCAAGAATGCGGTCCTTGACCTTCTCAAGGCCATGGTGGTCTTCGTTCAGCACGTTTTCAGCATTGCCCAGATCGTGCTTGATCTTGGTCTTCTTGGCCCAGGGCAAGCCCACCAGCACGTCAATGTAGTTGCGCACCACGGTGGCCTCGGCCGACATGGGCGACATCAGCTTGAGCTTCTTGAGTTCGCTCTCGGCCTTCTTCAAGGCGTCGCGGGGCATCTTGGCGGCCTTGATGCGCTTCTCGATCTCCTCGATGTCCGCACCCTCTTCACCTTCACCCAATTCCTTCTGAATGGCCTTGACCTGCTCGTTCAGGTAGAAGTCGCGCTGGTTCTTTTCCATCTGCCGCTTCACGCGGCCACGGATCTTCTTGTCGACATTGAGGATGTCGACCTCGCGCTCAAGCTGTTCGTACAGATTTTCCAGGCGTTCCTTGATGCCCGCCAGATCGAGCACCGCCTGCTTGTTGTCCAGCTTCAACGGCAAGTGGGCCGCAATCGTGTCGGCCAGGCGACCTGGATCGTCGATGCTGGCGATCGACGTCAGGATCTCGGGCGGAATCTTCTTGTTGAGTTTGACGTACTGGTCAAACTGCTGCATGACTGCGCGGCGCAGGGCCTCGATCTCGCTGGCCTTGGCACCTTCGGGCTCCACCTCGGGCACGGGCAACGGCAGCACGGTGGCCGAGAAGTGGCTTTCGGCGTCATCGATCTTCTCGACCGTGGCACGTTGCTGCCCTTCGACCAGCACCTTGACGGTGCCATCAGGCAGCTTGAGCATCTGCAGAATGGTCGAGACGCAACCGACCGAGAACATATCAGCCACCGAGGGCTCGTCCTTGGCGGCGGTACGTTGGGCCACCAGCATGATGCGGCGCTCGGCTTCCATCGCCAACTCCAGAGCCTTGATGCTCTTGGGGCGGCCGACGAACAGCGGGATCACCATGTGAGGGAACACGACCACATCGCGCAGCGGAAGCAGCGGCAGGTCGATGGACGTGGCAGGCAGAGGGGGTTGTCCGGACATGGATATCCTTTGGTTACCTGTTGAATATGGTCCGCAAACGGGAGATTTCAACCCGCCGGGGCCGACACGGCAGCCAAGCAGCCGCCGTGCCAGCACCAGGCTGGGTCATGTTGACAGCCCAAGGGCTCAAGCCTTCTTGGCCGCCTCGCGGTACACGAGCAGCGGCGGCTTGTTCTCATCGATGGTGGACTCGTCCACCACGACTTTCTCGACATTCGAGGCATTCGGCAGATCGAACATCGTGTCGATCAGGGCATGCTCAAGGATGGAACGCAAGCCACGTGCACCCGTCTTGCGGGCCAAGGCCTTCTTGGCGATGGCCTGCAGGGCCGCCGGGCGGATCTCCAGGTCAACGCCTTCCATGGCCAGCAGCTTGTGGTACTGCTTCACGAGAGCGTTCTTGGGCTCGGTCAGGATCTGCACCAGCGCATCTTCACTGAGCTCAGCCAGCGTGGTGACCACCGGCATGCGCCCGACCAGCTCGGGAATCAGGCCGAACTTGATCAAATCCTCAGGCTCCACCTCGCCGAACATTTCGGTCAAGGTACGCTGCTTCTTGCTCTTGACCGAGGCGCCAAAACCGATGCCTGAGGCCTCGGTGCGGTTCTCGATCACTTTCTCGATGCCGGCAAACGCGCCACCGCAGATGAACAAGATATTGGTGGTATCGATCTGCAGGAAGTCCTGGTTCGGATGTTTGCGCCCGCCCTGGGGAGGCACGCTCGCCATGGTGCCTTCGATCAACTTCAGCAAGGCCTGCTGCACCCCTTCGCCCGACACGTCGCGGGTGATCGAAGGGTTGTCCGATTTGCGCGAAATCTTGTCGATCTCGTCGATGTAGACGATGCCGCGCTGGGCCCGCTCGACATCGTAGTTGCAGCTTTGCAGCAGCTTCTGCACGATGTTCTCGACGTCTTCACCCACATAGCCGGCTTCGGTCAGGGTGGTGGCATCGGCCATCACGAAAGGCACATCGAGCATGCGCGCCAAGGTCTGAGCCAACAGGGTCTTGCCCGAGCCGGTGGGTCCGATCAGCAGAATGTTGCTCTTGGAGAGTTCAACCTCATCCTTGGCACCCTTGTCCTTGTGGCGCAGGCGCTTGTAGTGGTTGTACACCGCCACGGCCAGCGTGCGTTTGGCCACTTCCTGGCCGATCACATAGTTGTCGAGATTGAGCTTGATCTCGGAAGGCGTCGGCAAATCGCCGCGGGCCTCTCGCCCCGCCTCGGTCGAAGGCAGCTCATCGCGGATGATTTCGTTGCAAAGATCAATGCACTCATCGCAGATGAAAACCGATGGACCGGCGATCAGCTTCTTCACCTCGTGCTGGCTTTTGCCGCAAAAGGAGCAATAGAGTGTTTTCTCGCTGGTGGAGCCTTTTTTGTCGGCCATGTCGGAAATGCCTTGTAACGCGTTGTTCTAGATGATAGCGAAATAAAAAACGGCGCTTCCCTCTCCCGGGAAACGCCGCTCATTCAGCCGGGATACTGGTCAAGGCCGCTTGGCAATCACCTGATCCACCAAGCCGTAATCTTTGGCTTCGTCGGCAGACAGATAGTAATCGCGCTCGGTATCGCGCTCGATCTTTTCCAGCGGCTGCCCGGTGCGTTCAGCCAGGATCTTGTTGAGCTGCTCGCGGGTCTTGAGAATCTCGCGGGCGTGGATCTCGATCTCGGTGGCCTGGCCTTGTGCGCCACCCAGCGGCTGGTGAATCATCACCTTCGAATTGGGCAGCGAGTAACGCTTGCCCTTTTCGCCGGCGGCCAGCAAGAAGGCGCCCATGCTGGCAGCCATGCCGATGCACAGGGTCGACACCTGGGGCTTGATGAAGTTCATGGTGTCGAAGATGGCCATGCCGGCGCTCACCGAACCACCCGGCGAGTTGATGTAGAACGAAATGTCCTTGTCGGGGTTTTCGCTCTCCAGGAACAGCAGCTGCGCCACCACCAGGTTGGCGGTCTGGTCGTTCACCGGGCCCACCAGAAACACCACGCGCTCCTTCAGGAGACGTGAATAAATGTCGTAGGACCGTTCGCCACGACCCGATTGCTCGATGACCATCGGGACCATGCCCAGGCCTTGAATGTCCAGTGCGCTCATGTTTTCTCCAAGGGGAAACCTAACTGTACCCAAAAATGAAGTGGGGCCTGCGCAACAAAGCACAAGCCCCTCAGCATCTCAAAAAAGAGAGATCAGATCAGGTTTCAGGCTTGGCCCATCAGTTCGTCGAACGAAACCGACTTTTCAGTGACCTTGGCCTTGGACAGCACGAATTCGGTGACGTTGTTTTCGATCACAACACCTTCGACTTCGGCCAGGCGGTTCTGGTCACCAAAGTACCAGCGCACCACTTCAGCCGGCTTCTCGTAGCTGGCAGCCAGCTCTTCGACGTGGGCCTTGAGTTGCTCGGGCTTGGCTTGCAGTTCGTTGGCACGAACCAGCTCGGCCACCACCAGACCCAGGCGCACGCGACGCTCGGCTTGGGGACGGAACACGTCGTCAGGGATCGGGGCCTTGTCGGCGTCCTTGATGCCGCGCTGCTTCAGGTCAGCACGGGCGCCTTCGACCAGACGGCCGATTTCAGCCTGGATGCTGGCATTGGGCAGGTCGAGTTCAGCCTTGCCCACCAGGGCATCCATCACAGCCTGCTTGTTGCGGGCCAGCAGACGGAACTTGACTTCGCGCTCCAGGTTGGCCTTGATGTCGGCGCGCAGAGCGTCCACGGTGCCGTCGGCGATACCCAGGGTCTTGGCCAGGGCATCATTCACTTCGGGCAGGTTGGCGGCTTCGATCTTCTTCACGGTGACCAGGAAGTCGGCTTGCTTGCCGGCCACATCCTTGCCGTGGTAGTCGGCCGGGAAGGCCAGGGGGAAGGTCTTGCTTTCGCCGGCCTTCATGCCACGCACGGCGTCTTCGAATTCCTTCAGCATCTGACCGTCAGCGATCAGGAACTGGAAGTCTTCGGCCTTGCCGCCGGCAAAGGGTTCGCCGTCGATCTTGCCTTCGAAGTCAACCGTCACGCGGTCGCCGTCCTGGGCAGCCTGATCCTGAGCGCGCTGAGCGAAGGTGCGGCGTTGCTTACGCAGGATTTCCAGAGTCTTGTCGATGGCGGCGTCGTCCACGTCGGCCGACAGCTTTTCGACTTCAGCGGTCGACAGGTCGCCGATCTTGACTTCGGGGAACACTTCGAACACAGCGTCAAAAGTCAGCTCGCCTTCGGGCGCGCCTTCTTTTTCGGTGATGCGGGGCTGGCCAGCCACACGCAGCTTGGCTTCGTTGGCAGCCACGGCAAAAGCCTCGCCCACCTTGTCGTTCATCACTTCGTACTGAACGGAGTAGCCATAGCGCTGGGCCACCACGGCCATCGGCACCTTGCCCGGACGGAAGCCGTCCATCTTGACAGTGCGGGCCAGGCGCTTCAGGCGCGTGTCCACTTCAGCCTGGATTGCCGTGACGGGCAGGGTCAGCGTGATCTTGCGTTCGAGCTTCTCGAGGGTCTCAACGGTAACAGCCATTGTTTTCTCCTGATATGGCGTGTCAGGCCGCGTGATGTGCACGTCCTGGCCTGGCGTAAATAAATCTCACAAGTGGTGCGCGGGGGGGGACTCGAACCCCCACACCATTGCTGGCGTCAGGACCTAAACCTGGTGCGTCTACCAATTTCGCCACCCGCGCGCCTGAAAACAAAACGGGCGATCAGTTCACACTGACCACCCCAACGAAATCGGTCAACCTTCTATTTTAGCGGGATGAAATCCGGGTTCCGGCCCGAATCCGGGTCAGATGCAGGGTTCTGGAGCCTCCAAAGGCCTCAAAACCCTGCAAATTTCGCGCTGCAGGCCGCGCCAGCGCTCAATTCACCTCGATTTGAGGACGCTTGACGCGGAACCAGGCGGCGTACATGGCCGGCAAGGCCAGCAGCGTGAGCAAGGTGGCCACGATCAGGCCCCCCATGATGGCCACCGCCATCGGCCCCCAGAACACGCTGCGCGACAGCGGGATCATCGCCAGCACCGCCGCGGCCGCCGTCAGCACGATGGGGCGCAAGCGGCGCACCGCCGACTCCACGATCGCATCCCAGGCGGGCACGCCCCGGGCGCGGTCCTGCTCGATCTGGTCGATCAGGATCACCGAGTTGCGCTGGATCATGCCCATCAGCGCGATCACCCCGAGCAAGGCCACGAAGCCGAACGGCCGGTTCAACACCAGCAAGGCGCCCGCCACACCGGCAATGCCCAGGGGGCCGGTGAGGAACACCAGCACCGAGCGGCTGAAGCTCTGCAACTGCAGCATCAGCAGCGTGAAGGTCAGGAACAACATCACCGGCAATCCGGCGGCGATGGAGGCCGAGCCCTTGCTGCTTTCTTCCACCGCGCCGGCCACTTCGATGCGGAAGGCCTGGCCGGAGGCCTGCCACTTCGCTTCCAGCGCCCGCAGCTCAGGCAACAGCTCAGCCGTCACGGTGGCCCCTTGCAGGCCCTCCACGATGTCGCCCTGCACGGTCACCGCGTAATCGCGGTTCTCGCGCCACATCACCCCGGGCTCCCAGGTGAACACCGGCTTGGCGATCTGGGTCAGCGGGATCGAACGCCCGTTGGCGGTGGGCAGGTAGGCATTGCCCAGGTCAGTGATCGCATTGCGTTCCTCCAGGGGCTGGCGCACCACGATGTCGATCAGCTTGTCGTTCTCGCGGAACTGCCCCACCGCCGTGCCCGACAGAATGGCGGCCGAAGCCTGCGCAATCGCCTGGCTGGTCACGCCCAGGGCACGCGCCTTAGCCTGATCGACCTCCATGCGGATCACCTTCACCGACTCGTTCCAGTTGTCGTTCACACCACGCATGTGGCTGTTCTTGCGCATCAGTTCCTTGACCTCGTCGGCCCGCTCACGCAGCACCGCCGGGTTCGAACCCATCACCCGGAACTGCACCGGATAAGGCACCGGCGGTCCATTGGGCAGCAACTTGACGCGCCCCCGCACCTCGGGGAACTCTTCGGCCAACAGGGCCGGCAGCTTGATGCGCAGGCTCTCGCGCACCTTCAAGTCCACCGGCAGGATGATGAATTGCGAGACGTTGGTCTGTGGAAACACCTGATCGAGTGGTAGGTAGAAACGGGGCACGCCCGAGCCCACCCAGGTGCTCACGCTCTTCACGCCCACCTCTTCGCGCAGACGGGCTTCGACCCGCTGGGTCACCGCATCGTTGGCGGCGAACGAGGTGCCTTCGGGGAACCAGATGTCCACCAGAATCTCAGGCCGGCTGGAGTCCGGGAAGAACTGCTGCTGCACCTTGCCCATGCCCACGATGCCCAGCGCAAAGATCGCCAGCGTGGCCGCGATGGTGGCCCAGCGGTGCGCCACACACCAGGTCACGGCGCGACGGAAGGTGTTGTAGAACGGGGTGTCAAACATCTCGTGCGGTTCACCCCCCTCATGCCCGGCACCCATTTCCTGCACATGGGGCGGGCGCTTGAGCAACCAGGCCCCCAGGTAAGGCACGAAATAGACCGACACCACCCAGCTCAGCACCAGGGCGATCACGGTCACGGCAAAGATGGCGAAGGTGTACTCACCCGTCTGTGACTTGGCCAGCCCGATCGGCAAAAAGCCGGCCGCGGTGATCAACGTGCCCGTCAGCATGGGCATGGCGGTGATCTCGTAGGCAAAGGTGGCGGCACGCACCTTGTCGTAGCCCTCCTCCATCTTGCGCACCATCATTTCGACCGCAATGATGGCGTCGTCCACCAGCAGGCCCAGCGCAATGATCAACGAGCCCAGCGAGATCTTGTGCAGCCCGATGCCCCAGTACCACATGGCCAGAAAGGTCACGGCCAGCACCAGCGGAATCGTGATGCCCACCACCAGGCCAGGTCGCACGTCGATGTAATAGCGGCGCCACAGCGGCTGGCTGCCCGGACGCTTGTGCAGCCCCAGGCTCACAAAGCTCACGGCCAGCACGATCACCACGGCCTCGATCAGCACGTGCACGAACTCGCCCACCGAGGTGGTCACCGCCTTGGGCTGATCCTGCACCTGCACCAGGGTCAGGCCGGCCGGCAGGCTTTTCTCGATCTTTTCAGTGGCCAACTGCAGTTGCTTGCCCAGTTGGATGATGTCGCCGCCCTTGGCCATCGACACGCCCATGGCGATCACTTCACGACCGTTGTGGCGGACCTTCACCGACGGTGGATCCACATAGCCACGGCGCACCTCGCCGATGTCGCCCAGGCGCAACTGATTGCCCGAGCTGCCGCGGATCGGCATGGCGCGCAACTGCTCCACCGCCTCGAACTGCCCCTGCACCCGCACCTGCACCACATCCTGCGGCGTCTGCACGGCACCGGCGCTCTCCACCGCGTTCTGCGCATTGAGCTGGGCCAGCACGGCATTCAGGTCCAGGCCCAGCTGGGCCAGGCGCTTTTGCGAGATCTCGATGAAGATCTTCTCGTCCTGCACACCGAACAGCTCGACCTTGGCCACATCGGGCACGCGCAGCAGCGACTGGCGCACATCGTCGGCAAAGGTCTTGAGCTCGGCATAGCTGAAGCCATCCGACTCCAGCGCATAGATCACGCCATACACATCGCCGAACTCATCATTGAAGAACGGCCCTTGGGTACCGGAAGGCAAGGTGTATCGGATGTCGCCGATCTTCTTGCGCACCTGGTACCAGACGTTGGCCACATCACCGGGCTTGGACGAGTCCTTGATCTGGAAGATGATCTGCGATTCGCCCGGCTTGGAGTAGCTGCGGATGCGGTCCGCATAAGGCACCTCTTGAAGCGTCTTTTCGAGCTTGTCGGTGACCTGCTCGGCCACCTGCTGGGCCGTGGCCCCGGGCCAGTAGGTGCGCACCACCATGGCGCGGAAGGTGAACGGCGGGTCTTCGTCCTGGCCAAGCTGAAAGTAGGCCGCAAAGCCCAACAACATCAGCACCACCAGCAGGTAGCGGGTCAGCGCCGGGTGATCCAGCGCCCATTTCGACAGGTTGAAGCTTTCCTTGGGCTGCGCGTTGCTCATGCCGGACCTCACTTGGCCGCAGCGGCAGGAGCGGCATCAGCCGGGGCAGCGGCCGATACCGCGGGGGCAACCTCCGCGCCGGGCAGCGCCTTCTTGGGTTGGTAGATCGTGACCTTCTGGCCAGGTGACAGCACGTGCACACCGGCGGCCACCACCAGGTCGCCGGGCTTGATGCCACCGGCCACCACCGCCTCATTGCCATCGGCCGTGGCGATCTCCACGGGCTGCAGGCGCACGGTCATGGCCTTGGGATCCAGCACCCAGACGGCGGTGGATTTCCCCTCCTGGCGCAGCGCGCTGGTGGGCAGCTTCAAGACCGACGGTGTGGCCTTGTCCAGGCCTTGAGGCAACACGTTCACGGTCGACCCCAGGGCCGGTGCGCCTTGTACCGGCAAGGCGACTTTCACTGTGTAGGTGCGGGTCACGGCGTCGGCGCTGGCGGCCACTTCGCGCACCTCGCCTTCAATCTCACGCCCTTCAGACCATACCTTGACCACCACCTTGGCCCCCACGCGCACCGAGCCCACCTTGTCTTCGGGCACGGCAAACACCACGTCGCGCTGACCGTCCTGGGCGATGCGAACCACCGGCGTGCCAGATTGCACCACCTGACCCGGCTCCGCCTCGATGGCCGTCACCACACCCGACACGTCGGCCGCCAGCGAGGTGTAGGCGATCTGGTTGCCCTGGCTGGCCAGTTGGGCTTGGGCCTGCTCCAGCGTGGCCTGAGCCGCCTTCAGGGTGGTTTCACGGCGCTGCAGCTCCGAGCCGCCGATGAAGTTCTTGTCGTACAGATCCTTGTAGCGGCGGTAATCGGCTGCCGCCAGATCACGGTTGGTCTGGGCCGAGGCCACCTGGGCCCGTGCCGCGTCGGCGCCCAGCTTGTAGTCCTGCGGATCCAGTTGCGCCAGCACCTGCCCCACCTGCACCCGCTGCCCCAGCTCGGCCTGGCGGCGGATAATCTTGCCGCCCACCCGAAAGCCCAGACGCGACTCGATGCGGGCCCGGACCTCGCCCGAGTACTCGTTTTTTGTCCCCATGCGGCTTTCTGCCACCGTCAGCACCTTGACCGACCGAACCGGTTCGGCCGCCGGTTCGGGGCGTGAGCAAGCGGCCAACAGGGTGACCAGGGACAAAATGAGAGAAACGCCAACGATCCCACCAAAAAGGGGACGGGCACGGTGGACATTCACAGTGACGGGCATGGGCAACCTGCTGAACGAAGTGCGGGTAAGCGGCACCAAGGGAGCCCTTGGCACCAGAAAAGTGTCAAGTCACCAAGGCCAAGCCTGGGGTTCAACATTAATGACTGATTGGTTAGTAGCCTAAGGGATTGTTCTGATGCATGTCAAGCCAAGCGCCGCCGCAACCCCCAAGGCGCCCCCTCATCGCGATACTGTGCAAACTGAAGTGTTGCCGCTGACCCACTACGAGAATTTCCCGGTGGCTTCCTGGCTGTGTCCGCCCCGGTTGCGCCCCCCGATCGCCGCGCTGTACCACTTTGCCCGCACCGCCGATGACATCGCCGACGAGGGCGACGACAGCCCGGCGCAACGTCTGGCGACCCTGGCGGCCTACCAGGCCGAGTTGCACGCCACATTGGCCGGCACGGCGCCCAATGCGCGATGGCAGCCGGTACTGGCGCCACTGACCCGACAGCAGGCGGCCTGGGGCCTGCCGGTGGCACTGCTGGACGACCTGATCAGCGCCTTCATGCAAGACATCGCTTACACCCGCGATCAGCACCTGTACCCGGACCGCGACAGCCTGCTTGACTACTGCCGCCGCTCGGCCAACCCCATCGGACGCCTGCTGCTGCACCTGCACGGCGTGGCCGAGCCCCGGGCCCTGGCGCAAAGCGACGACATCTGCAGCGCCCTGCAACTGATCAATTTCTGGCAAGACCTGAGCCAGGACATCCCGCGGGGGCGCCACTACCTCACCGTGGCCGACTGCCTGCGCCATGGCGTGCCCCGCAGCGAGCTTCTAAGCGGGTCCGCCAGTCCCGCGGCCCTGGCCCTGATCGCCGACAACCTGGCCTGGGCCGAACAATTGATGCACCGCGGCGCCCCGCTGGTGCACCGCCTGCCCGGTCGCGCCGGCTGGGAGCTGCGCCTGGTGGTGCAAGGCGGCCTGCGCGTGTTGCAACGCATCCGCGCCACTGGCGGCAACCCACTGGCCCGCCGCATCAAGCTGGGCCGGGCCGACGCCCTGCCCCTGCTCTGGCGCACCCTCTGGATGTGAATGGCCTTGAGAAGCTGCGGCCTGCCCCCCCTTCACAAGATGGGACAATGCTGCGCGTACGCTCAGCCCAATCCATGACCCCAGAAGACTACGTCCAGCAAAAAGCCGCCGCCTCGGGCAGCAGCTTTTATTACGCCTTCCTGTTTCTGCCCAAGCCGCGCCGCGCCGCGATCACAGCCTTCTATGCCTTTTGCCGCGAAGTGGACGACGTGGTCGACGAAGTCAGCGACCCCGGCGTGGCCATGACCAAGCTGGCCTGGTGGCAGAACGAAGTGCGCCAGGCCTTCGCCGGGCAGGCCAGCCACCCCGTGATGCAGGCACTGATGCCCCACGTGCCGGTGTATGGCCTGCGCCAGGAGCAGTTGCAAGCCGTCATCCAGGGCTGCCAGATGGACCTGGAGCAAACCCGCTACCTGGATTACCCCGGCCTGCAACGCTATTGCCACCTGGTGGCCGGCGTGGTGGGCGAAGTCTCGGCGCGCATCTTCGGCCAGACGGACGACCGCACCACCGAGTACGCCCACACCCTGGGCCTGGCCTTCCAGCTGACCAACATCATCCGCGACGTGGGCGAAGACGCCATGCGGGGCCGCATCTACCTGCCCGTCAACGAGCTGCAGCGCTTTGACGTCAAGGCCCATGAGGTGCTGCAACGCGTCTACTCGGATCGCTTCACCGCGCTGATGAAGTTCCAGGCCGAGCGCGCCCACCAGCTGTATGACCAGGCCCTGGCTCTGCTGCCCGGCGCCGATCTGCGGGCCCAGAAGCCCGGCCTGATGATGGCCAGCATCTACCGCACCCTGCTGCGCGAGATCGAAGACGAAAACTTCCAGGTGCTGCACCAGCGCATCAGCCTGACCCCCTTGCGCAAGCTGTGGCTGGCCTGGAAGGTGCAGGCCCTGGGCCGTGTCTGAGGCCCCAAAGCCCCACTCACGCCACCTCGCCGTGATCGGTGGCGGCTGGGCCGGCCTGGCTGCCGCCATGGCCGCCCACGACCAGGGGTGGGCCGTGCACCTGTTCGAGGCGGCCCCCCAATTGGGCGGCCGGGCCCGCACCCTGCCCGGCCCAGCGGCTCTGACCGGGCTGGACAATGGCCAGCACATTCTGATCGGCGCCTACACCCAGAGCCTGCGCCTGATGCGCCGGGTGGGGGTGGACCCCGAACAAGCCTTGCTGCGCCTGCCACTGACGCTGCGCTTCCCCGATGGGGGCGGCCTGCAATTGCCGCGCTGGCCTGCCCCCTTCGATGCCGCCGCCGGCATCCTCGGCGCGCGGGGCTGGTCCTGGCGCGACCGGATCTCACTGCTGGCCACCACCCTGCGCTGGCAGATCGGCGGCTTTCGCTGCGCCCCAGATGCCAGCGTGCTGGCCCTGTGCCAAGGCATACGGCCCCGGGTCATGGCCGAGCTGATCGAGCCCCTGTGCGTGTCAGCCCTCAACACCCCGGTGGACCAGGCCAGCGGCGAAGTGTTTCTGCGTGTGCTGCGCGACTCCCTGGCCGGCGGCCCGGGCGCCTCGCACCTGCTGCTGCCCCGCACCGACCTGGGGGCCTTGTGGCCCGAGCCGGCGGCACGCTGGTTGCGTGCCCAGGGCCACAGCGTGCAAACCGGCCAAAGGGTGCAAGGCCTGCTGCGCGACGCCAAGGGACGATGGCAGCTTCAAGTGGCGACGGGGCTGGAGGCCCCCGCCTTCGACCAGGTCATTCTGGCCTGCCCTCCTGGCGAGGCGGCCCGCCTGCTGGCCCAGGCTTCGGGCCTGAGAGGTGACCAACACGCCGCCCTGGCCACCTGGGCCGCCCAGGCCCAGGCCCTTCGCTTCGAAGCCATCACCACGGTGTACGCACAGGCCGGCACCCCGGCCGGCGCCCTCCGGCTGCCCCAGCCCATGCTGGCCCTGCGCTGCGGGCCCGGGGCGCCGGCCCAGTTCGTGTTCGACCGCGGTCAACTCGGCGCCCCCCAAGGCCAACTGGCCTTTGTGCTCAGCGCCAGCCCCGACCTGAGCCGCGAGGCCCTCAGCCAACAAGTGCTGACCCAAGGCCGCCAGGCCCTGGCCCCGATCGGGGTGAGCGAACTACAGGCCTTGGGCACGGTGACCGAAAAGCGCGCCACTTTCGCCTGCACCCCGGGCCTGACTCGGCCCGCCCAGCGACTGATCCCGGGCCTGTGGGCCTGCGGCGACTATGTGGAAGGCCCCTACCCGGCCACGCTCGAAGGGGCGGTGCTGAGCGCGCAGTCGGTGGTGGCGGCACTGACCTGAGCGGATTCACCCCACCAAATGCCGGCACAGCTCGTGCAGGCTGCTGATGGTCCAGGGCGCGGGGCTGGCATGGGGCCAGGCCTTGGCGTCGCGGTTCACCCACACCGCCTGCAGGCCCGAGTTCAAGGCCCCCATGACGTCGGTGTCCACGTCGTCGCCCACGTGCAACACCTCGGCCGGGGCCACGGCGGCCGCGGCGGCGGCGGCCTCGAAGATTCGCGGGTCGGGCTTGGCCACGCCGAACTGCTGCGCACTCAGGCTGGCGCTGAAATACGCCCCCAGCCCCACCCGCTGCACATCGGCATTGCCATTGGACAAGGCCACCAAAGGGTAGCGCTCGGCCAGGCGGCCCAGGCATTCGTGCACATCGTCAAACAGGTCCACCCGCTGGCGCTCGGCAAAGAACACCTCGAAGGCCGGCTCGGCCAGGGCCGGATCGTCGCCGGCCTGGCCCAGGGCCAGGCGGATCGACTCGCGGCGCAGCGCGCTCAGGTCGGTGACCAGGTCGGGCCGCAGCGTGGTCATCTGGTTGCGGATCTCGCGCAAGGCCCCGGGGCGCGAGAACAGGGTGGCCGTGGCGGGTGCATGGCGCTGCAGCCAATCGGCCAGCACCGTCTCCGCGCGGGCAATGGTCGGCCAGATGGGCCACAAAGTGTCGTCCAGGTCCAGGGTAATGGCCTTGATTCGGGCGTGATCGAGCATAGGTGGCTGAGAATACTGCATCCCTCAAAACCTCAGCCTCAGCCTCACCCTGCCCATGCCGTCCAAGTTCGCCCCCGAGCCCGCCTACCGCCATGGCCAAGCCGCCCGCACCGCCATCCTGCTGTGCAACCTGGGCACCCCCGAGGCCCCGACCGCCCCGGCCCTGCGACGCTACCTGGCCCAGTTCCTCAGCGACCACCGGGTGGTCGAGATCCCGGCCCTGATCTGGAAGCCGATCCTGCACGGCATCATCCTGCGCGTGCGCCCGGCCAAGTCGGCCGCCAAATACGCCAGCGTCTGGACGCCCGAGGGCTCACCCCTCAAGGCCTGGACCGAGAAGCAGGCCAAGCTGCTGCAGGGCTGGCTGGGCGAAGCCGGCCATCAGGTGCAGGTGCGCTACGCCATGCGCTACGGCCAACCCTCGATCGCCCACCAGCTGGATGCCCTGAAGGCCGATGGCGTGACCCGCGTGCTGATCCTGCCGGCCTACCCGCAGTACTCCGGCACCACCACCGCCAGCGTGTTCGACGATGTGGCGCACTGGGGCCTGCGCCAGCGCCACCTGCCCGAGCTGCGCTTCATCAACCGCTACCACGACGACCCGGGCTACATCGATGCCCTGGCACAACGGGTCGAAGCCCATTGGCGCGAACACGGTCAGCCCGACCAGTTGGTGATGAGCTTCCACGGCGTGCCCGAGCGCACCCTGCAGCTGGGCGACCCCTACCACTGCGAATGCCTGAAGACGGGCCGCCTGCTGGCCGAACGCCTGGGGCTGCGCGCGGATCGCTACAAAATCACCTTCCAGTCGCGCTTCGGCAAGGCCAAGTGGCTGGAGCCCTACACCGAACCCACCCTGGTGGCCCTGGCCCAGGCCGGCACGGCCCGGGTGGACGTGATCTGCCCCGGCTTCACCAGCGACTGCCTGGAGACCCTGGAAGAAATCAACCAGGAAGGCCGTGAGGCCTTTTTGCACGCTGGGGGCAAAGCCTTCCACTACATCCCCTGCCTGAATGACAGCCCGGCCTGGATCACCGCCCTCAGCGCGCTGGCCCAGCAACACCTGCAAGGCTGGCCCACCCGGGGACCAACGCCGCAGTCGCTGGAAGACAATCGCCAGCGCGCCCTGGCAGCAGGCGCCCGTAACTGATCCGCCCATTGCCTTTCGAATTCAGCCACGCAACCGGGCCAAGCCCGGCTAGCGTTATGCTTTCCGACCTCCTGGCCCCCGACATCCCTCTTTCGTCAATGCCCGCCCCCTCCACCGACCTGCCCACCCAGCCTGCCCTGACGGCCCAGCAACTGCGCCGCCACATCGACCCTGCCAGCCTGGGCTTTGCCAGCACCGCCGAACTGGCCGACGAGGCCCCGGGCTGGATCGGGCAGCAACGCGCCCGACAAGCCACCGAGTTCGGCCTGCACATCGAAGCGCCCGATTACAACCTGTTCGTGCTGGGCGAAGTCGGCAGTGGCCGCAGTTCACTGCTGCGCCAGGCTCTGCACCAGGCAGCCCGAGCCCGCCCGGTACCGCCCGACCTGGGCTATCTGCACCGCTTCGAGGCCCCGCAGCGCCCCTTGGCCTTGCGCCTGCCGGCCGGCAGCGGCCGCGTGTTGCGCCAGGGCCTGCAGCAGCTCACCCGCCAACTGGCCACCGACATCCCGGCCCAATTGGAGGCCGCCGAGGTCACGCTGGAGGCCGACGGCATCGAGAAAGCCTTTGAGCGCGAGGAGCACCTGGCATTGAAAGACCTGGAAGCCCTGGCCGCCCGCCACGGCTACCAGTTGCAGCGCGAGTCCGACCGGCTCAAGCTGGTGCTGCCCGAGAAACCACACGGCAAGGACAAGAGCCCTCAAAGCGAGGCCGACAAATCGGCCGCCGAAGCCCTAGCCACGGCCACCGAAAACGAGGTGCGCGCTGAAATGGCCCGCGTGCTGGCCCAGTTGCGCCTGCGCGAGATTGCCCGTGACGAGACCCTGGAGGCCCTGAAGCGCCGCACCCTCACGCCGCAGTTGCAGAAGGCCTTTGACACCGCCTTGGCCGGCCTGCCCGAAGCCGAGCGCCATGGGCTGCAGAGCTGGGTGCAGGCGGCCATCGGCGAGGTGCTGAACCAGATCGACCTGTTCCTGCCCCGAGCCGAAGACGAAGACGAAGCCGACCGCAAGGCCGACCTGGCCCATTGGCAGGCCTGCCTGGCCTTCAACCTGGTGGTGGACCACGCTGGCCAGCAAGGTGCGCCGGTGGTGCTGGACAACAACCCCCAGATGCGCAGCCTGTTCGGCAGCATCGAGCACCCGGGCGGCGACGACGCCGGCCCCGCGGACCACACCGCCATCCATGCGGGCGGCCTGCTGCAAGCCCACGGCGGCTACCTGATGCTGCACCTGGCCGACCTGATCGACGACGAGCCCCTGTGGGAGCGGCTGCGCCGCTTTCTGCGCTCGCGCCAGTTGCAGATCGAAGAGCCCGGTGGCACGGGCACCCCGGCTGGTGCCAGCCTGCAGCCCGACGCCGTGCCGGTGGACGTGCGCCTGGTGCTGGTCGGCTCGCCCGACGAATACTACAAACTGCAAGACGCCGACCCCGAGATGGCGCGCCGTTTCCGCGTCAAGGTCGACTTTGCGGACCGCTTTGCCGCCAGCGACGACAACCGCCGCGCCATGGCGGCCTGGGTGGCCTGCCGTTGCCGGCAACTCGGCCTGCCCCACTTCGAGGCCGCAGGCGTGGCAGCCCTGCTCGAGCAAAGCCACCGCGAGGCCGACGACCAGCACTACCTCAGCGCGCAACTGGGTCAGATCGAAATGGTGCTGATCGAGAGCGCCCAGCAGTGCCGCGACCGGCAGGGCGAAGGGGTGAGCGCCGCCGACGTGGCGGCCGCCCTGCAGGCACGGCGCCAGCGCCACGACTACCTGGAGCAGTGCGTGCTCGACAGCATCAGCGAAGGCGAGCGGCTGATCTCCACCACCGGCCTGGCCGTGGGCCAGCTCAATGCCATGAGCCAGATCGACACCGGCGACCACCGCTTTGGCGTGCCCATGCGCATCAGCGCCCGCACCCAGGCTGGCCACCAGGGCGTGCTCAACATCGAGCGCGAGGTGCGCCTGTCCGGCCCCATCCACGACAAGGGCGTGCTGATTCTGCAAGGCTACCTGCACGCGCTGTTCAGCGAACAGGCGCCGCTGGCCCTGCAGGCCTCGCTGGGCTTCGAACAGGAGTACGACGGCGTGGAGGGCGACTCGGCCTCGTGCGCCGAGCTGTTCGCCCTGCTGTCCTCGCTGTCAGGCGTGGGCCTGCGCCAGGACATCGCGGTCACCGGCGCTCTCAACCAGCACGGCGAAGTGCTGCCCGTGGGCGGCCTGAACGAGAAGATCGAAGGCTGGTTCCAAGTTTGCCGGCGCGCCGGGCTGACCGGCCAGCAAGGTGTGCTGCTGCCCGCACTGAACCAGCGCCAGCTGATGCTGTCACCCGAGCTGGTGGCTGCGGTGGCGGCCGGGCAGTTCCATGTGTACACCATGCGCCAGGCCAGCGAAGGCCTGAGCCTGTTGGCCGGCCAACCGGCCAGCGCCCTGCACACGCTGGCGGCCGAAACCCTGGCGGCCTACCGCCGGGCCTGCCGACGGGCCTTGCGACCGGGGCGCGCCGGGCGCTGATCCGGGGGGGCGCCCCCACACAGCAGACACCTGCTGCACACAGACGCGTTACACAGGCCGCCCACAATCAGGCGCAGAAGGAAGGACGCAAGGCTCAGACCACGGGCTGAGCCACGGCAACAAGGGCCCACTCGCCCAGGTGCTGCGTCCGGCCTGCCTGACCCAGAACGCGCATGTCCAAGTCCCGCGGGCCCCAAGCGGCCCCTCCGCCCCACACCCAGCCCTCACCCGACGCCCCGACGGCGGGCGGTTGGCGCAGGCGTGCACGGGCCCTCGCGCCCTGGCTGCTGGCCCTGCTGCTGGCGTTGGCCCTGGGTGCCAAGTTGATCCACCACGCCCAGGTGGCCCGAGCCCTGCTCCACCCACCCCGCACACCGGTTCTGGCGGCCGACCTGGCCCTGGCCCAGCAGGCCCTGCACGGGGGGGTGCAGCCTGTCACCTTTGCCACCGCCGACGGCCTGCTGCTGCAGGGCTGGTACAAGCCCTCGCGCACCGGGGCGGTGGTGATCTTTGTGCATGGCGGCCAGGGCAACCGCCTGTGGTTTCTGGCCCAGGCCCAGACCCTGGCCGAACGCGGCATCGGGTCGCTGCTGTACGACTCGCGCGCCAGCGGCAACAGCGAAGGCGACACCCAGTCCTGGGGCGATCTGGAACAGGAAGACCTGAACGCCGCACTGAACTGGGTCAGCGCCCGGCCCGATGCCGATCCCCGGCGCCTGGGGGCCGAGGGCTTTTCCATCGGTGCCAGCACGGTGTGCATGGTGGCGGCCAGCGATCCGCGCATCAAGGCCGTGGTGCTGCACAACATGTGGTCCTCACTGCACGACGAGTTGAGTTACAAAAGTGGCTCGGCACTGAGCGCCTGGCTGTTGAGGCTGGATTTCTGGTGGGCCGGCATCGACCCCGACCGGGTGCAGCCCGCCCAGGTGATTCACCAGATCGCCCCGCGGCCATTGCGCCTGGTGGCGGCCGAAGGTGACCACGACACCCCCATCGCCGTGGAGCAGGCCTTGTTCGAGCGCGCGGGCCAACCCAAGGCCCTGTGGCGCATCCCCGGTGCCGACCACCTGGATTACCGGGAGCATGGGGGGGACGCCCTGCGTCAAGGCATCGCCCAGTTCTTCGCCAAATCGCTTTGAGCGCGCCGCTCAGCCGGTATCAACGGCCATCAGGCCGCATCAACCGGCCTCGGCACGATCGATGAAGTCACTCACCAGGTTCAGCTGATCGGGCACATTGAGCGCGGGGGCATGGCCACAGCCCGGCACCTCGACCACCGTGGTCAGGCCGCGCAGGCCCGGGCCACGGCGCAGCATCTCGGCGGTGGTCTCGGGCAGCACCAGGTCTGATTCGGCTCCCCGCAGACACAGCACCGGGATGTCGATGGCATCGTAATCGTCCCAGATCAGGTAATCGTTGGGGTGCAGGGTGAACTGCTGCACCATGGCCGGGTCGTAATGCGGCGTGACCCGGCCATCAGGCAGCCGCCGGGTCGAGGTTTCGGTCAGGCGCCGCCATTGCGCGTCGCTGAGCCAGCCATAGGGCTTGTAGACCTGGCGGAAAAAGGCCTCCAGGGCCACCACCGAATCAAAGGCCGGCGGTTCACCGGCATAGGCCCGGATGCGCGCGATGGCGGCGTCCGCCAGTTGCGGCGCGTTGTCGTTCAGCACCAGGCTCTTGAGGCGCCCCCGGAGCGCGGGCACCACCTGGCCACCCGCACACACCGTACCGATGGCGCCGCCCATGGACGTGCCCACCCAATGCACACGATCCAGGCCCAGGCCGTCGAGCAGGCCCTGGGCCAGTTGGGCATAGAAAGCCAGGGTGTACTCACGGCCCGGGTCAGGGCTCCATTGGCTCAGGCCGCGGCCCAGGGTGTCGGGGCAGATCACGCGATAGCGCCCGCTGAGGTGCTCGGCCAGTTCGTCCATGTCACGGCCGGTGCGCGCCAGGCCGTGCCAGGCAATCACGGCCGGGGCCTGCGGGTTGCCCCACTCGGTGTAATGAAGTTCGCGGCCTGCGCAGCGCAGGTAGTGGGAGGACATGGCCATGAAAAATATCCGTTCCGGTTGCAGGCGGGGCCACTGCGCGGCCCCGCCAGGTTTCATCGATCAGTGGGCAGCCTCAGTCCGGGATGCTCACCGTGTTGCCGCTGAGCACGATGCGGTCGGCCGCGGCAGGCGTTGTCACCGGGGCCGGCACATTGTTGGCCGTCAGGGCCGGCGCCGCGCCCGGCGTACCGCCACGCGGCACGGTTCGCACCACCTGCGACGGCGGCAGGGCCGTGCCGTCCTTCAGGCGGGCATAGACCGCATCAAGGGCTCGGTTCAAGTACAGCGACAAAGGCACAAAACGCGTGTCGTAACCGGGCAGCACCGTGGGCAGCCCGATGAACGAGTCAAAGTGCTGTGCATTGGTGACTTCGAGGTAGCTCAGCTGGCTGTTGGCACCCTCGACCGTGTTGTTCAGCGCCAGGTAGGGCCGCGAGGTGTGGTTGACCGGCAGCAAGGGGTCGGAGCGACCATGCACGATCACCGTGGGGCGGCCGCGCAGGTTGCCATTGCGGCGTGTCTCGTCGATGCCGGTGTTCAATTGCGCCGCCACGCCAGCCGTGCCGGTGACCAGGTTGCGCAGGCACAGGGCGCCGTCCAGCCCCATGTCGGCCAGGCCGGTGCTGGGCGACACCGACAGCAGATCACGCACCGGGCCGCCCTGGGCGTTGTTGTTGACCAGTTGCACCCCCGACGACGGCGGCACACCGTTGCCCGTGGCGTACATCTGGGCCAGGGCCGTGGCGTCCACGGTGGTGACGGCACCCGCCGCGGTGGTGGCGGCGAAGCTGTAGCCACACAGGTTGTCCTTCACGCTGGCGCGGGCCAGCGCATTGGCAAAGGTGACGGCCACGGCCGGGGCCACTTCGAAGCCTGCCAGGGTGGCAATCTGGCTACCGGCCTCGGGCTCCCAGCCATAGGCCTGCAGCTTGGCCAAGGCCTCGCTGGCCTGGGTGGCCGTGGTGCTGGCCGTGAGCAGGCCCTTGGTCTTCAGCGCGCTGCAGCGGTTGGCCGCCAGGGTGCCGTACACCACCGGCAGCGCATAGGTGCTCTGGAACGGCGTGCCGGCCAGCTCGGGGGCCAGGGCGGCACAGGCCGAGTACAGGTGGGCGTAGCTGGTGAAGTCCATCAGAGTGCGGGCCGTGGTCGCCTGCACCCGTCCGCCACGGGTGACCACCACGTTGGCACTCTTGGGCATCTCGATGGCCGGCTCGCTGACGGCCACGCCATCGATCAGGCCCTGCGTGTCCTGCTCGGCCGCGGCAATCGCCGAGCCGCCGCCATTGGAGGCACTGGAGGCGATCACCAGCGTGTTGTTGGCCCGGAAGGTACGGGCCTTGTGTCCGTTGCCGGCGTCATCCCCCAGGCGCTCATTGAGCACGTAGAAGGCGAATTCGACCGCCTGCAGCGTGAATTTGCCCCAGTCTTTTTCGACGTTGCGCCCCGAATGGGCGTGCTTGAAAGCCAGGCGATTGGGGGTGGCCGTGTTGAAGGCGGCCAGTTCGGTGGCCGACAAGGGGGCACGGAACTGCGCGCCCAGCCCGGCCGCCGTCGAGCTGCTGCGCGTGCCGTCGATCAGGGGCACGGTGTCGGTGGCCAGGTCATGGGCTGCGCCCCCTGTGCCCTTGTCGGTGTAGGCCACCGCACAGCCTTTTTTCAACCCCCACTCCCCCGTGCTGATGGCCCCGAACACGCCGCGCGACCCCGACGAAGTGGCGGTGATGATGCAGGGCTTGCTGCGGTCAAAACTGTTGGGCACCTGCACCACGAGGGTCACGTTCTGCTGGCCTGTGCCGTCATCGCTGAAGGTGGTGTATTCGCCACCGGCAATCAGGCCCTCGCTGGCAGTCACATTGCCGTTGGCATCCACGTTGGGGCCATACAGGCTGCCGTAGCCGCCGGCCGCGGTGGTATCGAGCAGGGCCCGGTAGCTGTTGTAGATGGCCGCCCGGCGCAGCTCGGTGGCTGTGGGCTGCAAGGGGTTGGCGTAGGCCGGGGCCACGGCACTTTGCAGGCCGCTCTTGCCCAGACCGGCGGTCAGCAGGTCATTGCTGACGCCGTCGTATTCGGCGCTGCTGACGGTGCCCACATAGCTGGGTCGGATGTTGAACTCGCTGCCATCGCCCATGCAGCCGCCAAGCCCGATGCTGGCGGCCACGGCCGCACCCACGGGTGTCCAGATGAATCGCATGCCTTGTCTCCTCTTGTTTTCAATGGTTGACGAACACACTTGCCCCGGGCCTGCCCAGATCTGGCAGCACCCCGAACCCACATTGACCTCCCAAAGCGCGGCCTCAGTGCAAGCTCAGTGCGGCGCCTTCTGGCCTCGGGCGGGCGCGCGCAGCCGCCCCACCACCCCGGTCGGGAAGTAATAAACCGACAGCACGAACAACACCCCGAGCCACAGCAGCCAGCGGTCGGGCGACAACAGCGAAGACAGCCAGGGCAGGCTGGCCGTGGCCTCGCTGCCCAGGCGCAGCAGATCCTGCAGGTAGCTTTGCGCCACCAGGAACAGGGCCGAGCCGATGGCCGCCCCATAGACCGTGCCCATGCCACCGATCACCACGATCAGCAGCACATCGAGCATCAGCTCGAACGACAGCGAGGTGTCGGGCCCGTTGTAGCGCAGCCAGAGCGCCAGCATGGCCCCGGCCACACAGGCGAACAAGGCCGACAGGATGCTCGACACGGTGCGGTACACCACCACCCGGTAGCCGATGGCTTCAGCGCGGAACTCGTTCTCGCGGATGGCCTGCAGCACCCGGCCGAAGGGTGAATTGACGATGCGCAGCAGGGCCAGCAGCAGCACCACGGCCAGCACGAACAGCAGGTAGTAGCAGATCAGGCGCCCGTCGAGCGACACGCCCATGAAGGGCTCATCGGCCCACTCGAAGCTGGGCGACAGCAGCTCGGGCACCTTGAAGGTCAGGCCGTCCTCGCCCCCGGTCAGCTCGGACAGTTGCGAAGCCAGGGTCTGGAAGGCCGAGGCCACGGCCAGGGTGATCATGGCAAAGAAGATCGCCCGCACGCGCAGCGAGAACAGGCCCACCGCCAGCGCCAGCAGCAGAGACAGCAGCAGCGAGGCCCCCAGCCCCACGGCCAGGGCCTCCCAGGTGGGGCCCTGGCGGGTGGTGGCGACGGCGATGCCGTAGGCCCCGATGCCGAAGAACATGGTGTGGGCAAAGCTCACGATGCCGGTGTAGCCCAGCAGCAAATCAAAGCTGGCCACCAGCACCACGAACACCAGCACCTTGGCGGCCACGTTGAGCGCCTTGACACCCGGGAACAGAAAAGGCGTGAAAGCCAGGGCCAACAGCAGCCCGATCAGCAGCACGGCCAGCACGCGACTGCGCGGCAGGTCGTTGGAAATCAATCGTTTCAGCATGTGCATGGGGGCCTCGTCAGCGGTTGGTCACTGGGTACACGCCCTGCGGGCGCCACAGCAGCACCGCCACCATCAGGGCGATGTTGGAGAACAGGGCCAGCTTGGGCAGCAAAAAGCCGGTGTAGTTGGCCATCAGCCCCACCAGCAGGGCCCCGATCAACGCGCCCCCGGTCGAGCCCAGGCCGCCGATGATGATCACGATGAAAATCAGCACATTCACCTGGGCGCCCATCTGGGGCACCACGTTTTGCTGGTACAGGCCCCACATCACGCCGCCCAGGCCAGCCAGGGCACTGCCCACCACGAACACGCCCACAAACAGGCGCCGGATGCGATAGCCCAGCGACTCGACCATCTCGCGGTCTTGCACGCCTGCGCGGATCAGCAGGCCGATCTTGGTGCGGTTCAAGGTGTAGGCCAGCACACCGAACACCAGCAGGCCCACCCCCACCGCCACCACGCGGTAGCGCTCGATGGCGGCATCGCCCCACAGCCAGGCGCCGCGCATGCCCTCAGGCAGGGGCAGCGGGATCTGCTGCGGGCCCCAGATCACCTTGATGATCTCTTCGCCGATGATCATGCCGCCCATGGTGATCAGGATCTGCTTCAGGTGCTGGCCGTACACCGGGCGCACGATGAAGCGCTCAAACGCCAGGCCCAGGGCGCCCGCCACCGCCATGGCCACCAGCATGGCCGGGAACACCGCCACCAGGTTGCGCCACAACTCGGCCGACTGGGTCCAGTCGGTCATGCTGCCCAGCACACTGGTGGCCACAAAGGCCCCCAGGGCAATGAACACACCGTGGCCGAAGTTCAGCACATCCATCAAGCCGAACACCAGGGTCAGGCCCGAGGCAATGATGAACACGATCATGCCCATGGCCAGGCCGGCCACGGTCAGCGTCAGCCAGGTCGAGCCTGAGCCCACCAGGGGCAGGGCCAGCAAGGCCAGCAGCGGCACCAGGGCCAGGGGCTTCCAGTCCAGGTCTTTGAAGTTGATATCGAAGTTCATAGCGCCAACCCCAGCAGCGAGCGCTGCAATGCTTCGTCTTCGGCCAGCTCGGCCATGCTGCCGGCGTGCACCACGCGGCCGTCGTCCATCACGGCCACGGTGTCACCCAGGCGTTTGGCGAAGTTGATGTTCTGTTCGACCAGCAAGATCGTGACGCCGCTGGCCTTGAGCTGGGCAAAGGCGTCGATCATGTTGTTGATCATCACGGGCGCCAGGCCCTTGCTGGGCTCGTCGATGATCAGCAGCTTGCGCGGCTCGACGATGGCACGCGACACCGCCAGCATCTGTTTTTGCCCGCCCGACAGCTTGCCGGCCGGGTGGTTCCAGAACTTCTGCACCGCCGGAAACAGGCCGAAGATCCACTGCAGGCGCTGCTCGTCGATCTGCGCCACGCGGCTGGCCTTGCGGGCGGCCAGCAGCATGTTCTCTTTCACGCTGAGGTCGGAGAAGATGCCCATGTTCTCAGGCACGTAGGCGATGTCCAGGCCGGCAATGTGCGGCGTGTGCAGCTTGCTGATGTCGCGCCCATCGAAATGCAGGCTGCCTTGCGAGGCCTGCCACAGGCCCATGATGGTGCGCAGCGTGGTGGTCTTGCCCGCGCCATTGCGCCCCAGCAACATGGTCAGTTGCCCCCGGGGCACGGCCAGGTCCACCCCGTGCAGGATGTGATAGGCCCCGATGTGGGTGTGCACGCCTTTGAGTTCGAGCAGATGGGTGTTCTGACTCATGCTGCCTCCTTGGCCACGCCCAGGTAGGCCTCTTGCACCACCGGCAGGGCGATCACTGTGGCCGGGTCGCCATCGGCCACCAGGGTGCCGTTGTGCAGCACGATGATGCGGTCGGCCAGCTCGCGCACCACATCCATCTTGTGCTCGACCAGCAAAATGGTCTTGCTCTTGTCTTTTTTGAGGGCCCGGATCAGGTTCAGGATCACCGGGGCCTCGTCATGGCTCATGCCGGCGGTGGGCTCGTCAAACATGAACACCTGCGGCTCCAGCGCCATCAGCAGGGCCACTTCGAGCTTGCGCTGATCGCCGTGCGGCAGGCTGGACACCAGCACCTCCTGCTGGTGCACCATGGCCACGTCCTGCAGGATCTGGTGAGCGCGCTCGGTCAGGGCGCGGTGATCGCTCCAGATGCTCCACAGGTTCAGGCCATGCCGGTGGGCCCCGCTGCGCGTGGCCTGCACGGCCAGACGAACGTTCTCCAGCACCGTGAGGTTGGGGAACAGATTGGTCAGCTGAAAGGCACGCCCCAGGCCGGCCCGGGTGCGCACCGACACCGGCGCATGGCTCAGGTCCACCCCGTTGAGGTGCACCGAGCCGCTGCTGGCGGCGATCTGCCCCGACACGAGGTTGAAGAAAGTGGTCTTGCCGGCACCATTGGGGCCAACGATGGCGGTCAGCGTGCCGGGTGCAAAACTGCACGAGACAGCATTCACCGCCACGTGCCCGCCAAAGCGGACCGTGAGATCTTGGGTTTGCAGCATGGTGGGTTCCTGAACCCGCCCCGGGGGCCGAGGCAGCGTTGCGGGAGCGTGATGGAAAGGCAGGTGCCGCGCAGCGGCGGCACCGTGGACGATCAGCGCTTGTTGCGGATCGGGACGTTCATCTCTTCGGGCTTGATCTCGCGCACCAGCTCGGGCACGCCCCAGGCAAAGGCCGGGTCCACCTTGATCTTGAAGTGGTACATGCTCTGCAGGGCCTGGTGGTCTTCCTTGCGGAAGGTCATCTTGCCCTTGGGGGTGTCAAAGCTCATGCCTTCCATGGCCTTGATCAGCTTGTTGGTGGCCGTGTCGCCATTCGTGCTCTTGAGCGCCGTCACCACGGCCATGGCCGCGCTGAAACCACCAGCCGTGAAGAAGTCCGGCGGGGCCTTGAACTGCTTGTAGTGCTGCGACACCAGGGCTTCGTTGACCGGGTTCTTCGGGATGCCAAAGTAGTAGTACGTGGCGCCTTCCATGCCGGGGAAGTTCTTGTACGAGGCCATGGCGGGCAGGATGTTGCCGCCGGTGGCGATCTCGATGTTGTAGCGCTTCAGGTCGAGATCGGCGATCTTGAACGGGTTGCCGGCCCCGGCCCAGATGATGAAGATCACCTTGCGGCCCGGCTGGTCCTTGAGCTTGTCGATCAGGCGCTGGGCCCCGGCGGTGAAGTCGGTGGTGCTGGTGGGCAGGTATTCCTCGTGCACCAGCTTGGCGGTCTTGAGGGCGTCCTTGAAGGCCTTCACGCCGTCACGGCCGAAAGCGTAATCCTGGGCCAGGGTGGCGATGGTGACGCCGGGCTTGTCGAGCGCGACCGCATTCGAGATCGCATCCTGCGAGCTGTTGCGGCCGGTGCGGAAGATGTATTTGTTCCACTTGTCGCCGGTGATGCTGTCGGCCACGGCGGGCTCGACGATCAGCACCTTCTTGTACTCTTCGGCCACCGGCAGCAGGGCCAGCGCCACACCCGACGAGGTAGGGCCCACGGCCAGGTCGGCCTTGTCATCGGAATACGCCGACGCCAGCAGCGATTTGCCCAGATCAGGCTTGCCCTGATCGTCTTTTTCGAGCACCACCAGCTTGCGGCCATTGACCGCCATGGTGCCACCGGTGGCGTACTCCAGGCCCATCATGAAGCCGGTCTGGGTCTGCTTGCCGTAGGCCTCCAGGGGGCCGGTCTTGCTGTAGACGTGGGCAATGCGGATATCGCCCGATTGGCTGAACGCCGGGGCGGCGCTGAAGGCGCTGCAAACCAGTGCGGCGAGCGCGGGCAGGCCGATGAGAGCACGACGGTGCATGGATGTCTCCTGTTGTGTTGGCTGTCGAGCACCATCATTGCACAAGCCGTGCCTGTTTGTAAGTAATTGATTTTTATCGATTTTCTTCCAAATTTCAAATAAATGACTGAATTTTAGACATCTCAATTGTCTTAATTTCAGACACATGTCTGAATTAAGAACACTCCAATCCAGCCTGCGCCAGGCCCCAAAGTCAGGGCACCTCTCCGCGGTCAAGCATCTGACCCTCGTGGCACCCGCCGGACGGCACCGGGCGCCGCAATGCTGCGCCCCGCCCTTCGGGTAGGATCTGGATTTGTAATTAAACGTGACAAAACCTCGCCTGCCCTCTGTCGCACTGGCGGGCCGCGGCGTCCTACTGCAACCTGGATTCGGGCACACCCGAGGCCCTTGTGCTGACTTTCTGCGTGCACCTTTTCATCGATGACCATGAGGGCTGATGTCGTGTCGGCCCTCCGGGCACGCCTGTCCCTCGCCCGCAGTGACAGCTACGGCGTGCTGTTGCTGTTGTTGCTGGTCATTGGCGGCTGGCTCGTGATCGACTTCATGCAGGAGCGCGATCGCATCACCGCCGAGCGATCGTGGCTGGCCATCAACAAAAGCCAGTTGATGAACCGATCGTTCGGCGACACCTTTCTGGCCGCCGATTACGTGCTGAGGGATGTCCTGGGCAGGGTCGATGTGGGCCAGGACCTGGCCTACCCGCAGCCCGACGGCCAGGTCTCTGCACGCCTGGAGGCCCTGCTCAAAGAAAAGGTGGACACCGTGGCCGGCCTGACCGACCTGGTGCTGTTCAATGGCAACTGCATCTTCGCCGCCAGCGCCCGTTCTCCGACGCGCGGCACCAAAAGCCGCCAGCGCTTCTGCTCCGATGCCCACGTCGAGCCCGGCCAAAGCCTGCACATCCAGTACATGCCGCCTGACCGCTCGGTCTCGGCCCGTTCGGTGGTTCTCATGTCACGCACACTGGGCTCGCCAGACGGCGTTTTGCTGGGTGGAGCCATGGTGGTGGTGGACCTGGAGCACGCTCAACAGTGGATTGCCGCCATCGAAGTCGAGCCAGGCGATGTGCTGGCCCTGGTCGACTCTGATGGCACGCTGCTGGCGCGCAACCCGCCCCTGCCCGAAGCGATCGGGCAACACACCGCGCCCCCACCGAGCGAGCCGCCGTTTTCCGAGGTCCATGGCAGTGCCACCTTCACGGCCCAGTCGCCCATCGATGGGCGGGAGCGGATCTTCGGCATGAGCCGGCTGGAACAGTTTCCATTCATTGTCATCGTCGGGTTTGACCGATCGCGCGTGCTGTCGGGCTGGCTGCACCGCGCCTTGCAGTTTGCCGGGGGCTACCTCCTGCTGTCGGGCATGGCCCTGTTGGCGCTGCGCGTTCAACGCGCTACCCGGCGCCAGCGCGAAGAGATGCGCAAGCTCGCCAACACCGACACCCTGACCGACATCGCCAACCGCCGCCACTTTGTGGCGATTGCCGATCGCGAATTCAACCGGGCCCGGCGTTACCACCATCCGCTGTCGGTGTTGATGCTGGACATCGACCGATTCAAGACCATCAACGACCGCTGGGGACACCCCACCGGCGACCGCGTCATCCAGGAGCTGGTCCACCTGACAAGCGCGGTGATCCGGGGCCATGACCTGTGCGGGCGCCTGGGCGGTGACGAGTTTGCACTCATGCTGCCTGAAACCGACGCCTCGGGCGCCCAACTCATCGCCGAGCGCCTGCGCGCCAGGGCCGAGGCCTCGGGCACCGTCCGCGCCGATGATGGCAGCGCGGTGCGCTTCACCGTGAGCATCGGCATCGCCTCGCTGAGCCCCGAAGACAGCTCGTTCGATGCCTTGCTGCAACGCGCCGACAAAGAGCTGTACCAGGCCAAGCAAGGCGGGCGGAACCGATCGGTGCTGGCGGCCGGGGGCACATCGTGATCCGATGCCAGCGCTCTCAGCCCTGCCTGAACCCGCGCAACACCGTCAGCACCACCTCGGTGGCCGGCTCCAGCGCCGCGCTGCGATAGGCCAGCCCCAGCGGGCGCCACAAGGCCGGGCGCACCGGCAGCATGCGAATGCGAGGGTCGGGCGGCGGGGCCGTCGATTCATGCGGCAACAGCGTGGCGCCATAGCCGGCCGCCACCAGGCTTTTGATGGCGTCGTTGTAATTCAGCTCAATGCGGGCCGTGGGGCGCAGCCCGGCACTGGCAAACCACTCCGAGGTGAGGCGTGACAAGCGGGTGCTGGCGTCGTTGAGGATCAAAGGGCGCTCGGCCAGCCAGGCCGGCGTGATGCGGGCCGGGGTCTTGCCCCAGGCCGCCGGCACAAAGGCCATCACCGGATCACGCCGCCAGGGCTGCACTTGCAGACCTTCCGTCACGGGCTGCGGCAGGGCCACCAGGCCGATGTCCAGCCGGCCGGCGGCCAGGCTCGACAGGGTCTCTTGCGAGGTCAGCACCGCCACCTGCACGTCGATGCCCGGGTGCTCGCGGCCCAGTTGCTCCAGGGCCTGTGGCAGCAAGTGGGCAATCGCCCCGGTGGAGGCCCCCAGGCGCACGCGCCCGGTGCGCCCCTCAACCTGCCCGCGCAGCTCGTCCAGGGTTTGATCGACATCAGCCAACAAGCAGCGGGCCCGCGCCACCAAGGTGTCGCCAATGCCCGAGGGCTGCACCTGGCCACGCTGACGCAGCAGCAGTGGCGCACCAATGCGCTCTTCGAGTTCGGCCACATGCAAGCTGACCGTGGGCGGCGCCAGGTTCAGCGAACGGGCCGCAGCGGCGAACGAGCCCAGGTCGACGATGGCGACCAGGGTGCGCAGGCGGTCCAGGCTCAGTTCACGCATGACATTCAGAAATCACAAACAAACTCTTCATGAAATTCAACTTTTCTTATTCTAGTCAGGGCTGGAAGATGCGGGCCAACCCACCAGGAGAAACGTCATGCACCCCCTTGTTTTCATCGACGGCGACCAAGGCACCACCGGCCTGCAGATCCATGAGCGGCTGCGCGGCCGCACCGACCTGCGCCTGCTGACCCTGCCCGAGGCCGAGCGCAAAGACCCGGCACGCCGCGCAGAGGCCATCAACGCCTGCGACATCGCCATCCTTTGCCTGCCCGACGCCGCGGCCCGCGAGGCCGCCGCCACCATCCGCAACCCCGCCGTGCGCGTGATCGACGCCAGCTCGGCCCACCGCACCGACCCGCAATGGGTCTACGGCTTTGCCGAGATGGCCCCGGGCCAGGCCCAGCGCATCGCCCAGGCCCGCCGCGTGAGCAACCCCGGCTGCTACCCCACCGGCGCCATCGGCCTGCTGCGCCCCCTGGTGCAAGCCGGCCTGCTGCCGGCCGACACCCCACTGAACATCCACGCCATCTCGGGCTACTCGGGCGGCGGGCGCGCCCAGGTGCAGGCCTTTGAAAACGCTACATCCGAAGGCCAGCGCCCCCCTGCCCTGCAGGTGTATGGCCTGGGCCTGCAGCACAAGCACACCCCCGAGATCCAGCAGCACGCCGGCCTGAGCACCCGCCCCGCCTTTGTGCCGGCCTACGGCGCCTTCAGGCAAGGCATCGTGCTGACCGTGGCCCTGCACCTGCGCCAGTTGGCCCCCGGCACCAACGCCGCCACCCTGCACCAGGCCCTCGCCCGCCACTACGCCGGCCACCGCCACATCGAGCTGCTGAGCCCAGACCAAGCCCAAGCCCTGCAGACCCTGGACCCCGAAGCCCTCAACGGCAGCAACCAACTGCGCCTGGCCGTGCTGGGCCAAGATGCCCCCGACCAGGTGCTGCTGGCCGCCGTGTTCGACAACCTGGGCAAAGGCGCCTCAGGCGCCGCAGTGCAGAACCTGGACCTGATGCTGGCTCGACAAAGTGCGGCCTGAGGCCGCCTGAGACCACCCACCACCCAAAAGTGGCTCACTCACTCAGCCCAAGGCCCCCTGAGCCGCCTCGGGCGTGTCGTTGTGGTCATGGGGCTGGTTCATCAACAAATGCGCCAGCGCGCCATAGGCCTGCGCGGCTTCGCGCACGGGGTAGAGGGCGTCGGCGATGGCGAGGATGTGGGGCATGGCCACCCGCCGTGGGGACTCATGCGGCTGGTCTGCCGAATGAGGATGCCGGCTGACGCGGCGCTGCCTGGCTGGGGCTGGCTTGTTTGGATGGCGTTTCGGTTTTGACATGCAGAGCCTCGTTCGTTGAATACGTGCAAACACACCATGTCACCAGACCGGTGCTGACAGTGGAAGCTTCGTCAGGCCGGTGGGCAACACGCTTTTCTGCAGTGGTTCAAGAGGCTGTCAAACCTCGTCGTGAAATTGCCCCGTATGACTGGACACGGTCTATTCGCAATTGAGCGCCTAGCCGTTTGACTGGCCCATACGCTGGCGATGTTGCCTGAATTCACGCGGTGAGCGCATTTTCAGGCCCGAATGGGGATGCACCTCATTGAAGTGCTCGAACGCCGCTGGCAACTGGGCCAGAACCAGTGTGGCATCGATGAGGTCCATTCTGCTCACGTAATCGCGTCGGAAGGTCTTCACGAAACTCTCTGCCATGCCGTTGCTTTGTGGGCTCCATACCGGCGTGTTGACGGGCTTGAAACCCAGGGAACGAGCAATTCGCATGGTATCGTTTGAGGCACTTGAAAGTACTCGTGCAGCACAACGAGCCCCCACGGTGACGGGCTTATCAAGCCCCCACATCCTCAGACGAAGTAGCACTTGCGTCTAAGGTCAGTGTGTCAAACAAGTTGGTTGTAACACGCCGCGCTAGAACGTCATATGGGTAATGCGGGTGCTTTATGTTCACACCGATGACTGCAACACCACGCGCGTCCGTATTAGCATCGATTTCAATTGTCTCGGCAAGTATGGAATTTCTCTGCTCCCTGTTAGCCACGACATAGGGGTAGCCCACGATAACGTAACGTCGTCGCGTAGGCCCTGTTTCCCAGACCACCCAGTTGTGGGAGTGACTTGCCGTGCCCTCCTGAACCCGCCTTGACAATTTTTTGAACTCAACCTCGAACTTCTCTTGGTCCTCCTTTGTCGTGTTGAGTAAGATGAAACCGGTCTCAAGCCAACCTTCGAACCTTGCCTCGCTCACCCGATTCAGGATCGCGTCCCACCAATCGGTCATCGCAAGCCGTGGCTTTGGTACGGGACGTCCTTCGCGAGATCCTATGAAATACGGGTCCAACTCTTTGGACTTCAGTAGCATGTTCAAAATGACGTCTTTGCTGTACTCCGTGTCCCCAATGTTGAAACCGTTGTCCAAGTAGAAGCCAAGCAGATCGAGCTCATCTCCCTCGTAGTCCATGTGTGCTTCGAATTCACGCCGACGCGCTAGGTAGTGGACCTTTTCTACCTCGCGTGTAAGCAGCTCGAAGACCGACTCAAGATCAGTGATGCTGATTGACGGTGCCAGATCCTCCAACTTCTTGTCGATGATCCCGGCGGCGATCAGCTTCTTCAGGTTAGAACCAATCGATCCGAGATGTGAGAGCGTTGCACCGATCGGTATGTAGTGCTTGATTGCTCCGCTATCAATCTCGTTCACCACACCTCTTTTGGTTCTGAACTTGTGGATGCCGGGCTCGCTTTTCAGCCGCTCTATGAAACGATGTGCCTGTTCTGAAGGTGACTCGATCAACTCCCTCAACGTTTCTGATAACCGCGATGGAGCCCCGCGTCTTGCCGGATCGCTTACGGAGGCAGATTTGGCTTCAAAGACGATGGCGAACGAGTCAATGACCACGGTCAGATCGTTCTCGTAGGTTACTCCAGTGCTGGTCTGCCATGTGCTACCGGTAAACACCTGCCCGTTTGGGAAGCCTGCTCGAACGATTCGTTCGAGCTCATCCTCAAGATATTGTGCCTTTGACTTCGTGTACAGATCTCGCAGCCCTTTGTCTTCCCAAACGAGATCTTCTAGGATGTCAAGCAAAAGGTGAGGCAAGACGCCCCATACCGAAGAGAAGTAGGTTCCATCTTCAAGACTGATGAATGGGCGATCAAGTACGGGATTTGAGAGCACGAAATGCTCTTTGTTCGCGTTCGCCAGATCGCCGAAGCGAAACGAGATTTTCTCCAACAGAGCTTGCAGCGCCGCTTTGTCTGTCCCCTCCCCGGCAATTTCAAGCGCCCGGTCAATGGAAAACGAGTAGACGTCTGCGAGCTTGAGTTCAGCATGCATCATCAGCATCGACAGCAGATTCAGCCGTTTCTTCCCGGACTCCTTCCAGAGCCATGCAGCCTGCTCTTCAGTAATCGGTATGTTCTCAGGGAAGGCGTCGTTGTATGCCGCGATGATTGCGAGGGAATCACGCTGAGCCGCGCATTTCCGCATCTTTGCCATGTAGTCGTCGAGCCGATCTTGCACCTCCTCCGCGATCTGCAGCAGCATGCTGAAGAACCGATGCGGCGCTACTCCATAGGCAGCCTCAAATGCAGGTTCTATCGAATGTGCAAGGTCAAGGAGAACTTTGGTCATCTGGTGCATATAGGCCCAGTTCCGAACCGCTGTTGTCTGACTCATCATCTTGGTCCGAAGCCTATAGGCGCTGATTTCTTCATCTGATGTCAGCCGCTCTGGTATTTCGAGACTCCGAAGCGACATGTGCTTGCCAACCTCCTGCATGTGGTCTTTAAGCACGAGGAACTGCTCACGCAGTGGCTGCACGGAACGATTTCTAAGCTGGCAAAGAGCGAATGCTTGGAGCAATTCCAAATAGTGATGATGAAACTCAAGCTCTCCCGTTGCCTCGCGATCAGTTCCCTCCGGGGACGCGATCAGGTAGAAGGCACACATCGAAAGTACGTAGACTGGGTCGTACTGGGTGACCCATTTTGTGGTTTGTGGGTAAAGGGCGGCGAACTTGACCCCCGCGTCCTTCCCGATTGATCGCATGAGATCGAGTCGTTGCTCAAGGGGCACGCCATCTTTGAGCAACTGTGGCAGCTGAAACATTTTCATCTTGGGTGCTTCCCAAGGAGCAACACGTTTCCCTCGCGCAGCCTGCCGTCGCTTCTGACTCAGCAACTCTTTTTCCTTTCTCTTCTTGCGTCGCTGTTCTTTAGTCGTTTTTGTCATTCCTCTCCCTCATGTTTGTGTGTAGCGGACCGCTGACTGAGTAGCCCCAAGTTTCCTAGACACCCTTGAGCCGTTGGAAATTGTGACACCCAAATGCCACTGCGCTACCAGCGGTGTCGTGCATAGCATTTTGAATTCGATCTCAAGCACAGGCGTGCCGTGAAGCGGCAGTTGGTAAGCCTCAGCCTGCACCAAATATTGATGCGCTTCAAGCAGATGACCGCTCATGCTCGATAGTCCCTGTCCGCGATCAGCACGCGAAAGACTTCAACCAGCCTAAACCAGCCACCCCCTCCCGCACCACCGCCGACGCACGCCAGTCCTGTGCAATCACCTCCCGCGGGCACCAATGCCCCACCACCCCCCGCCCCGCCGCGCCCGCCGCGCCAAAACGTAGCCCATCAACCCAATCCTAAACGCGCTGTATTCCCGTGCGATAGCCGACCACCAGCATCGCGCCGATGTTTGCAGCGCATTCGGGGCCACTTGACCTCCCGTCGCGCCTTCTGGTCGAACCGCCAAGGATTCCTCGCTAGTCACACCCCTCCAACACTTCGCCACCCACCAAACCATCCAGCCCCCTCCCCCACCCAAACTCCTGGTCATCACCAACCCACCCAGGCGTTTTCACATGACCCTCACCTGCTTCATCCGTTACGAGATCGACCCTTTCAAAAAAGACCTGTTCAAGGCCTATGCCGATAACTGGGCACGCATCATTCCGCGCCTGGGCGGGCATTTGCTGGGCTACTTTTTGCCGCATGAGGGCAGCAATGTCGAGGCCTGGGGGCTGGTCTCGTTCAGCAGCCTGGCGGCCTACGAGGCCTATCGGCAGCGCTTGCGTGAAGACGCTGAGGCCGTGGCCAATTTTGCGTTTGCGCAGCGCGAGCGCTTCATCTTGAAGGAGCAGCGCACCTTTCCCGAGGTGGTCGACAGCAGCTACCTGCGGGCGCCCACGGGGTGGTTGGAGGGGGCGGCATGATCGCCGTGATCTTTGAGGTGCGGCCGCTAGCGGGGCAGGCGCCACGTTACTTCGAGATCGCGGCGGCGCTGCGCGAGCAGCTTGAGCGCATCGATGGCTTTGTGTCGGTGGCGCGGTACCAAAGCCTTGCCGACCCGGGCGAGTATCTGTCGCTGAGCTTCTGGCGCGACGAGGCGGCCGTGCAGGCCTGGCGCCAGCACGCCGAGCACCGGGCGGGACAGGCCGAGGGACGCGCGGCGGTGTTTGCCGACTACCGCATCCGGGTGGCGCAGGTGCTGCGAGACTACACTTTGAGCCAGCGCAGCGAGGCCCCGGCAGACGCCAACGCTTTTCTGCTGCCTCCGTCCAGCCCCTGATCCACCCCATGAACGCAACGCCGTTTGAGCCTCGCCTGGCCAGTGTGGCCGCCATCATTGCGGACGCCACCCGGGCGCGCATGCTGTGCTATTTGCTGGCGGGTGACTACGCCAGTGCGGGTGAGCTGGCTCGGGCGGCGTCGGTATCGCCCGCCACCGCCAGCGGGCACCTGGGCAAGTTGCTGCAGGCCGATCTGATCGTGTGCGAGCAGCGTGGTCGGCACCGGTACTTTCGCCTGAAAGACGACGAGGTGGCCCACGCCCTGGAGGCCATGGCCCTGATCGCCGAGCGCCACACCCACCAGGCCACCTGGGCCAACCCCGCGCGCCAGCGCCTGCGCTTTGCCCGCTGCTGCTACGGGCACCTGGCGGGGCAGCTGGGGGTGGCGCTGTTTTCTGAGCTGTTGGCCAGGCAATGGCTGGCGCCGGTGGGCGATGCCTACCACCTCACGGCCCCGGGGCAGGAGGGGCTGGGGGAACTTGGCTTTGAGTTGAGGGGCTTGGCCAGGGCCCAGGCCACCAGCCGCCCGCGCCTGGCCTACCGCTGCCTGGATTGGTCAGAGCGGCGCGACCACCTGGCCGGCCTGCTGCCCAAGGCCTTGCTGGCGCAATGCCTCGACAAGGGCTGGCTGCGCCGCCACCCCGGCGAGCGGGCCTTGCAGCTCACGCCGCTGGGGCGGCAGCACTTGGCAGATCTGCTGCCGCTGGTGAATGCGATTTGAGGGGCTTTGAGAGGCTTTGGTGCGGCCTCTGAGGGCGGTCAGCAAACGGCGGCTTGCAGCTCTGCTGCTGCCCCCCAATTCCTGATCTTGGCCCTTGCACACTCCCCACATTGAACTGTACATTTATACAGTTCAATGTGAACAAACAACATTCAAGGAGCCACCATGATCGACCACATGACCTTCCGCGTGACCGATATCGCGCGTGCCAAGGCGTTTTACAGCGCCGCCCTCGCCCCCTTGGGCTACAGCCTGAGTTTTGAGGGCAACTTTGGCATGAACATTCTGGGCTTTGCCTACCCCGACCCCCACGAGCCTGAGGGCAAGAAGACCGATGTGTGGTTCATCGATGGCCCCTCGCCCTATGGTGGCGCGCCGGCCACCACGGGCTGCCACCTGGCCTGGCGCGCGGCCAACCGCGCCCAGGTCGACGCCTTCTACCAGGCCGCGCTGGCCGCGGGCGGGCGAGACAACGGCGCGCCGGGCCTGCGCCCCGACTACCACCCCCACTACTACGGCGCCTTTGTGATCGACCCCGAGGGCAACAACATCGAGGCGGTTTGCCATCTGCCCGAATGAGGGCATGCAGGCGGCAGCCTCCGATGGCCAGCAGGCCGCAAGGCTTTGCAAGGGCTGCGGCGTGATGTCTGGCTGCTTAGAATCTTTGGATGGCCCATCCACACGCTCTGAACAACCCGGCGATGCTCCGCTGGGCGCGTGATCGCGTCGGCCTGGATGTCAGCGCGGCGGCCCAGACCGCTGGCGTCGCGCCCGAACAGTTTCAGCGCTGGGAAGATGGGGAGTGGCAACCGACCTTCAAACAGGCGCAGCAGATTGCCAGCAGCTTGCATACCCCCTTCGGTTACCTGTTCCTGAGGCAGGCCCCGATCGATGAGCCGCTGCTGCCCGACCTGCGCACCCTGGGTGGCACGCTGGTTGGCAAGCCCAGCGTCAACCTCATGGAGACGGTTCGTCGAGCCTTGCAGCGGCAAGCCTGGTACGTGGAGTTCCTGCAAGAGCAAGGGGCTGCGCAGCTGCCGTATGTAGGGCGTTTCAGCACCCAGTCGAACGTGATACAGGTTGCGCAAGACATCCGCTCGACCCTCAAACTGGCACCAGAACCCCAGGTCGGCCACTGGGAGCCCTATCACCGCCTTCTGATCAAAGCGGCAGAGGATGCCGGCATCTTGGTCATGCGCAGTGGCATCGTTGGCAACAACACCCGCCGCAAGCTGGATGTCGCCGAGTTTCGGGGCTTTGCCGTCAGCCATCCGCTGGCCCCTGTGGTCTTCATCAACAGCAGCGATGCTCCCTCGGCGCGCTTGTTCACCCTGCTGCACGAATTGACCCATGTCTGGCTGGGCAGCAGCGGAGTCTCTGACACCGCACCCGGCAACACCCGTCGCGAAGAAGTGTTCTGCAACGCAGTGGCCGGCGAGTTTCTGGCTCCCTCCGAGCTGTTTGCCAAGCTTTGGCCCTTGGCCTCAGAAGACCTGAGCACCCGTGTCGCTGAGTTGGCACGTCGTTTTCATGTCAGCCGCCTGGTCATCCTTCGGCGTGCCATGGATCTGGGTCTGATCGCGCCAGAGCGCTATGGGGCCTTCTACCGTGCCGAGCTGGAGGCCTTTCGCGCAGCAGAAAAGGGGGGTGGCAATTTCTACCGAAATGCCGTGGCCAAGATCAGCCCCCTGTTTGCCCGCGCGGTGATCGCCGAGACGCTCAGCGGTCGACTGTTGCTTCGTGAGGCGGGCAAGTTGCTGGGGGTTCAGCCCGCCAAGATCCGTGAATTGGCTGAACAACTCGACGCATGACCTATCTGCTGGACACCAACACGCTGATTGAAGCGAAGAACCGCTACTACCGAATGGCGGTCTGCCCGACAGCCCACCCGACACAGACACCCCCATGCCCATCGACATCAGCAAAGAAGCCCGCACCCTCGCCATCGCCTCGATTGAGCGCTATTTCAGGGAGAACATGGACGAGCCCATCGGCAATATCGCCGCCGGGGCGCTGCTGGGCTTTTTTCTGACCGAGATCGGGCCAACGATCTACAACCAGGGTGTGGCCGATGCCCAGGAACGCCTGCAAGCCCGGGTGATGGAGCTGGACCTGGAGGTGCACGAAGACGAGTTCACCTACTGGCAGCAGCAGGGCCGCGCCAGCCACAAGGGACGTCGTTAGGACCTGGCTCAGGTCTTTTTCCGCGCACAGCACTCAGCGCGACTCGCCCAGGCGTTCGTAGAGCTTGGCGCGCGAGATGCCCAGCAGCCTGGCAGCAGCCACCTTGTTGCCACCCGTATGTTGCATGGCTTGCGCGATGGCCTGCTGCTCCAACTCGGCAACCTGCTCGGCCAGGGGGCGCAGGCTGGCAGGCCGCTGACTCTGATGCACAGCCGTCGACGAGGTGCCTCCCAGGGACGGCATGCCAGCCGCCGGTGCCGGGGTCTGGGAGCAACTGGCCAGCGCCGGGTGCACCGGGGTCAGGCCCGAGTCCTGCAACACGCGGTTGAGCAGTTCCAGGTCCAGCGGGCCGCCCTCGCTGCGCAGGGCGGCCTGCTCCAGCACATTGCGCAGCTCACGGATGTTGCCGCGCCAGGGCTGGGCCTGCAGCAGGGCCAGGGCCTGGGGGGTGAGCTCGGGCGGGGGGCTGCCGTTGCGCAGCGCCATGTCTTCGCCCAGCACCTCGACCAGGGCCACGATGTCGCTGGCGCGCTCGCGCAGCGGGGGCACACGGATGGGCAATACGCCGATGCGGTAGTACAGGTCTTCGCGAAACCGCCCTTCGCGCACCAGGGCCAGCAGGTCGCGCGAGGTGGCGGCGATCACCCGGGCGTCAAAGGGCAGCAGGCGGTTCGAGCCCAGGGGCTCGATCTCGCCCTCCTGCAGGGCGCGCAGCAGCTTGGCCTGCAGGTTCAGGGGCATGTCGCCGATCTCGTCGAGGAACAAGGTGCCGCCGTCGGCCAGCCGAAACTTGCCGTCGCGCCCCTTGCGGTCGGCGCCGGTGTAGGCGCCGGGGGCCACGCCGAAGAACTCGGCCTCCAACAGCGTGTCGGGCACGGCGGCGATGTTGACGCTGACAAAAGGCCCGCTCGCCCGCGACGAGGCCGCATGCACGGCGTGGGCCAGCAGCTCTTTGCCGGTGCCGGTCTCGCCCAGCAGCAGCACCGGGCTGGCCGACTGCGCGGCACGGCGTGCCTGGCGCTTGACCTCCACCGCCGCGGCACTGGTGCCGACAAAGCTGGCAAAGGTGTACTTGGCGCGGCGTTCGCCATCGGGGGCGCTGAGCTGGCGTTTGCGCTGCACGGCCAGCTCGCGGCGGGCATCGTCCAGGTCTTGCTGCAGACGGGCAAACTTGCTGATCAGGGGCTTGAGCGTGGTCTCGGGGTGGTCGAACAGCACGATGCCGATGGCCCCGATCACACCACCCACGTCGTCGCGCAGCGGCAGTCGGCTGACCACAAAGGTGCCGGCCTTGTTGGTCAGCAGGTCGATCAGGATCGGCTCGCCAGTCTCCAGCACGCGGCGCATCTGGGTGTTGTGGATCACATCCTCGACACGGTGGCCCAGAAACTGGTCGATCGACGAAAAACCCAGGGCTGGCAAAAAGCGCCGATACCCCTCGTTGACCCACACGATGCACCCGCTGCGGTCCACCAGGAACATGCCCTGGCTGATGCTCGAAAACAGGTGAAACATCGACTGCGCCGCCAGGGCCAGGATGCTGTCACCGTCCAGCGGCAAGGCATCGGGGGATGGCGGAACAGGCACGGGGTCCATGGTGGCCTCGGCGGCCTCGGCGGGCTCGGAATGGGATGGCGCTGGCATGGCGCGATGGTAGCGCGGCAAGTCGCAGGGATGCGGCGGGTCAACCCATGCCGGCGCAGCTCACAGCAGGCCGGACTTGATCAGGGTGAGCCTCAGGCTGCTGAACTCGTCGTCCACAAACTGGCTGAAGGCATCCCCCGTGAGCAAGGCCGGCGTCCAGGCATGCCTGTCCAGCATCTCCTGCCAGCTGCGATGGCGTGCAGCGGCCACGATCTGCTCGATCAGGCCCTGGCGCTGGGCCGGCGAGATGTCGGGGGCGCCGTACAGACCGCGCCAGTTGCCGATCTCAATCGGCAGGCCCAGCTCCTTGAGGGTGGGTACCTCCAGCCCCTTGAGGCGCTGAGGTGAGGTGACAGCAATGGCGCGCATGCGCCCGCTCTGGATGGACTCGGCAAACTCGCTGTAACCGCTGCCCCCCACCGTGACATTGCCGCCCAGCACCGCGGCCGTGGCCTCGCCCCCGCCGCGGAAAGGCAAAAACTGAAGGCGGTTCGGATCGACGCCCACCGCCCGGGCGATCAAGGCCGCGGCAATGTGCTCGGTCGAGCCGCGCGAGCCGCCGCCCCACTTCACGCTGGCCGGGTCCTTCTGCAGCTGCGCCAGCAGTTCTGCCATCGATTTGAATGGCGAGTTCGCTGGCAGCACGAACACGTTGTACTCGGTGGCCAGGCGGGCGAGCGGCGTGGCCTGCGACAAGGACACCGGGGGCTTGGTCGTGATGAGGCCGCCCAGCATGACCGAGCCCATCATCAGCAGTGCCCGCGGGTCGGCTTTGCGGGTGTGGATGAACTGGGCCAGCCCGATGGCACCGGCCGCGCCGCCCTTGTTGTCGTAGTGGACAGAGGTGGCGCCGCCGCTGTCGAGCAGCGCTTTGCCGAAGGCCCGGGCGGTGGTGTCCCAGCCGCCGCCAGGGTTGGCTGGCACCATGATGCGCAGGCCTCCGAGCGCCGGGACTGCGCCCGCAGCCATGCTGCCGCCCAGGGCCATGCCCGGCAACGATCGGATGAAATGGCTTCGACGCATCATGAGGTTTCCCGCTCTGTCATGGACGGGCCGACGATCCCGGCAACTCGCCCGCGACCATTGTGCCCGCTCCAAAAGGGAAACCGTGCCCCGGCCCATGCCGGGGGGAAGTCGATCAGAAGGTGTGTCGGATACCGAACTCGTAGCCGGTGCTGCTGCCACCGGCACGCGTCACGCCCTGGCCCAGATCAAAGGCCGTGCCATTGTTCTTGTTGCTGATGCGGGCGTAGTGGCCGTACACCGCGGTGCGCTTGGACAGGTTGTGCACATAGCCCAGGGCCAGGTGGTTGGCATCGTTGGCCACGCCCTTGGCGCTCAAGGTCGAGTAGGCCACGCGGATCTGGCCCGCGCCCACGGGCACATGGGCACCGATCAATTTGGTGCTGGTCTTGGTGGTGGCGGTGACGTTCTCACCCCACAGCGCCATGGCCTTGACCGGGCCGAAGTCGTAGCTGGCACCCAGGTTGTTCTGCTTGTAGTTGCCAATCGACACGTTCTGGGTGCGGTTGGTGGCCAGGGCGATGTTGAAAGGCCCGGCTTCGTAGCCCAGGCGCAAGCCGGTCACGTTGCCGTCGTCGCTCTTCACGCCCGCGGTGGACGGGTTATTGCCGGAGGCCACCATGGCTTGGCCATAGAAGCCACCCAGCTTGGGCAGGAAGTAACCCACCGAGTTGGAGGCCCGCACATGGGTGATGCGCGCCGCGCTGGGCACCGGGTAGAACAGAAAGCCGGTGGAGCCGATGCCGTTGGTGCCGAAGGGGCTGAAGGCGGAGAGGTTCCAGAAGCCCGGTGTGTAGTCGCGGCCCACGCGCAGTTCGCCCAGTTGGTTGCTGAGGCTGACGGTGGAGCGACGGCCAAAGGCCAGACCGCCGCCGCCGGCCGAGCCACCGGGCTGGTTGGTGGTGCTGGTGGTGCCGGCACTGCCATCGGTGGGGTTGAGGGCGGCTTCCAGCCAGAAGCTGGCCTTCAGGCCGGCGCCCAGGTCTTCCGAGCCGCGAAAGCCCAGGCGGCTGGACAGGTTGCCGTCGCTGTTGGCTTTGCTGAGGGAGCCGTTGCCGTCGCTGTTCACGCGCAGGTAACCGGAATCGATCAGGCCGAAGATCTCGACCGATTGGGCGCTGGCGCCCGTGGTGGCCAACAGGGCTGCGGCCGCCAGGGCCAGGGTTGTTTTGTTCATTTCAAATGTCTCCTATGGGGCTATGCGTCTTGGAGGACTGCCGCGCGATCGTAGAAATCGCAGCTGTCAATCGGCTGTCCAAGAGCAAGCCGCCCTCTGTTTATGATCGTGCCCCGGACCAGAAAGACCTGGCCTGCTGCCAACCGGTGCCCGCATGCAACTCCTGCTGATCGAAGATGACCGCTCCATGCAGACCGCGCTGCAACGTGCCTTGTCAAGGCATGGCATCGAGGTCAGCATCTGTGCCGACGGGGCGGCCGCGCTGGACCTGTGGCTGCAACGCCAGCCCGATGTGGTGGTGCTGGACCTGAGCCTGCCCGGGCTCGACGGCCTGCATGTGCTGGAACGCGCCCGCCGCGCCGGGCTGCGCACCCCGGTGCTGATCCTGACCGCGCGCGGCACCGTGGGCGACCGCGTGATCGGCCTCAACAGCGGGGCCGACGACTACTTGGCCAAGCCCTTCGACCTGGACGAACTGGAAGCCCGGCTGCGCGCCCTGTACCGCCGCCTGCAGCCGGTCGACCAAAGCGCGCCCCCCAGCCGCCAGCGCCTGGGCGACCTGGAGTTCGACAAAGAAAACGGCGCCTTCTACCTCGGCGACGAGGTGCTGGACCTGACCCCGCGTGAACAGACCCTGCTGCAGGCCTTGATGAGCCGGCCCGGCCACGCCGTCAGCAAAGAGCGCCTGTTCGCCCTGGTGTTTCCGGGCGACGACTCGGTGCAGATCGAAGCCATCGAGGTGGTGGTGTACCGGCTGCGCAAAAAGCTCAGCCAGGCCCAGGTCAACCTGATGACGCTGCGCGGCCTGGGCTACCTGCTGAAGGCCGCACCATGAGCCCGGCACACCCCGGCCCGCGCCCCACCCGCCTGTCGCTGCGCCGCTACCTGCTGTTGGGCCTGCTGCTGCCCATCGGGGTGTATGTGCTGATCAACAGCCTCACCCTCTACATCGACACCCGGCAGGCGGTGCAGACCGCCTACGACCGCACCCTGCTGGCCTCGGCCAAATCGATCGGCGAGCTGCTCACGGTCGAAGGCTACGACGCCCAGGCCAAGCTGCAGGTGAGCGTGCCGCACGCCGCACTGGAGGCCTTCGAAACCGACCTGCGCAGCCGCATGTTTTATCGGGTGTCAGACATGAACGGCGATTGGGTGGGTGGCTTTGAGGCCCTGCCCCCCTGGCCCGGCAAAGGCCTGCCGCCCAGCCCCTACTCGGCGCTGGTTGATTTCTACGACGACTTTTACCGAGGAGACCCGGTGCGCGTGGCGGTGCTGCTGCAACCGGTGGTCAGCGAGCATGGGCGCGGCATGGCCATGGTGCAGGTGGCCGAGACCCTGGGCCTGCGCCAGACCCTGGTGGGCGACATCATGATCGCCTCGCTGCTGCGCCAGGGCCTGCTGGTGGCCGGGGTCATCGTGATCGTCATTGCCGTGGTGCAGCGCGCCACCCGGCCGGTGCGCCGCATCAGTGCCGAGCTGCAGCAGCGCCCCGAAGGCGAGCTGACGCGCATCCGGGCCCCCGACGCCCCGCGCGAGCTGCTGCCGCTGATCGACGCCACCAACCAGCTCATGGCGCGGCTGCAGAACCTGCTGGACCACCAGAAGCGCTTTGTGCGCGACACCTCGCACCAGTTGCGCACGCCGCTGGCGGTGCTCAAGGTCCAGGTGCAATCGGCCCTGCGCGGCGATGTCGATGCCCAGACCGCCCTGGTCGAAATCAACGCCACCGTGGAACGGGCCACCCAGTTGGCCAACCAGATGCTGGCCCTGGCCAAGGTGGAGCAGTTGCGCCAGCAGACCGACACCCAGGCCCTGGACCTGTCACACGTGGTGCGCGAGGTGGCGCTGGACCTGTCCCCCCTGGTGGCCGAGCGCAACCTCGACTTTGAGCTGCAGGACGAGCCGCTGTGCGTGCTGGCCCACGACTGGATGCTGCGCGAGCTGGTGCGCAACCTGCTGCACAACGCCATCCGCCACAGCCCGGACGGCGCCCGCCTGCAGATCACCCTGCGGGTCGACGAAGGCCAGGCGACGCTGACTGTCAGCGACCAGGGCCCGGGCATCAGCAGCGCCCAGCGCGAGCGCCTGTTCCAGCCCTTCTGGACCGGCGATGTGCCCGGGGGCTCGGGCCTGGGCCTGACCATCTGCCATGAAATCGTGCGTGCCCTGGGCGGTCGCATTGCCCTGCTCAATCGCCAGGACGGCGAGGTGGGAGGGCCCGGCGAGCGCGTGGCCGGGCTGGACGCCTGCGTGCGGCTGCCGCTGGCCCAGCCCGGTGCACCCAAGGGGGGGCCGGATCAAGGCAAAATCACGCCATGAGCGAACTTGCCTCCCTGCGGCTGGACAAATGGCTTTGGTCCGCCCGCTTCTACAAGACCCGCAGCCTCGCGGTGGAAGAGATCGGCAAAGGCCGAGTCTCGGTGAATGGCGCCAACGCCAAACCCTCGCGCGAGCTGCGCTGCGGCGACACGGTGGACCTGCGCCAGGGCCCCATCCACCGCACGGTGGTGGTGATGGGCCTGAGTGCCCAGCGCGGCCCCGCCCCGGTGGCCCAGCAGCTGTACCAGGAAACCCCCGAAAGCATCGCCACGCGTGAACGGGCCCAGGAGCAGCGGCGCCTGGCCCCCGAGCCGGCCGCCAGCCTGCAGGAGGGCCGCCCCACCAAACGCGATCGCCGCCAGATCGAAGCCAACCGCGACTGGAACGACCGCTGGTCGGCGTCAATCTGAGGCCCTGACGCGCCGGCCCCGGCTCAAGGCCGGCGGATCGCCACCTGCTGCTGCGCCCAGTAGCCCGACTTGAGGCGGTCCAGCCGCACCTGGCCACCAGTGGACGGGGCATGCACAAAGCGCCCCTCGCCCACATAGATGCCCGCATGCGACGGCGCCCCGCCCTTCGAGAACAGCACCAGGTCGCCGGTGCGCAAGGCCTCGATGGGCACCGCATGACCCCAGCCCTGCAGCTGCGCCACCGTGCGCGGTGCCGGCAGGCCCGCCTGCAGGCCGTAGACATGGCGGATCAGGCCGCTGCAGTCAAAACCCGAATCAGGCGTGTTGCCGCCATAGCGGTACGGTGTGCCGACCAGGCCCAGCGCATAGACGGTGACAGCCTGGCTCTGCTCTTCGGACAAGGCGGCCGGCACGGCCACGGTAGACAGTGGGTCGGCAGGCTGGCGCGGCGGAGCACTGGAGCAGCCTGCCAGCAGCAGCCAGGGCAGCGCAAGAAAGAAAGCCCAGCAGGCACGCGGAAGTCGAGGGGGGCTCAGGGTCATGGTGGAGGTTGGGCAACGGGTGGCGGGCAGCAGGCGACTGAGTCCTGGCTCTGCCCGAATACTAGCCGCCTGCGCCCGGATTGCCAGCCCCCCGCAACCTGTCCAGCCGCTGCAGCAGGGCTTGGGGCAGTTCATCGCGGGTCTGCACCGCCCCCGCGTAGACCTGGCCCAGATGGCCATCCAGCGACACGGTGTCGCCTTCGTGCAGGGTGACCGGGCCCAGTTCGATGCGGCGCGCGCCCAGGTCGATCTGCAGCGCCTCACAGCCCACCAGGCACACCTTGCCCATCTGCCGCGCCACCACCGCGGCGTGCGAGGTGCGGGCACCGCGCTGGGTCAGCAGGCCCAGCGCCAGCTCCAGGGTGGCGATGTCACTGGTTTCGGCATCGCGGCGCACCAGCACCACGGGCCGGCCCTGCGCCACCAGGCTGCGGGCTGCGGCGTCGTCCAGGGCCAGCGCACCGCTGACCACCCCCGGGCTGGCGCTGGCGGCCACCGCCGCGGGCGTCAGGGCCTGGCCATCGGCGGCCAGCACCCGGCGCTGGCTCAACTGCTCGGGGCCCAGCCCGGTGGTGCGCCGCAGCGCCTCATCGGCCGTGATCAAGCCCTCATCGAGCATGTCGAGCGCGATGCGGGCCGTGGCGTAGGCCGAGCGCTTGCCGCTGCGGGTCTGCAGCAGGTAGAGGCGGCCTTCCTGCACGGTGAACTCGAAATCCTGCATGTCACCCAGGTGCTGCTCCAGGGTGTGGGTGGCCTGCACCAACTGGGCCCAGCACTCGGGCAGCACTCGGGCCAGGGCCTCGTGGCCGGGGGCGCTGCGCCGGCCCGAGACCACGTCTTCGCCCTGCGCGTCAAACAGAAAATCCACCCACGGCTGGGGCTCACCACTCGAGGGGTCGCGGGTGAAGCCCACGCCCGCCCCCGAACGCCCTCCTGCATTGCCGAACACCATGGCCTGCACCGTGACCGCCGTGCCCAAGCTGTCGGGCAACTGGTGCAGGCGCCGGTACTCAAACGCCTTGGGGGCCTGCCACGAGGCCAGCACGGCGCCAATGGCCTCGGCCAATTGCTGCCGGGGGTCTTGCGGAAAAGGGCGGCCAGCCGCGCGGGCAAAGGCCTGCAGGTGATGCCGGGTCAGCTCACGCAGCTCGGCAAAATCCAGCTCGCGTTCATCGCGCTGACCGCCCAGGCCGGCGGCGGCGGGCTCGAACAGGGCCGCCTCCAGGCCGGCCACCACCTCGCCATAGCTGGCCACCAGCCGGCGGTAGGCGTCCCACACCAGGCGGGGCTGCCCGGTCTGGCGCAGCAGGCCGGGCACGGTGGCATCGCACAGACCGATGTTGAGCAGGGTCTCCATCATGCCGGGCATGGACACCGGCGCGCCGGAGCGCACCGACAGCAGCAGTGGGCGGCGCGCATCGCCAAAGCGCAGCGGGCTGGCCAGCCCGCTCTGCAAGGCCTGCAGACCCGGCCCCCAGGTGGCCGCCTGACTGGCGCGGCGGCGCCGCTCTGGATCGGCGCACCAGGCCGTGCCCAACACAAAGGCCGGTGGCACGGGCAGGCCGAGCGCGGCCATGCGGGCCAGGTTCCAGGCCTTGAAACCGATGCGTTCAGCGCCAGCCAGCGCGGCTGAATCAGCTGCATCGTCTGCACGGCAGCCGATGAGGAACAGCTCGTCCCCCGCACTCATGCCTGAACCCCGGATTGGTTGAACGCCAGTTCACGCAGGCCGTAGCCGGCGGCCAGCAGCCGGTCCGAGGCCAGCTCCAGGGTCTGGGCCAGGTCGTTGGCCAGCATCAGCGAGGCGGCATCCTGCAGCTCGGCCAGCAGCACACGCCGCGCCTGCCGCAACAAGTCGTCGCACCGGCGCTCGGCATGCAGCACGGCCCAGGAGGCGGTCAGAAACTCATCCTGGTCCTGGCGATCGCTGTCACTGCCCAGGTTGCGGGCGATGGCCAAGGCCTTGACGTGGTCCTGGGTGGCCTGCTGCACCACCTGGGCCAGGGCCGACAAGGCCTGGCGCACCCCGTGGTTCCAGCCCTTCTGGTGGTGGTCGGCCATCAGGCTGATGAGGAAGGCGGCCTCTTCGAGCGCATCGGCCACGTCGTCGCTGAGCACCAGCAGACGCGACACCGCCTGCCAGCGGGGCTGGCGTTCGGCCTGCTCACGGGCCTGCATCACCAGTTGGTCGGCCTGGCGCTCCCAGGTCTTGGCCCGGGCGGCCAGTTCGGTCGCCTGGGCCTGCAGGCCGTCGCGGCCGTGGTCCAGGGCACCACTGACGGCCTGGGCCAGGGCCTGGCAATAGGCGGCGTGCTCGTCAAGCAGATCAAAGCCGGCGCTGCGGCGCTGCATCTGCCGGGCCAGCAGCATTCGGGCCTCGTCGGCCACCAGCGAGGGGCTCTGGCCATGCAGCAAGGCCTCGGTGGCCAGGCGCATCACGTCCAGCAGAAAGGCACTGGCCTGGTCGGGGCCCAGCACCTCGTCAAGCCGGTCGCCCAGGCGAAAGACGCCCTCGCCCACGGTCTGCATGGCACCAAAAATCAGGCGCTCGCCCCCGGCGTGCAGCCAGGCCATGTGGCCCAGCTCCTGCTCGGCCGCGGCGCGCAGCAGCTGTTCTGCCGCCGGCTTGCTGACGAAATTCAGCAGTCGCTTGCGCGCCCGGTTCCAGTCGATCAAAAACACGATGCGGGCGCCCAGGCCCTCCAGGGTGGCCTGCAGATGGGCCAGGTCGGCACAGGCGAAGGTGGCGGTGCCCACGGTGTAGGCCTGCCCCTGGTTGAGCTGGGCCTCGGTGCGGCTTTCCACCACCGACCAGTTGGCGCCCAACGGCGCCAGCAAGGCCTGAAAGAAGCCAAAGCGGCGCAGATGCAGGTCAGAGTAGGTGAGCGTGATGGTCAGCTCCTGCACCTGGATCACCAGCACATGGGCATCGTTGGTGCCGATGTCGTTTTGCAGCAGCAGGCGGGCGCCATCGCGGGTGGCGGCCGTCTCCAGACCGGGGTGATCGAACTTGAGCGGGGCCGTGCGGCGCAGGCCGCGCATGAAGGCCTGCACCAGGGGGCGATCGGCCTCGTCCAGCTGCCAGACATGGGCGCCAGCCATCAGCTCGCTGGCCATCTGGGGCACCAGCTGATTGATGGCCTTGTGCAGGTCCATCACCAGCAGGTGCAGGCTGTCGTCCTCGGGCCCGCCCTGGCGCTGGCCATGGGTGAGGCGGCGCAATTGCAGGGCCTCCAGGCGCACGCCCTGCAAGTCGGCCAGGGTGTCCAGCCAATGCTGCACCCGGGCCGGCGACACGGCCGCAGCCGGTTCGGCCTGGGCCAGCACCGGGCGGGCCATCAGGCCCAGGTCTTCGTGCAGGGCGTCGCGCAGGCGCTCCAGTTCGGGCAGCATCAGTTGCCCATCCACCCGGCTGGCGCCGCCGGGCAGGTCCAGCAGCCAGGTCTCGCCACCCAGGCCGGCGGCCGCCAGCTCACGGCTCAGGTCCAGCGCGGGCTCACGCGGGTGATCGGCATACTGGCTGGCGGCCTGCAGAGTGGAAAGGTAGAACTTCAAACGGTCGTTGGCCGCCAGCGCTGCCTTGACCCACACCGGCAGCAACAGACGCTGCTGCCCCAACGATGCCACTGCCAATGTCTTGTCCATGGGGTTCCTTGATGCCGGCTCAGACCGATCCATGCCGATGCAGCCCAGTCTGGGCAGCGCGCATGACGGATCCATGAAAGCAGGCGGCGCCGGATTTGCGCCAGATCAAGCGCCCGCCCCGGCTCAGGTCGGGGGCAGTACCGTCAGCCAGGGCCAGCGGGCCTGGTAGCTGGCGGCCTTGGCGGCGAACAGCGCGGGCTGCGCCCAGCGCGGGTTGATGCGCAGGTGCCCGGCGGCCAGGTCTTGCAAGCCATCGGGGGCATGCAGCTCGCCCGAGCCCAGGTCCAGCCCGACACAGGTGCAGGCGATCAGGTAACGGCCGATGCCCTCACGGCAATCGCGCAGGGGCGGATAGTCCAGACCGAAGCGCTGCGGGTACCAAAGGTGCACCCGGGCCTGGTTGCGCACCTCCACCACCACGCCCAGATCGGCCACCGCGGCCTGCACGCGCTGGATCACGGCGTCTTCGGCGGCCCAGGACAGGTCGCTGTCGTCGAAATAGAACAGGTCGTAATCCTTCACGCCCCAGCCCGGTGCACGGCCGGTTTGCGCATTCCACACGGCCTGGAACAGGCAACCCGCCGTGAGGTGCCCCTGGGGCAGGTCGAGCGCCGGCAGGCGCCGCATCAGCTCGGCATTGACCGGGTTGGCCAGAGCCAGCTCGACCAGACGGGCGGGGTTCAGGGTGGGATGGTGGGCGGAAGACATGGTGAGGGCGGTCAGGACGGCGGGCCATCATGCACCAAGCCGGGGCCTCACAAGCCGCCGACGGAGGAACGGTTCAGGCACGGCAAATGCTAGGGTTTCTACTAAGTATTTCACGCATTCCGGCGACAATAGGCGGCTTGATGCCGTGACCCCCATAAGGGGCCTGGCGCCCCCCTGCGTGCACTGTCCACCCGATAGCTGCCGACCCGACACTGCCATGACACCCTCATCGTCCACCTCGACCCTGGCGCCCGACGCCCTGTCCACCCCCCTGCCTGTGCCCCTGCGCCACGGCACTTTCGAAGATGCCCAGGCCTTGTTTGCCGGCACGCTGTTCGTGGCCATGGCCCTGATGCTGTTCAACCAGGCGGGTTTGCTGATCGGGGGCACGGCCGGCATCAGCTTCTTGCTGCACTACGCCACGGGCCTGTCCTTCGGCAAGCTGTTCTTCGTGGTGAACCTGCCCTTTTATTGGTTTGCCTGGACCCGCATGGGCCGCGAGTTCACGCTCAAGACCTTCTGCTCGGTGGCGCTGCTGTCGCTGCTGACCGAGTTGTTTCCGCACGTCATGCGGGTGGACTACCTGCACCCGCTGTTCGCTGCGGTGCTGGGCGGGCTGCTGCTGGGCACGGGCTGCCTGTTTCTGGCCCGCCACAAATCCAGCCTGGGCGGGGCCACCATCGTGGCACTGCATGCCCAGCAGCGCTATGGCCTGCGCGCCGGCAAGGTGCAGTTGCTGATCGATTGCAGCGTGCTGCTGGCGGCCCTGTGGGTGGTACCGCTGGAGCGCGTGGCCTACTCGGTGCTGGCCGCGGTGGTGATGGGCGTGTTTCTGTGGATCAGCCACCGCCCCGGCCGCTACGCCGGGGGCTGAGGCCGTCAGCAGGCCGGGGCTCTCTCAGGCCCGGGTTGCTCAGGCCCGGGGTTTGTCGAGTTGCCAGCGCAGATGGGCCTTGACCGTGGGCCACTCGGCCTGGGTGATGCTGTAGACGCAGGTGTCGCGCAAGGTGCCGTTGGCGGCGCGCTGGTGGCTGCGCAACACGCCGTCCAGCTTGGCGCCCAGGCGCTCAATGGCGCGCCGGCTTTGCTGGTTGAAGAAGTGCGTGCGGAACTCGACCGCGATGCAGTCCAGTGCCTCGAAGGCATGGCCCAGCAACAGCAGCTTGCACTCGGTGTTGAACGGCCCGCGCTGGGCCGAGGCCCGGGTCCAGGTCGAGCCGATCTCGACGCGGCGATTCACCGCATCGATGTTCATGAAACTGGTCATGCCCGCGACCCGGCCGCTGGCATCGCGGGTGGTGAAGGGCAGCATCGAGCCCCTGGCCTGCAGGTCGAGCCGGCGCTGGATCTCGGCGGCCATGCCTTCGGGGCTGGGCACCGCGGTGTACCAGAGCTTCCAGAGCTCGCCGTCCAGGGTGGCAGCCACCTGTTCGTCGTGGTGGTCGGGGTGCAAGGGTTCCAGCGAGCAGGCGCTGCCTTGGAGCGTGATCGGGGCGGGCCAGAGGGCCATGGCGGGGTTCCTTGTGAGGGGCAAATTGCCGTGTTGAAAAGCCCGACCGGCACCAGAAGAGCGCCAGCGGGTACGTTACAGTAGCCCCGATGTGGCACCTTAAAAAGTACCACGCCAACCAGATTTGACAGAGCCACGACTGGCCCATTCAGGGCCTGCGTTTCAGCCCTGCGGAGATCCATGCCCTCATCGTCGCCCTGCCCCGCCCTGCTGATGCCCCAGGTGCTGCTGGAAGCCACCCTGCAACGCGGCGCCGATGCCGAGCCGCTGCAACGCCAGTTGCACCGCCGCCTGCAAGAGGCCATCCTGGCAGGCCGCCTGGCCCCGGGCAGCCGCCTGCCGGGCTCACGCGCCTTGGCCGAGGGCCTGGGCGTGTCGCGCAACACCGTCATTGCGGCCTACGAACAGCTCAGCGCGGAGGGCTACCTGCGGCCCGACCGGCAGGGCACCCGGGTGGCCACCCTGGCCCGGCCCGGCAGCACCAGGTCGAGGCAGGCGGCGACGCTGCCGAACTTGCCGAACTTGCCGGACGTGCCGGAGCGGCGAGATGCAAGCCCTGCCCTGACACCCCACCCGAACCAACACCTGGCCCAACGCCTGGCCCAACGCCTGACCCAGATCCTGCCCACCGGGGCCGGCACCCAGTTCGGCCTGCCGCTGCGGCCCGGCGTACCGGCCTTGGCGCACTTTCCGCTGGCGGCCTGGCGCCGCGCGCTGGACCGGGCCATCACCCAGGCCGGCCCCGGTGCCCTGGCCTATGGCGAGCCCCTGGGCGAGCCCGCGCTGCGCGCTGCCGTGGCGCGCCACCTCAGCGTGGCGCGGGGCGTGCGCTGCAGCCCCGATCAGGTGGTGATCACCGAAGGCGCCCAGGAGGCCCTGTCGCTGTGCGCACGCCTGCTGAGCAACCCCGGCGACCGGGCCTGGGTGGAGAACCCGGGTTACCGGGGCGCCAAGGCCGCCTTGCGCGCCGCCGACCTGACGCTGCACCCGCTGCCCGTGGACCGCGAGGGCCTGTGCGCCACGGCGCAAGACTGGGCCTTGCACCCGCCCCGCCTGATCTACGTGACGCCCTCGCACCAATACCCGACCGGCGCCGTGCTGAGCGCGTCCAGGCGTCTGCAGCTGATGGAGGACGCCCGCCGCCACGGCTGCTGGCTGATCGAGGACGACTACGACAGCGAGTTCCGCCACGCCGGCGAGTCGATCGGCGCCATGCAGGGCCTGGTGCCCCAGGCCCCGGTGCTGTATGTGGGCACCTTCAGCAAGACGCTGTTCCCCTCGCTGCGCCTGGGTTTTCTGGTGCTGCCCGAGGTCTTGCTGCCAAGCCTGCAGGGGCCGCTGGGCGAGCTGCTTCGCGGCGGCCAGCGCCACAGCCAGTTGGCGCTGGCGCAGTTCATGGAAAGCGGCGAATTCGCCCGCCACCTGGGGCGCATGCGCCGCCTGTACCGCAGCCGCCAGAGCGCACTGCGCCAGGCCTTGCAGCAGCACCTGGCCGTGCCGCACCAGATCGAGGGTGGCCAATGCGGCCTGCACCTGTGCGTGCGCTTCGGGTCGGCCTGGCCCGATCAGGGGGTGGCCGAGCAGGCGCGCCAACACGGCATGGCCCCTTCGGCGCTGTCGGGCTTTGCCCTGCCGCCCGGGCCCAGCGACAACGGGCTGGTGCTGGGCTATGGCAACACCTCGTCCGAGCTGTTTGCACCGCTGATCCAGCGCTTGTCCGGGCTGATGCGGGCGCTGTGAACGCAGCCCCGCAGAAAAGCCTGCGAGATCGTGTCAAGGCCGCCCATCACCCCGGGATAATCGTTGCGCCCCGGCCACCGCGCATGGACGCGCGGTGGGCCGCAGGCGTTTTCAATCCGGACATCGACACATGAAATTCAAAAAAATTGGGCTGGCCCTCATGGCAGCAGCCCTGGGGAGTTCTTTCAACCCGGCCCTGGCCCAGACCGCCCACTACCCCGAGCGGCCGGTGCACATCGTGGTGGGCTTTCCGCCCGGCGGCGTGCCCGACACCCTGGCCCGCCTGCTGGCCGAGCATTTCTCGCTGGGCCAGCCCCTGGTGGTGGACAACAAGACCGGGGCTGGGGGCAACCTGGGCGGCGAGACGGTGGCCAAGGCCAAGCCCGATGGCTACACGGTGATGATGGGCGGCATTGCCACCCACTCGATCAACGGCTCCCTCTACCCGCACCTGCCGTTTGACATGGTGAAGGACTTCACGCCCATCGTGCTGGTGGCCTCCACCCCCAATGTGCTGGTGGCCCATCCTTCGGTGCCCGCGCGGAACGTGGCCGAGCTGGTGGCCCTGGCCAAGGCCCAGCCCGGCCAGCTGAGCTATGGCACGCCCGGCATCGGCACCTCGCCCCATGTGGCAGGCGAAATGTTCAACGCCATGGCCGGCGTGAAGCTGAACCACGTGCCCTACCGTGGCCGCGCCATGGCCGTGCCCGACCTGCTGGCGGGGCACATCGGGCTGATGTTCGACAACCTGCCCTCGGCCCTGCCCTCGATCCGCGAGGGCAAGCTGCGCGCCCTGGGCATCACCAGCCTGCGCCGCAGCGCCTCGGCCCCCGACATCCCGACGCTGGCCGAACAAGGGCTGAAGGGCTTCGAGGCCGATTCGTGGCTGGCCATCTTCGGCCCGGGCGGCCTGCCGGCCGACATCCAGGTGCGGCTGGCCACCGAGGCGATGCGCGTGTTCAGCCTGCCTGAAGTGCAGGCCCGCATGCGTGCCCTGGGCATGGAACCCATCGTGGCGGGCCCGGCCCAACTGGCGGCGCACCAGCGCTCCGAAATTGCCAAATGGGCCCAGGTGATCCGCGAGGCCGGCATCAAGCCCGAATGAGGCCCGGCCCGGCCAGCCGCTGACGCGGCCTGGCCTTGATCCAGGGCAAGAAACGGCCACCCGGGCCCGGTCGGAACCGGGCCGATGGGCGCCAGAATCGGTGCCAATTGAAACCCTGGCCTTGCCTGTCAAAGCCGCTCATCACCCAATCTGGCCCCCAAGACACCGCCATGACCGCTACAGACGCCCCGCCGGCCGACGAGTTGCTGCTGCGCCTGAGGCACTTTCAATCCGATTACTTTCCGCTGCACCAGCAACGCTTTCAGGACCTGGTGGCCCAGGGCCAACACCCCAAGACCCTGTTCATCGGCTGCTCGGACTCACGCCTGGTGCCTTACCTGCTGACCGGGGCCGGCCCGGGTGAGTTGTTCATCGTGCGCAATGTGGGGGCCCTGGTGCCGCCCTACGATGGCTCACGGGGCCTGCACGGCACCATGGCGGCGGTCGAATACGCCGTGCTGGCGCTGCGGGTGGAGCGCATCATCGTCTGCGGCCACAGCCACTGCGGCGCCATCCGCGCCGCCTACGAGGGCGTGCCGGACGAGGCCAGGGCCTTGCGCAGCTGGCTGGAGTTGTTGCACGAGGCCGTGTTGCCGGTGCAGGCCTGCACCGAGGCCCTGCGCCGCACCGAGGAACGCTCGGTGGTGTTGCAACTGGAGCGCCTGATGGACTACCCCATGGTGCGCCGCGAGGTCGAGGCCGGGCGCCTGACGCTGAACGGCTGGCACTACGTGATCGAACAAGGGCAGGTGAACGTGTTCGACGTGAAGCAAGGCGCCTTCATCCCGGCGGCGGTGGCCTCACACAGCGGCACCGGGCCTTACCAGCCCTATGTGGAGCACGACGGGCAGGTGCTGGACTGAGCCGCGCGGACTCGCCCGCCCCACCTGAACGGCCTGACCTGCTCGTTCAGCATCAGGCCTGCGCAGCCTCCATGCCATGGCGCTCTTTGAGCGCGGTCTGGGCCGGTGCACTCATGAAGTCGAGCACGGCCTGGGCCGCCGCGGCCTGCGCCGCCCCCGCGCGCACCGCGCCGGTGAAGGTGGTGACGATCTCCAGCCCCGGGGGCATGCCGCCCAGCAAGGTGATGCCGGGCAGGTCTTTGAGTTCGCTGAGCTGCTGAAAGCCCAGCGCCACCTCGCCCTGGGCCACCAGGCTGCCCACCGGCACGCCAGGGCGAGCCTGCACCAGGCGGTCTTTCAGGGTGTCGCCCAGGCCCCAGCGCTCGAACAGCTTGAGCAAGGCCGTGCCGCTGGGGCCGGTGGAGTAACCGATGCTGCGGGCCGCCAGCACGCTGGCGCGCAGGGCGGCTTCGCTGCTCACATCGGGCAGAGCGGCCCTCGCCTGCACGGCGATCGCCACAGAAGACCGCACCAGGTCACGCCGGCTGGCCGGCAGCAGAAAGCCCCCGGCCATCAGTTTGTCGATGGCATCGCTGGCCAACACCACCAGGTCGACCGCCTCGCCTTGCTGCACCTTCTTGGCCGCCTCGACACCGCCCAGCGATTCGAACTGCACCGGCACCTGGAACTGTTGCTGGTAGGCGGCCGCCAGATCGGCCAGAAGCAGGCGGGTGGCCATGGAGGAAATGCCGGTGATGGGTGTGCTCATGCGTCAGCGCTCTTGTGGTGTTGCGAAAAAATCATCGAAGAAACCGGGGGCAAGGCTGAGCAAGCAGCCTGACCCAGGCAGGGCATTGTCCTTGCTTGGCCGTGCTGCAGCCCAGTGGGGTGGCGCACTAGCTGGTATTCCAGCCGGGCATGGCTGGCAAGCAAGGCGGGCGAGAGCCCCCTCGCCCCCCGACCTGACGCACAGTGGCTCGCTATGATCCGCCATCCCTCGGATACCGCCCATCCACCAAAATCGCCCATCTGATCGAACACCGTGACGCCCCCAGTTGACCCCCATCCTCACCCGACCGCCGAGCGCCTGCGCCACGGGCTGAGCACCAGCCCGCTGGTGGCCTGCGCCATCGTGCTGGGCCTGTTGTACCTGGCGCGCGAGGTGCTGGTCCCGGTGGCCCTGGCGGCCATGCTGAGCCTGTTGATCGCCCCCTTGGTGAGGCGCTTCCGGCGCCTCGGCCTGCCCGCCACACCGGCGGTGCTGACCGCTGTGGGCAGCCTGTGTGCCGGCATGGCCGCCCTGACCGTGATGCTGGGCCTGCAACTGGTGGACATGACCGCCAGCCTGCCGCAGTACGAATCGTCGATACGCGCCAAGGTGGTCACCGTGAAAGAGCTGACGGTCGACCGCATGGACTCGCTGCAAGGCACGGCCGGGCGCCTGTTCAAGCACTTCAGCGAGCCCGAGCGCCCGGCCCCCGCCCGCAGCGCCGCCAGCCGGCTCAAGGCCAATGCCAACGGCGAACGCGTGCAGGTGGAGGTCTACCCGCCGCCGCCCACCTCGCTCAGCGTGCTGTCCCACCTGGCCGGCTCGCTGTGGGAGCCGCTGGCCACCGCCGGCATCGTGCTGATCGTGATGCTGTTCACGCTGCTCGAGCACGAATCGCTGCGCGACCGCCTGCTGCGCCTGATCGGCGGGCACGACCTGCGCGCCAGCACCGAGGTGCTCAACGATGTGGGCGAGCGCCTGTCGCGCTATTTCGTGTCGCAGTTTGCGGTCAACTTCGGCGTGGGGGCCGCGGTGTGGCTGGGCTTGTGGGCCATCGATCTGCCGCATGCCATGCTGTGGGGCGTGCTGACCGCACTGATGCGCTTCGTGCCCTACATCGGGGTGTTGATCGCGGCCGTGCCCGCGGTGCTGCTGGGCGCAGCCGTCGAGCCCGGCTGGACGCTGATGCTGCTGACGCTGGCCCTTTTTCTGGTGATCGAGGTGTTGGCGGCGCAGGTGGTCGAGCCCCTGCTGTATGGGCACAGCACCGGCCTGTCGCCGCTGTCGGTGGTGATTGCCGCCATCTTCTGGAGCGCCTTGTGGGGCCCCGTGGGCCTGCTGCTGGCCACCCCGCTGACCCTGTGCCTGCTGGTGGCCGGGCGCTACGTGCCGTCGCTGAAGTTTCTCGACATCCTGCTGGGCGACGGGCCGTCGCTCACCCGCCCGCAGCGCTTTTACCAGCGCACCCTGTCGGGCGACGCGCACGACCTGATCGCCCAGGCCCGCGCCTACCTGAAGAAAAAGAGCTTTGCCAGCTACTGCGACAACATCCTGCTGCCGGCCCTGCAACTGGCCGCACGCGACCACGAACTGGGCCTGATCACGCCCGAGCAGGCCCAGCGCATGCAACAGGTGGTGGTGGATGTGATCGGTGCGCTGGACGGCAAACCCCGGCGCCGACGCCCGCTTGGCGACGCCCACACCGTGCTCGACCTCAGCAGCCCCGGCGTGGCCCTGCGCCGCCAGCGCGAGGCCGAGATGGGCCGCTGGCAAGGCCCGCTGAGCGTGCCCACCGGCTCGCTGAACCTGTGCATCGGCCAGGGCAGCATCGGCGACGAGCTGATGACCGAACTGCTGACCCGCGCGCTGCGCGACGCCGGCCTCGATGCCCGCCATGTGTCGGTGACCGACACCGACGCCGCCCCGCCCGAGGCCCGAATCGACAGCGTGGCCCGGGTCTTCATCCAGGGCGGCGAATCCGAGGCCGCCACCCAGACCCTGGTGCTGCAGATGCAGCAAGACCTGCCGCATGCCAGCCTGATCCAGGTGCAGTTGCCCGCCTGGGTGACCGGCCAGCCCACCCACAGCCCGGCGCCCCCGGGCGTGATGGTGGTGGACTCGTTCCGCGACGCGGTGAGTTGCGCACTGGAGGCAGACCAGGCCCAGCGGGGCTCAGCGGCCAAGGGCTGAGGGGGCCCTGGGCGTGTTCGGGCAGCCGGTCCTGCCGGTCAGGCCCGGGACTCAATCCAGGCTGATGTTGTTGTTCTTGACCACGGCCATCCAGCGTTTGCTGTCGGCCTGCAACACGGTGGCAAAGGTCTCGGGGCTGCCACCGATGGGCACCAGGCCCATGCTGGCCAGGTATTTGCGGTACTCGTCCGAGGCCACGATCTTCTGGGAGATCGACGACACCTGATCGATGACAGACTGCGGCGTGCCCTTCAAGGCAAACACGCCGTGCCAGGAGTCGCCCTGGAAGCCCGGGAAGGTCTCGGCCACGGTGGGCACCTGGGGCAGGGATTCCAGGCGCTGCTGGCTGGACACGGCCAACGCGCGAACACGGCCGGTGCGGATGAACTGCAACACGTCGGCGATCGGGCTGAACGCCGTGCCCACCTGCCCGCCCACGATGTCGTTGAGGCCACCGTCCTTGTAGGGCACATGGTTCAGCGTGATGTTGGCGCTATTGGCAAAGTAGGCCATCGACACATGGGGCGCCGTGGCCACGCCGTACGAGGCGTAGCTGATCTGGTTGGGGTGCTCCTTGGCGTCCTTGATCAGGTCGCCCAGGGTCTTGTAGGGCGAACTGGCCGCCACGCTGATCACCAGCGGGATCGACAGGGTCTGGATCACGGGCACCAGATCGCTGGTCTGGTAGGGCAGCTTTTTGTAGACGTAGGGGTTGATGGCCACCGTGCCGCTGGCGGTGTACAGAAAGGTGTAGCCGTCGGGGGGTGACGCCACAAACTGCTGGGTGCCCACAATGGTGCTGGCACCGGGCTTGTTGTCGACGATCACGCCCTGCCCCAGGGCCTTGCCCAGCCGCTCGCCCCAGAACCGGGCCATCACATCGGGGGCGGTTCCGGCCGGGAACGGCACGATCACCTTGATCACCTTGCTGGGGTACTTGTCCTGGGCGATGCCCTGGCCGCTGGCCGCCACGGCCAGGCTGAGCAGCGCCAGGTGGCAAAGCCGGCGGGGAAAGCGGTAGGAAAGGTGGTGGGAAAGGTGCTGGGCCAGCCTGGGGCTGGATCGGGGGGCGGTGGCTTGGGGTTTCATGTTGTCTCCTGGTTGTTGTGGGGGTCAGTCCGCGGCGCCTGGCCGGATGCCTTCGTAGGCCATCTGCAAAAGCTGGCGCAGGGCGTTCTTTTCGAGGGGCCGCGGATTGGGGTATTGCTGGGTCAGAGCCAGTTCGCAGACCCGGTCCAGGTCGCGCTCCTGCAGACCCAGCTCACGCAGGCCCAGGGGCGTGCCCAGCGAACGGGCCAGGTCATACAGGCCCGCGGCAGCCAGCCCCGCATGGGGCAGGCCCAAGGCCCGGGCGATGCGTTGGGCAGCCAGGGGCACCTGCGGCAGGTTGAAGGCCAGCGCATGGGGCAGCACCACGGTGTGGGTTTCGGCATGGGGCAGGTTGTAGGTGCCGCCCAGGGTGTGGCACAACTTGTGGTGCAAGGCCATGCTGACCTGCCCCAGCACGCTGCCACACAACCAGGCGCCGTACAGGGCCTGGGCTCGGGCTTCGCCCAGCGGGGTCGAGGCCATCTGTTGGGCGGATTGGGCGGATGGGGCGGATTGCTGCCGTATCTGCGGCAGGGCTGCGGCCAGGGCGCGGATGCCCTCCTCGGCCATCAGGTCCAGGATGGGGTTGCTGTCGCTGGCGTACAGGCCCTCGACCGCGTGAGCCATCGCGTTCATGCCGCTGGTGGCGCTGAGGGCCACGGGCAGGGTGCTGCTCAGTTCGGGGTCGTAGATCACGGTGCGTGGCAAGACACGGGGGTCGCGCCCCGTTTTTTTGAGCCCGGCCTCGGTGATGCCATAGATCGGGGTCATCTCGCTGCCGGCATAGGTGGTGGGGATGGCCACGATCGGCAGCCCCGACTCCAGGGCGACGGCCTTGCCCAGCCCGATGGTCGAGCCACCGCCCAGCGCAATGGCGCAATCGGCCTGCAAACGGGCCGCCTCGGCGCGGGCCGCGCGGGCAGTTTCGATGGGTACGTGCATCACGGCCTGGGCGTACAGGCCCACCGCACGGTGGCCCAGGCGATCGACCACGGCCTGGGCCGCTGCGGCCTGCTGCGGGGTGCTCAAGACCAGGGCCCGGCGGGCCCCCAGTTGGTCGATTTCGCGCTCCAGGTGCTGGAGTGAACCGGCACCGAACACGACGCGCGGTGATTGGGCCTGGTAGATGAAATGTTTCATGTGCCGGGCTCCTGTCGTTCGATCGGGCTGGGCCCGGGCAAAGGGGCCCAGGCGTAGTCCACCTGATGGCGCGCCGTGCGCATGCCGCCCAGCGCGGCCTTCAGTTGCAGGTGTTCGGGGTGAATGGCGTAGGCGTCCAGGGCCGCTTGCGATGCAAACTCGCTGTAGAGCACCACATCGCAGGCGTAGTCGACCCCGCTGCAGTCGACCCCGATGTCCAGGTGCAACAGGCCGGGGATGCGGCCCCTGAGCCGCTCGAAGCCCCGGCGCAGGCGGTCGATGTTGGCGCGTTTTTCTGCCGGTGTGGCCCCGGCGATGTTCCACATCACGATGTGGCGAACAGATGAGCCTGAGTTCATGGTGCGAATCCGATCCGCTGCGGCCAAAGGTTGCTGAAGGCGTGGATCTGCACACTGCCGTACAGGCCTGAGCGGTGAAACGGCTCATGAGCCAGCCAGGCCTCGGCCGCCGCGCGGCTCGGGAAGTCGATGACCAGCAGGCTGCCGATCATGGTCTGGCCGTCGTCTTGCAGCAGGGGGCCGGCAAAGGCGATGCGCTCTTGAAGCAGGGCCAGACAGGCTTTGTGCTCGGGGCGCATTTGCAGGCGCAGCGCGGCCGACCCGGGCCGGTCGATGAGGTGAAAGGCGTACAGCATGGTGTTACGCCACCGAAGCCGGGTTGAGCACGAAGTCGTACTCCAGCAGGTAAGTACCGTCGGGCTGAGGCACCCAGTCACACACCAGCGACTGGCGCACGCCGAACACCGCGTCCGAATCGAGGTAGTCGCTCTGGTCCCGGAACACATGGGTGATCAGGCTCTGGTAGCCCGGCGCGTCGATCTTGAAGTGCAGGTGGGCAGGCCGCCACGGATGGCGGCCGGTGGCCTCCAGCAGGGCCCCCACCGGCCCATCGTGCGGAATGGCGTAGGGCACGGCCACGATCGAGCGAAAGTGGTAGCGGCCCTGGGCGTCGGCGTTCAAGGTGCCGCGCGCCTGCGCCTGGGTCAGGCCCTCATGCTGCACGTCATACAGGCCGTCCTCGTCCGATTGCCAGACATCCAGATGCGCCCCGGCAATCGCTTGGCCCCGGGTGTCGAGCACGCGACCACGCACCAGGCAGGGCGTGCCCTTGGCGCCGTTGGAGATGTCAGCCCCCAGCTCGTAGTGAGGGGCGTTCTTGACATGGAAGGGCCCGAAGACCGTGGCCTCGGTGCAGCCATGGGGCTTGTCCTGGTTCATGGCCACGGTCAGCATCGACAGGCCCAGCACATCGGACAGCAAGATGAACTCTTGCCGGCGCTCGTCGGTGATGTGGCCGCAGCGGGTCAGGAACTCGATGCCGGCAAACCACTCGGCCTCGGTCAGTTTCACCTCGCGGGCAAAGGCATGCAGGTGCTGCACCAGGCTGATCACGATCTCTTTGAGCCTGGGGTCGCGGGTGTCGCCAAAGCTGGCGATGACCGCCTGGGTGATGTTGTCTTGATTGAGGTTGCGCATGCCGTGTCTCCTGGGTTTGAGGCCTCTGCTCGGGCCCTGGACGACACTTTAGAATTTCATTGGAAAGAATAAAACAGCATTCAAAGGAAATCATATTTCCATAAAATGGAAATATGGATCGCCTCACCGAGCTGGAACTGTTTGTCAAAGTGGCCGAACTGGGCAGCCTGGGCGGCGCGGCCGAGGCCTTGGGCCTGTCGAACCCAGCCGCCAGCCGCTACCTGGCCTCACTGGAGGCCCGACTCAGCGCCCGCCTGGTCGAGCGCAACACGCGGCGCCTGTACCTGACCAGCGAGGGGCAGGATTTTTACGAGCGCGCCCGGGGCCTGCTGGCTGAGTTGCAAGAAGCCGAAGCGGCCGTCCACTCCAGCACCTTGAAGCCCTCTGGCGTGCTGCGCATCAGCGCCTCGCTGTCGTTCTCGATGCAGCAGATTGCGCCGCGGCTGGTGCGCTATCACCAGCTCTATCCCCAGGTGCGCATCCACATCGAGACGGCCAACCGATACCTGGACATGATCGACAACGGCATCGACGTGGCCATTCGCAACCGTGAGTTCGAACCCGACAGCAGCATCACGATCCGACGCCTGGGCTCCACCCGTCGGGTGCTCTGCGCCTCGGCCGCCTACCTGGCCGAGCGCGGCCAGCCCCAGACGCCCGAAGCGCTGGCAGGCCACGACTTTCTGATCTATGTGCATGCCAACAACGCCCACGAGTTGCGCCTGAGCCGGGGCGAGCACACCCAGACGGTGCCCATCCAGGGCCTGCTCGAATCCAATGACGGCCAGGTGCTGCGTGCCGCCGCGCTCAGCGGCCTGGGCATTCTGGTGCAGCCCAGCTACATCGTGTACGACGACATCGTGGCCGGGCGGCTGGTGCCGCTGCTCAACGACTGGGACCTGCCCCGCATCCAGATCAACATCGCCTACCCCAACCGGCGACACCTGTCTGCCAAGGTCCGCTCCTTCATCGACTTCATGGTGGCCGAATTCGAGCGCGATGAGGCCGAGCGCAAATGGACCAGTTTCATGGGGCTGCAGCGCACGGTGGGCCGATGAGCCACCGCCCATGAAAAAACCCGCCACGCTGGCAGGCGTGGCGGGTGAAACGCAATGAAAAATCACCTGAAAAGCCGGGCCGGCGTGGCAGCGCCCGCCCGGTTCACCGCATCAGAAGCGGTGCTGGATACCGACCGACAGGCCGGTGTTGCTGGTGGTACCGCTGGCGGTCTGGGCTGCGGTCAGGCCCTTGGCCTTGGTGTAGTCGATGGCGGCGTACAGATCGGTGCGCTTGCTCAGGGTGTAGCGGGCACGGGCGGCAAAGGTGTCGTAACGGTTGGACGACAGACCATCGGCGCTGTACTTGGTGTTGTAGTAAGCCACCACCACCTGGGTCAGCGGCGTGGCATTGAAGCCCACACCCAGGTCGAACACCGCAGCCTTCAGGCCGGTGGTGCTGGACGAGGCGCCCGCCAGGAACTTGTACAGCGAGGTGCTGGAACCCGAGTTGGTCAGGATCGAGGTGTTGCTGTTCACAAAGCCGGCATCGGCCTGCATCTGCGTGTAACCGCCAGTGACCTTGTAGCCTTCGAAGATGTAATTGCCACCCGTGGTCAGCACGGTCTGCTTGCGGCCGGCGGTGTCGCGCAGGCGGTCATACGACAGGCCCAGTTGCAGCGGGCGAACATCGTACTTGGCCATGAACTGCACCGACGAATTGGCCGCGGTAGAGCCCGACACGTTGCCGAACGAGTAGGCCAGGCCCAGGTTGGTGCCCGACAGCTTGGGGCTCAGGTACTTGACCATGTTGTCGCGGCGCGAGGTGTCCAGACCCGAGCCCACCAAGGTGCCCAGCGGGTTCACCGAGGTGGCCGACACTGCGGCGTTCTGGCGGTTGGTGGTCAGCTCTTGGCCCAGCGGGTCGTTCACGTAGCCCGCTTGCAGGTCGTAGGCAAAAGTGGTGTTGCGGCCGATGTCGACACGGCCCCAGCTGTCCTCCATGCCCACGATGGCACGGCGGTCAAAGATGTTGCTGGTGCTGGAGCCAGCGCCCGTGCCGGCGTTGAGACCCGACTCCAGGTTGAAGTTGGCCTTCATGCCGCCACCCAGGTCTTCCGTGCCACGGAAGCCGAAGCGCGAGGTGTTCAGGATGCCCGAGGTGAACATGTTTTGAGTGCCGGTGGCGCCCGCACTGTTTTTGGGGGCAGCGCTGTCATGGCGCACGCCACTGTCCAGCAGACCATACAGGGCCACGCTCGATTGGGCTTGTGCCACCGAAGTGAGCGCCCCCAGGGCGGCCAGTGCGATCAGGGTCTTTTTCATCATGTGTCCTACTAGCGTCGCCCGCCTTGAGCAGGCGACTTGATTGATGGAGTGAATGGATCGGAGAAATTGCCAGCCACACCCTGTTGCCCGTGACAGGCAGGGCTGTGACAACCAGCAGCCCAGACTGTGCAGGGTTTTCACGGATTGAATATGACAAACCAGCCAATCACCGCAACAATAAATGGAATTCGCGTTTTTAATATTTCTGAAATAGAAATAGATCAGGCAGCTGCGCCGGTGCCTATCAAACCCAGAAGAAGCCCTGCGACGCTGGGGGCAGGCTGAGCCTCACGGGTTGCGACACCCGCTCAAAACGGGATTGCACGCGAGCAGGCCGGCATTCGCGGCGTTGTTGGCGTTGTTGGCGATGGCGGCGATGGCCGGAAAAATTGTTGCCCTGCCTCTGATGCCGCGACAACGTGGACCTGAACGATGACATGCCTGACGCGCAGCACGCCAAGCAAGCGATGGCGCTCAAAACCATCCATCCATCCATCCATCCGATTTGAGCACCAAGCCACCCGCGCCTGATGAAGAAAACGCAGCACCAACGAAAAACGGACCCGAAGGTCCGTTCTTGAAAGTTGCTGGCGGAAACGGAGGGATTCGAACCCTCGATGAGGCTCTACACCCCATACTCCCTTAGCAGGGGAGCACCTTCGGCCACTCGGTCACGTTTCCAGCAATTCCGCTATTCTAGCCTAGTTTTTGGCCTGTTTCAGGAAACTGGCTGGTCCAGATCGAATGCCTTGTGCAGGGCGCGCACGGCCAGTTCCATGTACTTTTCGTCGATCACGACCGAGGTCTTGATTTCGGAGGTGGAGATCATCTGGATGTTGATGCCTTCTTCCGACAGGCTTCGGAACATCTTGCTGGCCACGCCCACATGGCTGCGCATGCCGATGCCGACGATGCTGACCTTGCAGATCTTGGTGTCGCCCACCACTTCGGCGGCGCCCAGGCTGGGCAGAACCTTGGTGTTCAGCAGTTCGACGGTGCGGGCGTACTCGCCGCGGTGCACGGTGAAGCTGAAGTCGGTCTTGCCGTCTTTGCTGAGGTTCTGGATGATCACGTCGACTTCGATGTTGGCATCGGCCACGGCACCCAGGATGTGGTACGCGATACCGGGCTTGTCGGGCACGCCCAGCACGGAAACCTTGGCTTCGTCACGGTTGAACGCGATGCCGGATACGACGGCTTGTTCCATTTTTTCGTCTTCCTCAAAAGTGATCAACGTGCCGGATTTGGCTTCTTCGTTGATGTCAATGTCCCACGGGGTGAAGCTGGACAGCACGCGCAGCGGCACCTTGTATTTGCCCGCAAATTCGACCGAGCGGATCTGCAGCACCTTGGAGCCCAGCGAGGCCATTTCGAGCATTTCTTCAAAGCTCACGGTCTGCAGGCGGCGGGCTTCGGCCACCACGCGTGGGTCGGTGGTGTAGACGCCGTCCACGTCGGTGTAGATCAGGCACTCGGCGGCCTTCATGGCGGCGGCCACGGCCACGGCCGAGGTGTCGCTGCCGCCACGGCCCAGGGTGGTGATGTTGGCCTCTTCGTCCACGCCCTGGAAGCCGGTGATGACCACCACTTTGCCAGCGGCCAGGTCGGCACGCACACGGTCGTCATCGATGGATTCGATGCGGGCCTTGGTGAAGGCGCTGTTGGTCTTGATGGGCACCTGCCAGCCAGCGTAGCTGACCGACTCCATGCCCTCAGCCTGCAAGGCGATGGCCAGCAGAGCCGACGAAGCCTGCTCGCCGGTGGCGGCCAGCATGTCGAGCTCGCGGTTGTAGGCGGCCGAAGACTTGGACGGAGCCAGCTCCTTGGCCAGACCCAGCAGGCGGTTGGTTTCGCCGCTCATGGCGCTCGGAACCACCACCATCTGGTGACCTGCGCGAGCCCATTTGGCGACGCGCTTGGCCACGTTGCGGATGCGCTCGGGCGAGCCCATCGACGTGCCGCCGTATTTGTGAACGATCAATGCCATTGGTGTGTCGGGGTACGAAACTCGGAAATCAGCGGCGCAGGTTGCAAAGTCGTTTTGGTGCGCCGCCCGTTTTCGTGCAAAAAGTGGGGACCAAAACCCGCTAATTGTACCAACCGAGCACCGCCCCCTTGCGCTGCACGTAACCAAGTCCTACTTTGAGCCGGATCTGATGCCCGCGGGTGGTGCAGCTTTGCAGCTGGCGCAGCAGTTCCTTGAGCTGTGCGGCACTGGGCGTGGTGCCATGCACCGACAGCAGCCAGTGGCGCAGCACGTTGGCCTGGCGCTCGGGGGCCAGGGCGCGCAACGCGGCAATGACTGGTGGGTTGCCCACCTGTTGCAGGTCGTCGCGAGCCAGATCTTGCAACAGGGTCTGGGCCTGGGCGGCGTGCGCTGCGCTGCGAGCGAAGGTGTCGCGAAAGGCCGGAAACACGGCCTCCAGGGCGGGCAGCAGTTGGTGCCGGATTCGGTTGCGGGTGTAACGCAGATCGGCATTGCTGGGGTCGTCCACCCAGGCCTCGCCCTGGGCCTGCAGCCAGTCACGCAGGGCCTGGCCGGGCACGCCCAGAAGAGGCCGCGCAAAGTCGATGCCGCCGCGCTGCCAGCGGGCAGGCATGGCGGCCAGGCCCGGCAGACCCGCGCCGCGCGACAGCGCGAGCAGCAGGGTCTCGACCTGGTCATCGGCGTGCTGGGCCAGGGCCACGGTGCGTACGCCGGCCTCGCGCCACTCTTGCTGCAGCACCTCGTCAAAGACCTGGTATCGCCCGCGGCGGGCCGCGTCTTCGGGGCTTTGGCCAGGGGCATGGCGGGCATCGATGCGGCGCACCACCAGGGGCAGTTGCAAACGCTCGCAGGTGGCCCGGCAATGGGCCTCGAAGGCATCGCCGGCGGCCTGCAGGCCGTGGTGGATGTGCAGGGCGTGCACCTGGCCCGGCCAGCGCCGCGCACAGGCCAGCAGCAAGGCGCTGGAATCAGCGCCGCCGCTGTAGGCCACGCCCAGGGGCAAGAGGGGTTGGAAGGACGCCAGAGCGGCGTCGAACGAGGTGCTCATGAAAGGTGCGTGGTGTTGATCACGCTGCGGTCTTCAGGCGCACCTGCCGGCGGGCCGCCAGGCCCGGGGCTGTCAGCGGCTGTCGGCCTTGGTGTCGGTGTAACGGCCGTAGCTTTGCAGACGGTCGTAACGACGGTCGACCAGTTCCTTGGTCTTGAGGTCGGCCACCTGACGCCAGGCATCGTTGAGGGCGCGCTTGAGGAAGGCGGCCATCTGCTTGGGGTCGCGGTGGGCACCACCCACGGGCTCGTTGACGATCTTGTCGACCAGGCCCAGGGCCTTCAGGCGGTGCGCCGTGATGCCCAGGGCATCGGCGGCATCCTGGGCGCGGTCGCTGGTCTTCCAGAGGATGGAGGCACAGCCCTCGGGGCTGATCACCGAGTACACCGAGTATTGCAGCATCAGCACCTGATCGGCCACCGAGATGGCCAGGGCGCCGCCCGAGCCACCTTCACCAATGATGGTGGTGATGATGGGCACCTCAAGTTGGGCCATCTCGAAGATGTTGCGGCCGATGGCCTCGGATTGGCCGCGTTCCTCGGCGTCGATGCCGGGGTAGGCGCCCGGGGTGTCGACAAAGGTGAACACCGGCAGCTTGAACTTCTCGGCGGTCTTCATCAGGCGCAAGGCCTTGCGGTAGCCCTCGGGCTTGCTCATGCCGAAGTTGCGCAGCGCGCGCTCCTTGGTGTCACGGCCCTTTTGCTGGCCGAGCACCATGCAGGCGTGGCCATTGAAACGGGCCAGACCACCGACGATGCTCAGGTCGTCCGAAAAGTGGCGATCGCCATGCAGTTCGATGAAATCGGTGAACAGCTCACGCACGTAGTCGAGCGTGTAGGGGCGTTCGGGGTGGCGCGCGATCTTGGTGATCTGCCAGGGCGACAGGTCGCTGTAGATGTCTTTGGTGAGCTGCTGGCTCTTCTTGCTGAGCTGGTCGATCTCTTCGGAGATGTCGACTGCAGACTCGTTTTGCACGTAGCGCAGTTCTTCGATTTTGGTTTCGAGTTCGGCAATCGGCTGCTCGAAATCAAGAAAGGTTTTTTTCGCCAACGTCATTCTCCTGTTGTTTCCGCCGGCCGACCCCTTCGGTCTGGCCAGCATGGCGCACCGCCCTCAGGCAGCACGCAAGACCCGTGCGAGGCATCGTCAACCGACGACCGGCAAGGGATCCAGCGACCGCCAAATATACCAAGTCGCCACGCTGCGGTAAGGCTCCCAGGCGGCGGCCACCTCACGGGCATCGCTGCGACTCACAGGATCGCCCGAAAAATAGTTGTCGCTGATGCCCTTGATCAAACCCACGTCATCCAGCGGCAGCACATTGGGCCGCATGAGGTGAAAGATCAAGAACATCTCGGCGGTCCAGCGGCCGATGCCGCGGATGGCCACCAGTTCGGCAATGATGGATTCGTCGTCCATCGACTCCCACGACTTGACGTGCACCGAGCCGGTGTCGAAATTGAGCGCCAGATCCACCAGGTACTCCACCTTGCGGGCGCTCAGGCCGGCCGCGCGCATGTCGTCCACCTTGAGCTTGAGCACATTGGCCGGCGTCATGCTTTCTGGCAAAGCCGAAAACTTGCGCCACACCGACTGGGCCGATTTGACCGAGATCTGCTGCCCCACCACCGAGCGGGCCAGGGTGGTGAAGGCATCGCCGCGGATCCGCAGGCAGGCGTTGCCGAACTGCGGGATCAGGCGCTTCATGACCCGGTCTTTCTTGACCAGGTGCTTGCAGGCGTCCTGCCAGTAGCCTGGCGTGAGCAGTTCTTCCGCCCGGTCGTCGGCCGGGCTGCTGGGGGCCGGGGTGCCGAGCGTCACGGCCTCGAATGCCGCGGGCTTCTTGCTGGCCACCATCATGCGTCAGGCCCCGCCACAAAACGGCACGGCGCAACCGGGGAAAAGGCTGAACAAGCACGGGTCACTGGGCCGCCTCCCAGGTGGTGCCGGCAGCGGAATCCTTGAGCACGATGCCCTGCGCCAGCAGCTCTTGGCGGATGCGATCGGCCTCGGCAAAGTTCTTGGCTTTCTTGGCCTCGGCGCGTTGCTCGATCAGCACCTGGATGGCGGTCTCATCAAGGCTGGAGCCCGCCTGCAAAAAGGCCTTGGGCTCACCCTGCAGCAGGCCCAGGCAGGCCCCCAGGGCCTTGAGCTGGGCCGCCAACTCGGGCGAGCGGGTTTTGTTCACCTCGGTTGCCAGATCAAACAGCACGGCCACCGCCTCGGGGGTGCCGAAGTCTTCGTCCATCACGGCCTTGAAGCGGGCGGCATGGGGCGTGGCCCAGTCGATCTCGGCCAGCCCTTCGCCGGGCGGCACCGCGTCCAGTGCGGTGTACAGGCGGCGCAGTGCATTGCGGGCATCCTGCAGATGGGCGTCGCTGTAGTTCAGCGGGCTGCGGTAATGGGCACGCACCACGAAGAAGCGGATGGTCTCGGCATCAAACACCTTGAGCACTTCACGGATGGTGAAGAAGTTGCCCAGGCTCTTGGACATCTTTTCGTTGTCCACATTGATGAAGCCGTTGTGCATCCAGGTGCGGGCGAAGGTCTGGCCAGTGGCCCCTTCGCTCTGGGCGATCTCGGTTTCGTGGTGCGGAAACTGCAGATCCGCCCCGCCCCCGTGGATGTCCAGGGTCTCGCCGAGCAGCGAGCAGGCCATGGCCGAGCATTCGATGTGCCAGCCCGGGCGGCCCGGGCCGAACTCGCTGTCCCACTTGGCGTCGGCCGGCTCGGTGGGCTTAGCGCTCTTCCAAAGCACCGGGTCGAGCGGATCGTCCTTGCCGTCGTTCACGGCCACGCGCTCACCCGAGCGAAGCTCGTCCAGCGACTTGCCGCTCAACTGACCGTAATGGGGAAACTTGCGCACCGCGTAGTTCACGTCGCCGCTGGCGGCGCGATAGGCCAAACCTTTTTGCTCCAGGGTGCTGATCATGCTCAGCATCTGGGGCACGAAGTCGGTGGCGCGAGGCTCGTGGGTGGGGCGCTGCACGCCCAGGGCATCGGCGTCCTGGTGCAGCGCGTCGACCATGCGATCGGTCAGCGAACGGATGGACTCGCCGTTTTCAACGGCGCGCCGGATGATCTTGTCGTCGATGTCTGTGATATTTCGCACATAAGTCACCGAAAAGCCCGAAACCCGCAACCAGCGCTGCACGACGTCAAAGGCCACCATCGAACGCGCATGGCCCAGATGACACAGGTCGTACACCGTCATGCCGCAGACGTACATGCGCACATGGCCAGGCTCGATGGGGGAAAACGCTTGCAGATCACGCGTCAGCGTGTTGTAGATGCGCAGGCTCATGGATAAATTGGGCAGACAGCGATTCCGCAGCCGGATGACGGCCGGAAATCTTCGAAAAATCAGGAGGATGGGAGTGTTGCAGCGCCACGGTGGAGGGTACAAAGCACCTCCACCCCTCGGCTACAATCCGCCCCAGTATAAGCGCCCCGGTTGGCGCTTGCCATCGCGCAAACCCCACGAGGCTCCATGACCCAAGCTCGCTGCACCGTTCCCGCCCGCCTTCGCATGTTGGCCCTGGCCGCCCTGATGGGGGCCTCGTTCGGAGTCCACGCCGACGACTACGGTGATGTCACCCAGCTGCTGCGTCAGGGCAAGACGACCGAAGCCCTGAGCAAGGCCGACCAATACCTGGCAGGCAAGCCCAAAGACCCCCAGATGCGCTTCATCAAGGGCGTGATCCAGTCCGAAGCCGGCAAGCCCAACGACGCCATCGCCACCTTTGTGGCCCTGACCCAGGAATACCCGGAGCTGCCCGAGCCCTACAACAACCTGGCGGTGCTGTATGCGAGCCAGAACCAGTACGACAAGGCCCGCACTGCGCTCGAGATGGCCATCCGGACCAACCCCAGCTACGCCACCGCCCACGAGAACCTCGGCGACGTCTACGCCAAGCTGGCCAGCCAGGCCTACAGCAAGGCCTTGCAACTGGACAACACCAACCCGGCGATCCAGCCCAAGCTGGCCCTGATCCGCGATCTTTTCACCACCAATGGCAAGCCCGGCGCAGCGGCCAAGCCAGCGCCCACCCCGGCACCGGCGCCCGCTCCTGTGGCAGCAGCCCCGAAGGCGGCCCCTGCTCCGGCGCCCGCACCGGCCCCCAGCCCAGCCCCGGCCCCGGCACCGGCACCTGCGCCCGCTCCTGTGGCGGCACCGGCCACCGCCGCAGCCCCCGCCTCGGCTCCGGCTCCGGCACCCGCACCAGCCGCCGCGGCTGTTGCCGGCCCTGAAAAGGATGTGGAATCCGCCGTGCGCCATTGGGCCAGCGTGTGGTCGGCCCGTGACGTGTCGGCCTACCTGGCCGCCTACGGCAAGGAATTCGACCCACCCGGCAAGATGAACCGCAAGTCCTGGGAAGACGAGCGCCGCTCGCGCATCCTGGGCAAGGCGCGCATCGCGGTCAAACTGCATGACCTGGCCATCAACGTCAACGGCAGCAAGGCCACGGCACGCTTCCGCCAGGACTACAGCGCTGACACGCTGAATGTCTCCAGCCGCAAGACGCTGGACCTGGTCAAGGCGGGCGACCGCTGGTTGATCGTTCGCGAATCCACCGGCGGCTGATCGTCCCGGGCGGGACCGCCACCCCGAACGCTGCCCTGTGCGGGTGGCGCGCACCGGGTTTGGCGGCCTCGCCACGGTTGTGACCATGATGCGATTCGCCTTTGCTTCCCGTTTTCTGCAGCGCGCGGGCGCTGCTGGCCTGCTGCTGGCTTTCGGCTTGTTGGGCGGCACCGCTGCGCACGCGGCCAAACGCCAGCCCCACCACAGCCCTGCCCCCACCCCAGCCAGTGCCGTGCTGCGTGACGGCCAGGCCGAGGCTCGGCTGATCGAGATCTACCGCCTGATCGGCGCGGCCCGCACCCGCGACGCGCTGCGCCTGGCCGAAGGCCTGGTGCGCGACCACCCCGGCTTTCAGCTGGCGCAACTGGTGTATGGCGACTTGCTTTCGGCCCAGACCCGCCCGTTGCGCACCGCAGGCGATGTGCCCGACACTGTGGCCCGAGCCGCCGCCCCCCAGCTCAAAGACCTGCGCGATGAAGCCTTGTTGCGGCTGAAGGCCCTCAGCGAGCGCCCCCCGGCCCAGACCGTGCCGGACCAGTTCGTGGCCCTGACCAGCCGGCACCGCCATGCCATCGCAGTGGACACCTCGCGGGCCCGCCTGTATCTGTTCGAGAACAACGGCAGCGGCCTGCGACTGGTGGCCGATTACTACATCTCGGTGGGCAAGCTGGGCGTCGACAAGGGCAGCGAAGGCGATCAGCGCACCCCCCTGGGCGTGTACTTCATCACCAGCAACCTCGACCCGCGCACCCTGAAAGACTTCTACGGCGCCGGCGCCCTGCCCATCAACTACCCCAACCCCTACGATGCGCGCCGGGGCAAGACGGGCAGCGGCATCTGGCTGCATGGCACGCCGTCGACCCAGTTCGCCCGCCCCCCGCAGTCGACCGACGGCTGCGTGGTGATGGCCAACCCCGATCTGGAGCGCCTGCTGTCCACGGTCGAAGTGCGCAGCACCCCGGTGGTGATCGCCACCTCGCTGAACTGGGTGCCCCAGGCCCAGGCGCGCCAGGCCGGGCGCAGCTTTGAAGACGCCTTCAACGCCTGGCGTGCGGCCAAGAACGCCGGCGATGTGCCGCGCCTGCTGGGCTACTACACCAGCGACTTCAACAGCTACGGCAAGAGCCTGAACGACTGGACCCCGTCCTTGCAGCAGGAAATCAGCAAAGCAGGCGGCCGGGGCTTCGAGGTCAAGGACCTGTCCATGCTGCGCTGGACGGACAACACCGAAACCATGGTGGTAACCTTCGGCGAACTCGTCGCCGGCACCAACCGCGGCAGCACCAAGCGCCAGTACTGGCTGCGCCAGGGGCAGCAATGGAAAATCTTTTTTGAAGGAGTCATCGGATGATGAATGTGAGCTCAATCCTGAGCAGCCGTCGCGCGCTGCTGGCCATCACGGCCGCCGGCCTGATGGGCCTGGGCAACATGGCTGCGGCCCAGACGGCCCCTCAGGTCAAGCTGAGCACCAGCCAGGGCGACATCGTGCTGGAGCTGTACCCCGCCAAGGCCCCCAAGACGGTCGAAAACTTTCTGCAATACGTCAAAGACAAGCACTATGACGGCACGGTGTTCCACCGTGTGATGGACGGCTTCATGATCCAGGGCGGCGGCTTCACGGCCGACATGACCCAGAAGCCCACCCGCGCGCCGGTCGCCCTCGAAACCTCGGGCGGCCTGACCAATGACCGTGGCACCATTGCCATGGCGCGCACGGCCAACCCCAACTCGGCCACCGCGCAGTTCTTCATCAACGTGGTCGACAACCGCATGCTGAATGCCCCCAACCCCGATGGCTACGGCTACACGGTGTTTGGCAAGGTGGTCAGCGGCATGGACGTCGTCGACAAGATCAAGCTTGTGCCCACCACCAACAAGGGCCCGCACCAGAACGTGCCGGCCACCCCGGTGACCATCAACTCGGCCACCCAGATCAAGTAACCCCTCCCACAGACCCGCCCTGAGGAAACACCCCATGAGCAACCCCCAAGTCGAACTGCACATCCTGGACTACGGCGTCATCACGCTGGAACTGGATGCCGAAAAAGCCCCCAAGTCGGTGGAAAACTTCCTCAACTACGTGAAGAAGGGCCACTACGACAAGACCATCTTCCACCGTGTGATCCCGGGCTTCATGGTCCAGGGTGGCGGCTTTGCCCCCGGCATGGAGCAAAAGCCCACCGACGGCCCCATCGACAACGAAGCCAATAACGGCCTGAAGAACAACAACTACACCGTGGCCATGGCGCGCACCAACGCCCCCCACTCGGCCACCGCCCAGTTCTTCATCAACGTGGCTGACAACAGCTTCCTGAACCACACCGCCCCCACCGCCTCGGGCTGGGGCTACGCCGTGTTCGGCAAGGTGGTGTCGGGCAACGACGTGGTCGACAAGATCAAGGCCGTCAAGACCGGCCGCAAGGGCTTCCATGACGACGTGCCGAAGGAAGACGTGGTGATCGAGAAGGCTGTGGCGCTGTAAGCGTCGCCAGCGCCCCCCCCACCATGCCCCCGACCGTGCCCCGGATCGCCGAGCTTGAGGCTGCGGCGGCCTGGCGCACGGTCGATTTCATTTCTGACCTGCACCTGCACGAGGCCGAGCCCGCCACCTTCGACGCCTGGCGCCAGCACCTGCTCCATACGCCGGCCGATGCGGTGTTTCTGCTGGGTGACATCTTCGAGGTCTGGGTCGGTGATGACGCGGTGCAGCCCGGCAGTTTCGAGGCCGCCTGCCAGCAGGTCTTGCATGCGGCCAGCCAGCGCCTGGCGCTGTTTTTCATGGCCGGCAACCGCGACTTTCTGCTGGGCCCGCAATTTGCGCAGGCCTGCGGCATGACCCTGCTGGCCGACCCTTGTGTGCTGGTGTTTGAAGGCCGGCGCTGGCTGCTCAGCCATGGCGACGCCCTGTGCCTGGACGACCACGACTACATGCGCTTTCGCGCCGAAGTGCGCAGCCCCGCCTGGCAGCAGGCCTTTCTGGCCCGCCCCCTGCCCGAACGCCTGGCGCTGGCGCGCCAGCTGCGCGCCCAGAGCGAAGCGCGCAAACGCAGCGGCGACACCTATGCCGACCTGGACCCGGCCGCCACCCGGGCCTGGCTGCAGGCCGCCAACAGCCTCACAATGATCCATGGGCACACCCACCGCCCGGCCCGCCACCTGCTGGGCCAGGGCCTGAGCCGCGAAGTGCTCAGCGACTGGGACCTGCACGCGCCCGTGGCGCGTGCCGAGGTGCTGCGCCTGGAGGCCCACAGCCTGCATCGCGTCCCGCCCGCCCGACCGTGAACACCGCCCTGCCCCGCACAACCGGCCTTTGGCAGTGGCTGCGCCATTGGCTGGGCGCCCGGGTCCTGCCCCAAGCCCGCCCTGTACCCGAAGCCCTGTGGCAGGCCACGCTCGCCGCCCACCCTTTTCTGGCCGCCTTGGCGCCCGATGAACAGGCCGGCCTGCGCCGCTTGTGCGGGCACTTTCTGGCGCGCAAAGAGTTCCACGGCGCACACGGGCTGGCGGTGAGCGACGCCATGGCCCTGACGGTGGCCGCCCAGGCCTGCCTGCCCCTGCTGCATCTGGGGCCCGGTGCGGAGGCCCCCGGCGACCCGAGGGCCCTGGCCTGGTACGACGATTTTGTGGGCATCGTGCTGCACCCGGGCCTGGCCCTGGCGCGACGCGACTTCACCGACGACGACGGCATCGTCCACCAATGGCAGGAGGAATTGGCCGGCGAGGCCATGCCCGGTGGTCCGGTGATGCTGTCCTGGCCCGATGTGGCCGCCGCGGGTGACTCAGCCGCCCAGGGCTACAACGTGGTGATCCACGAGTTCATCCACAAGATGGACTTGCGCGACGGCGCAGCCGACGCCTGCCCGCCGCTGCCACCGGGCTTTCTGGGCCAGCGAGGCGGGCGCGCCGCTCGCCAGGCTTGGCTGGCCGTGCTGACGCCGGCCTGGGAGGGCTTTTGCGAGCAGGTGATCCGGGCCGAGCGCTTCGGCCAGCCCGAGCCCTGGCTGGACGCCTACGGCGCCCAGTCGCTCGACGAGTTCCTGGCCGTGGCCTGCGAGGCCTACTTTGTGAACCGGACCGAGTTCGGGCAGCACTTTCCGAGCCTGCTCACGCTGTTCGACGCTTTCTTCAGGCCAGCGCGCTGAGCCAGCGCGACAACTCGTCCAGCTCGGGCCGGCCGAGCGTGTGGCCACCCGGGAACCCTGCGCTGTGCACCTGCAAGGGCAAGGTGGCCGCATGGGCCACGATGCGCTCACTGTGAACCGCGGGCAACACCGCATCCTCGGTGCCATGGCTGACCCACAGACTGCGGCCCTGCAGGGCCTCGGCGGGGGCCTGCTCGGGCAGCACCTCGGGCAACAGGCGGCTGTGCAGCGACAGGGCCGCACGCAGGCTCTGGGGCCGGGTCAGCAACAGGCTCAGCCCCATGATGCCGCCCTGGCTGAAGCCGCCCACCACCACCCGCGAGGCGGGCACGCCCAGCTGGGTCGCCGCCCGGCTGACGGCCTGCTCGATCAAAGCCCGGCTGTGCTTCTCCTGGGCGGTGTTGATCACGCGCGAGCCATCGGCGGCCACCCCGAACTGAAACCAGGCCCAGGCATTCGGGCCCATGGGGTGCGGTGCACGCAGGCTCAGCAGGTGGTAGCGCGCAGGCACCCAGGGCGCAATGCCCATCAGGTCCTGCTCGTTGCTGCCCACGCCATGCATCAGCACCAGCAGCCAGGGCGGCTCGGTGCCCGGCGCGGCGGGGCGAAAATCAGCCTGCAGGCCCAGGTCATCAGGAAGGGAAGCCAAAGGGTTCAAAGGAGAGGTATCAGACATGGGGGGATTCTTCCAGGGTCAGGGTGTCCATGGCGAGCATGCTGTGCATGACCTCGCGGCTCACATAGTGGGGCCGGCTGGCCGCGGCGCCACCGGCGCCCAGGGCAAAGAACAACGGCAGAAAGTGGTCTTCGGTCGGATGGGCCCGCTGGGCATGGGGCGCCTGGCACCGGTAGTCGAGCAAGGCCGGCAGGTCGCCTCGCTCCAGGGCCGCCTCCACCCAGCGCGAGAACGCGCCGACGTAGGGGGCCGGTTCGCGCTCGCCACCAAAGAACTCTGCCAGGTTGTGCGTCATGCTGCCTGAGCCCAGCAGCAGCACACCTTCATCGCGCAAGGGGGCCAGGGCCTGCCCGAGGGCCAGCACCTCCGCAGGCCCCGCCGTGGCGGGCAACGACAGTTGCACCACCGGCACATCGGCCTGCGGAAACAGATGCATCAAGGGCACCCATGCCCCATGGTCAAAGGGGCGCTGCGCATCGGCCTGGGCGGGCAGACCGGCTGCCTGCAGCCGCTGCAGCACCGCTTCAGCCAGGGCCGGGTCGCCGGGCGCCGGGTACTGCAACGCGTACAGCGGGCGCGGGAAACCGCCAAAGTCATGCCAGGTGGCCGGCTGGCCGCCGGTCATCACCCGCAGCCCCTGGGACATCCAGTGCGGCGACAACACCACCACCCCGCGCACCGGCTGGCGGCGGCGCAACTCAGCGCCCAGGCGGGTCAGCGCCGGGCCGGTGTCACCGGGCTCCAGGGCAAACAAAGGGGCCCCGTGGGACACAAACAGGGCGGGCAGCCTCTGCCTATCGGATGTTTCCACTGGCTTTTCGGTGTTGTCAAATTGAGTGATCATGGTGTTAACGCTCCGGGAACTACTTTAGGCGTCGGCCATTCACAGACCAATCGGCAGCGCAACAATTGATTGTTGCGGCCCCATTGACAATCCCTCCCCACACGCCAGAGAGCCACCATGGATCAACTCCGTCAGATCGAAGCCTTCAACGCCGTCGTGCAGCACGGCAGTTTCGTCAAGGCCGCCGACCGGCTGGACCTGTCCAAGGCTGTGGTCTCGCGCCTGGTACTGGAACTGGAGGCCCGCCTGGGCACACGCCTGCTCAATCGCACCACCCGCAGGCTGTCGCTCACCGACTCGGGGGCGGCCTACCACGAGCGCTGCAAGCAGATCCTGGACGACCTGGCCGAGGCCAATGCCGAAGCCAGCGCCACCGCGGCACGCCCCACAGGCAAGCTGCGCATCAATGCACCGCTGAGCTTCGGCAACCTGCACCTGGCGCCGCTGTGGGGCGAGTTCCTCAAGCTGTACCCCGAGATCGAGCTGGACATCACCCTGAGCGACCGCGTGGTCGACCTGGTGGAGGAAGGCTTTGACCTGGGTGTGCGCATCGGCCGCCTGCAGGCCACCTCGCTGGTGGCCAGGCGCCTGGCCAGCGACCGCATGGTGCTGTGTGCCTCGCCAGGCTACCTGGCCCGCCACAGCCCCATCCAGAACCTGCAGGACCTCAGCGAACACAGTGTGATTGCCTACTCGTACTCCTCACTGGGCGCCACCTGGACCTTTGACAATGCCGACGGCAAGTCCGAGTCAGTGACCGTGCACCCGCGCCTGTGGGCCAACAGCGGTGACACCTGCCGTGCAGCCGCGCTGGCGGATCAGGGCGTGATCATGCAGCCCGCGTTCCTGGTCGGAGAGGACGTGCGCCAGGGCCAGCTGATCGAACTGCTGCCGAACTACCACCGCCCGCTGCTCGACATTCACGCCGTGTACCCCAGCCGCAAGCACCTGTCAGGCAAGGTGCGGGCCATGGTTGATTTCCTGGCCCAGGCCTTCATGCAGCCCGGCTGGGCCTGAGCCTGAACCGGCTCACCGTCAGGCCAGCGCGTTCATCAAGGCCGCATGGAAGGCCTCGGGGCGCTCGAACTGCACCCAGTGGCCCGCGTCCGGGATCAGGGTCATGCCCCTGAAATCACGGGCAGAGGCTGCAAAAGCAGCCTCCAGTTGGTGGATCCAGCTTTTGTAAAGCGCATCGTGGGCGCCGTAGATGGCGTGCACCGGGCAATTCAAGGCCGGCAGTGAACGCGCCAGGATGTCGGTGTGCGCCAGGCGCCGGCGTGGCAGGCGGTCGCGCATCACGTTGGCCACATGAAGTTGCAGCGCGAGGCCCTCGAGGCCATCAATCAAGGCCGTGTCATGCAACATCAAGGCGGCCAGGTTGTAGCGGTGGATATCGGCCTGCGCCGCCACGTCGGGCAGGTGCCGCCAGGCCTTGAGCTCGAACTGGCGCTGCGGCACCACCCCCATCGCAGGCGCCCCCACCAGCACCAGACGCGAGGCGGCGTCCGGGTGGGCGGCCAGCAGCAAGCCAGCCGTCATGCCCCCAAACGAGAAGCCGATCAGTTCGCAGACGCGATCGCCGAGCAAGGTGCGCAAACCCTGGTACAGCGGCTCGACCATGCTGTCGGCATCGCCGCCGAGCGGCGACACCGCGGAATCCCCAAAACCCGGCAGGTCCGGCACCCACAACTCGCGCCCTTCTTGCAACAGGGGCTCGATGTTGCGCACAAAGTGGGTCCAACTGCCGCTGCCGCCGTGGAACAGCACCAGGGGCGCCACGCCCGCACGGGGTTCACCCCAGACATGCCAGACCAGCTCCCCCTGGCCGCAGGGGGTGACGCAACGCGGCGCCTGGGCCCCCAGGCGACGCACCAGCTCGTGCAGGGGTTGATCGGGGCTGGCAGCGTTGGGGAACAGTTGATCCATCATCAGGGGCTCGCAAAAACAGGTTCAGGGGCCGGCCAATAAAGTGCAGGCCCCTCTCATCTCCTATTTTGCCGGGCTTTGCCCCGGGCCGGGGGACCCGGCCCACCCCGCCGCTCAGCCCCCTCGACCGACTCACTGCGCCCGGTTCAGCGCCAGCCGTGGTGGTGGTGGAAATGACCCCAGCCGCCGCCATACACCACTGGGGGCATGTAGACCGGGGCCGGGCGGTAATAGCTGCCGCCGCCGTAGTAGACCGGCGCCGGGGCGTAGGTTACAGGCGGCGGCGCATAGGCCACGGGCGGGGGAGCATAGACCACCGGGGGGGCGGCATAGGCCACCGGCGCCGCATAGACCGGTTGTGCCCCCACATACAGGGCCCCGCCGTTGGACACCCCGACGCTCACACCTGGAACACCCACGCCCACCGCCCAATTGACGCCGTGGGCCTGGGCAGGCGTGGCCATGGCCAGGAAAGCCAGGGCGGCCAGGCTGCAGCCTCCGGCCAGGGCACGCGCGCAGCGACTGAAGTTGCGCGTCACCGAGCGGACATCCGGGCGGACATTGAGGTTTTGCATGGCAGTCTCTCCTTCAGATCAAATAGCGATTCGGGGCGACCAAAGGCGGCCCTGAACCCCACAACGCGGCATGTGCCGGCTTCGTTGTCAGGTCATCGCCCTCTATTTGTTTCCAGGCGTTAACCAAGCCCCGTGGGCGCGCCCGCCTAAAATGGACGGATGAGTTCGAACACCCCCACCTCCGATTCCCCAGAGTCCGCCAAGCCCAGCCATTTCCTGCGCCAGATCATCGAACACGATCTGGCCCAAAAAACCTATGCCCAGCGTCATTGGGGCGGTACGCCGGGTGACGGGGCGCACCACGCCGCCGGCCCGCTGGACCCGGCACCGGTGCGGCTGCGCTTTCCGCCCGAACCCAATGGCTACCTGCACGTGGGCCATGCCAAGAGCATCTGCCTGAACTTCGGTCTGGCCCGCGACTACGGTGGCGTGTGCCACATGCGCTTTGACGACACCAACCCGGAAAAGGAAGACCAGGAGTACGTTGACTCCATCCTTGATGCCGTGAAATGGCTGGGCTTCGGCTGGGACAGCGCGATCGACGGCAAGACGACCTCGCACCTGTACCAGGCCAGCGACTACTTCGGCTTCATGTACCGGGCCGCCGAGGCCCTGATCGAGGCCGGTCACGCCTATGTGGACGAGCAAAGCGCCGAGGACATGCGCGCCAACCGGGGCGACTTCAGCAAGCCAGGGGTGGACAGCCCCTTCCGCAGCCGCACGCCCGCTGAAAACCTGGCGCGCTTCCGCGAGATGCGCGATGGCCAACTGCCTGACGGTGCTGCCGTGCTGCGCGCCAAGATCAACATGGCCTCGCCCAACATCAACCTGCGCGACCCGGCCATCTACCGCATCAAGCATGCCGAGCACCACAACACCGGCAACACCTGGTGCATCTACCCGATGTACACCTTTGCGCACCCGATCGAGGACGCTCTGGAAAACATCACCCACAGCATCTGCACGCTCGAGTTCGAAGACCAGCGCCCGTTCTACGACTGGTTGATGGAGCGCCTGATTGAAAGCGGCCTGCTGGTCTCGCCGCCGCCGCGCCAATACGAGTTCTCGCGCCTGAACCTGACCTATGTGATCACCAGCAAGCGCAAGCTGGCCCAACTGGTCAACGAACACCACGTCAGCGGCTGGGACGACCCGCGCATGCCCACCATCGTGGGCCTGCGCCGCCGCGGCTACACGCCCGAGGCCATCCAGCTGTTCTGCGAACGCATCGGCGTGACCAAGGACTACAGCTGGATCGACTACAGCACGCTTGAAGGCGCCCTGCGCGACGACCTGGACCACAAGGCGGCCCGCGCCATGGCTGTGCTCGACCCGGTGAAGCTGGTCATCACCAACTGGGATGCCCTGATGGGCGCCGGCACGCTGGACGCCTGCAGCGCGCCGGTCCACCCGCATCACCCCGAGTTGGGCCGCCGCGAATTCCAGTTCGGCCGCGAACTCTGGATCGAGCGCGGCGACTACGAAGACACCCCGCCCAAGGGCTACCACCGCCTGTACCCCGGCAACAAGGTGCGCCTGAAGTACGGCCATGTGATCGAATGCAAGGGTGCCCTGCGTGACGCCGAAGGCCGCATCACCGAGGTGCAGGCCGAGCTGGTGCCCGACACCAAGAGCGGCACCCCTGGCGCCGACGCGATCAAGGTCAAGGGCGTGATCACCTGGGTGGGGGCCGCCGATGGCGTGGCCGCCGAGATCCGGCTGTACGACCGCCTGTTCAGCGAAGCCCAGCCCGACGCCGGCGGCAAAGACTTCCTGGCCAGCCTCAACCCCAACAGCCTGAGCGTGGTGCAAGGCTTTGTGGAGCCCGCCCTGGCGGCCTGCGCCGCAGGCACCCAGTTCCAGTTTGAGCGCCATGGCTACTTTGTGGCCGACCGGGTGGACCACCAGGCCGGCAAGCCCGTGTTCAACCGCGCCGTCGGCCTGAAAGACAGCTGGGGCAAGTAAACGCACACCGGCTTGTCCGTTTTTCCCGACACTCTTGAGTCAGGTCAATGGACAGGCCCGGGTTTGGCCCGGATGATCGGGTTTGTAAATTTTTGTTACCAATTCGATCATGATCTCCACTTTCAAAACCCTCGCTCTGTCTGCCCTGCTGTTTGCCGGGGCCACCGCCTCGATGGGCGCCCACGCCGGGGCCGCCGATTTCACGCTGGTCAACCGCACCGGCTACTCGATCTCTGAGGTCTACATCTCGGCTGCCAACAAAGACGCCTGGGGCAAGGACCGCATGGGCGACGGCACGCTGGACAACAGCAAGGCCAAGCTGTTCCGTTTCTCGGATGCCGCCAACTGCGTGCAGGACATCAAGGTGGTGTTCGAAGACGATGGCTCTGAAGTGGTGTGGGAAGACATCGACCTGTGCGAAGTGCACAAGATCACCCTGCGCTACAACCGCAAGACCCGCGTGGTCTCGGCCGAGACCGAATAAGTCGGCTCCCACCGCCGCTTGCAGGCGGGGCTAGAACAGCCCCGCCGCGATGTTGATCATCATCGCCAGCACGGTGGTGTTGAACAGAAACGACAAAATGCAGTGCACGGTACCAATGCGGCGCATGGCCCGTGAGCTGAAGCTCACATCGGCCGTCTGCCCCGAAGTGCCGATGACCGCCGCGAAATAGAAGAAATCGCTGTACGCCGGAGCTTCGTCGCCCGGAAACAGCAGCCCGGGCGGATCGCCCCGCCACTGGGCCGCATGGAACTGGTGCGCGTAATGCAGCGCAAACATCGTCTGGGTGAACAGCCAACTGCTCAGAATCGTCAGCACCGACAGGCCGATGTGCCAGGCTCGGGTGGCCCCCTCCAAGCCCTTGGCCACCGACAGCTCGGCCACGATGGACAGCAGGCACACCACCGCCGACAGCACCACCAGGGCCAGGATGGTCATCTCGCCCTCGTCCTGGCGCAACGCCCGATGGCGGATCTGCTCCGGCTGTGCCCCACTCATCATGTGCAGGGCCAGCAGCAGGTACAGAATGGCCCCCGCGTTCCAGCCCATCACACAGGCCGTCAAGGTGCGCATGGGCATGAACAACGCCAGCGCAGCGGCTACCACCAGCCCCAGCCCGATCGAGCTGAACAGCCTGGGCCGCACCCGCACCATGAGTGACAGGCGGGTCAACAGACGACGACGCGATGGGGAGGGTGAGGACAGGTTCATGGCGGGACCGGAAGCACTGAGAACAGGCGAAGCAGGCCCGATCATGCCCCAATCCGCGCCGCAACCCTGCCCGGATCCCGCGCCTGATCCTGCGCAAACAAAGGCCGAAAGGCAGCCCCACGGCGCGGATGCCCTTTCGCCATGCCTTACCATGCAGCCTCAGGCGTCACTCCGATGCCTGCCACGGAGGCACCATGGCCAAAGGCGAGCAACGCAGCAACAAGATGGCGAAGAAGCCCAAGAAGGACACTTCGACCACCAGCAAACCCTCGGTTTCTGACCGGCCCATGCCTCCGGTCACCACCGTGATTCCGCGCGGCAAGGTCAAGGACAAATAAGCCCTGCCCGACAGACGATGTACCCCGGAGAGCGCCTCAACAGCAGCACCCACCTGATCGGCACCGTGCTGGCCATCGCCGGCCTGGTGGCGCTGGTGGTCATGGCCAGCCTGCAGGCCGACCCCTGGAAGATCGTGAGCTTCAGCCTGTACGGCGCCACCCTTGTGCTGCTGTACGGCGTGTCCACCCTGTACCACAGCGTGCGCGGGCGGGCCAAAGCCTGGCTGCAGAAATGTGACCACTCGGCCATCTACCTGCTGATTGCCGGCAGCTACACGCCATTTTCATTGGTCACCCTGCGCGGGCCCTGGGGCTGGAGCCTGTTCGGCGTCAGCTGGGGCCTGGCCCTGTTCGGCATCGTGCAGGAACTGACCCTGGGCCGGCGCACCCGCGTGCTGTCCATGCTGCTGTACGTGGTGATGGGCTGGCTGGTGCTGGTCGCGGCCCTGCCCCTGGTGGCGGCACTGCCGCTGGGTGGGCTGATCTGGCTCGCCCTGGGCGGTGTCTGCTACAGCGTGGGCGTCTACTGGTTCATCCATGACGAGAAGATCCGCCACGGTCACGGCATCTGGCACCTGTTCGTGCTGGCCGGCAGCGCCTGCCAGTTCATCAGCGTGGCGGCCTATGTGGCCTGATTCTTGAAAGACCCGGGCATCCCCCCTGCGGCCTGGCAGTGGGTTCAACCCTGAATGCCTGCCCTGGATGCCTGCCTTGATCCCGAAAACGCCCTCTCCCCTGAGCCTGCCCGTGCTGCTGCTGATGTCAGTGGCCGCAGGGCTGTGCGCGGGCGGCAATTACTTCAACCAACCCCTGCTGCATTCGATCGCTCTGGGCCTGCAGGTGAGCGAGGCGCAGGCGGCCCTGACCGTCACCCTGGCCCAGGTGTCGTATGCCCTGGGCCTGTTGCTGCTGGTGCCTCTGGGCGACATGCTGGAGCGGCGGCGCCTGGCCGTCACGCTGATGCTGCTGGCGGCCGCCGGCCAGTTCATCAGTGGCTGGGCCCCCAGCCTGCCCTGGCTGGCGGCGGGCACGGTGATGGCCGGCCTGTTTTCAGTGGCGGCCCAGGTGCTGGTGCCCATGGCGGCCACACTGGCCGCCCCCGGGCGCAGCGGCTGGGCGGTGGGCGTGGTCATGAGCGGCCTGCTCACGGGCATCCTCGGCGCCCGCAGTGCGGCGGGCCTGCTGTCTGCGCTGGGCGGCTGGAGCACGGTCTACAAGGTGGCAGGGGGGTTGATGCTGGTCGTGGCGCTGGCCCTGTGGCGCCAGTTGCCCACGTCGCGCAACGAGGGGCAGGTGAGCTACACCCAGGTGCTGCGCTCGCTGGGCACCTTGCTGGCCCGCCACCCGCGCCTGCGCAGCCGCTCGCTGATCGGCGGCCTGGCCTTTGCGTCGGTCAGCGTGCTGTTCTCGACCATGGCGCTGCTGCTGTCGGGCCCCGCCCACGGCCTGAGTGACAGCGCCATCGGGCTGTGCGGCCTGGTGGCTGTGGCCGGCGCCCTGATGGCCAGCGTGGTGGGCAAGCTGTCGGACCGGGGCTGGGCGCAGGCCACCACGGCGGTGGCAGCCGCGCTGTTGCTGCTGGGTTGGGGCTGTCTGTGGCTGGGTGAAGCCAGCCTGCCCTGGTTCCTGGCCGGTCTGCTGCTGGTCGACCTGGCCTTGCAGGGCATGCACATCAGCAACCAGAACGTGGTGTATGGCCTGGAGCCCCCGTCACGCTCCCGCCTGAACGCGGTCTACATGACCAGCTATTTCATCGGAGCCGCCTCGGGCTCGGCCCTGGGCTCGCTGGCCTGGCAGCACGGCGGCTGGCACAGCACCTGCACCCTGGGCGCCGGGTTGGTCCTCAGCACCTGGGCCGCGCTGGGACTGGACCAGCGGCTGGCGCAGCGTCGCTGAGCCCAGGACGACTCACCAGCGCTGCTGGCGGGTCTTGCGCCCGGGCGCCTTGCGGGCCACGTCAAAGGCCTCTTTGCGGGCCGTGCGTTCGGCGTCAAGTTGCTTGCCCTCGGCCAGCCAACGCGCAAATTCCTCAGGATTTTCCAGGCTGATCCGGCCCAGGATGCCGGTGCGGAAGTCGGTGATCACGATCTCGGCAGCTTTCTGCTCGTTGATGCGACCGCCCGCCAGCAAGGCACCCCGCTTGCGCCCGATGGCCACCAGCAGGTCTTCGTCCGACATCCCGGCCACGCTGCCGGGGGGCAGGCCCAATTGGTAGCGGGCCTCGAGTGCGGGCGCATAGTGCTGTTTCAGGTAGCTCAGCAGCTCCAGCGCCACCTCGGCATCATCAAAGGCATTGCGCCCCACCGCGCCACTGGCGGCCAGGTTGTAGCCACTCTGGGCCACGATGATGCGCGGCCACAGCACGCCTGGCGTGTCATACAGGTAGAAGCCGTCTTCAAGCACATAGCGCTGCTCGGTCTTGGTGACGCCGGCCTCGTCGGCCGCCTTGGCCGACTTCTTGCCCACCAGGGTGTTGATCAGGGTCGATTTGCCCACGTTGGGGATGCCGCAGATCAGCACCCGCATCGGCTTGGCGAGACTGATGCCCCGGGTGGGCGCCAGCACGCGACAGGCCTCAACCAGCGCACGCGCCGGGGCCGCGTTCTGCTTGTCCAGGGCGATGGCCCGGGTGCCCGGCTGGGCGTTGTAATGGGCCAGCCAAGCCTCGGTGTGCACCGGGTCGGCCAGGTCGCTCTTGTTGAGCACCTTGAGAGCGGGCTTGACCGCCGTCAGCCCCACCAGCATGGGGTTGGCACTGGAGCCCGGCAGGCGGGCATCCAGCATCTCGATCACCACATCGATTTCCTTGATGCGCTCCCCGATCGCCTTGCGCGTGAGGTGCATGTGACCGGGAAACCACTGGATGGCCATGAGAGGGCTTTCTTGCTGTGCGAACGGGACGAACGGGGGCGCAATTCTAACCAGGCACCGCCCCAAGAACCTACCCAAGCACCGCCGCAGCCGGCAGCTGCAGGCCCAGCCGGTCTGGCGACACGTATTGCTCACGGTAGGCCTCGAAGCTCAGCACATCGGCCGCCTCGATGGCGCGCTGGTCGGCCACCGACTTCTGGCTCAAGGCCAGGAAGCGGGCCTGCTGCTCGAACGACCAGGGCTGGGCCAGCAAGGTGTCGCGGGTGGCCAGCGATCGTTCACGCACAAAGCGCACAAAGCTGTTGTCGCAGGCGGCCATGCTTTGCAGCACACGGGCCGACGGGGTTTGCGTGGGATCGGCCAGCAAGGCGTGCGCAGCCGCCACGGCCTGGCCGTAATCCGTGCTGCGGTGCGCCGCATCCAGGGCCGCGGCCATGGGCTCGCACTGGGCCAGGATCTCGCGCCCCCAGTCGACCAACGACTGCTCACCACCGGCCCGGCGCAGGGTCAGGCCGGGCTCGCGGCCGCGGGCAGCGGTGTGGTGCTGGTTGTGCTTGAGTTCGGCGATCTCGGCCGGGGTGTCCGGCGGGCTGTCGGCCAGCAAGCACTGCAGCAGGAACACATCCAGGAAGCGCATGGTCTGCGCCGTGATGCCCACCGGCACAAAGGGGTCGAGATCCATCAGGCGCACTTCCACATACTCGACACCGCGCTCGCGCAGCGCATGCAGCGGGCGCTCACCCGGGAAGATGGTGCGCTTGGGGCGGATGGTGCCGTAGAACTCGTTCTCGATCTGCAGCAAGGTGGTCGAGAGCTGGTTGTAGTCACCCCCCGGGTTGCGGATGCCCACCGTCTCGTAGGCCGGGTAGGGGCGGGTCAGGGCCTCGTGCAGCGAGGCGGCATAGCCCTCCAGGCTGTTGTAACTGACGGCCAGCGTGGCCTGGGCATCGCTTTGGTAGCCCAGTCGGCCCATGCGCAACGAGGTGCCATGCGGCATGTACAACGCGCTGTCGCTGAGGGTCTGCAGTTCGTGCTCGCGCCCGCTCACAAAGGTGGGACACAGCGCCGGTGAAGCCCCGAACAGGTACAGCAGCAAAAAGGCCTGACGGCGGAAATTGCGGATCAGGCCGAAATACTGCTCGCTGCTCACCCCGGGCAGCGACCAGTTGTAATGGATGCCCGAGATGGTCTGCATGCGCCGCCCGTAGCGGTGGCCCAGGCCCATTCGGTACACGCTCTTGGCGCGGCCCACGTTGGAAGAGCCGTAACGCGCCAGCGGGATGGTTTCATCGGTGGGCAGGCCGCAGGGCATGCTGGAAACCCACAGCATCTCGTCGCCCTGCTCGCGCAGCACGCGGTACACAAACTGGTGCACCTGGGTGAGTTCATCCAGGCAGTCCTCCACCCGGGCGTGGGCGCTGGTGATCAGTTCGACCTGCGACTCGCTGTAATCGGTGGTGATGGACGGGTGGGTGAGCGCCGAGCCCAGAGCCTGGGGGTGCGGCGTCAGGGCCAGACCGCCTTCGGGCAGGGCCCGCAGGCTTTCTTTTTCAATGCCACGGCGGATGCCGCCCAGTCGTGCGGGGGTCAGGGCGTTGAGGCGGGCCTGCAATGAGCTCATGTCGGGGGACCTTGTCTTTGTGTTGCGGCGGAACTTATCACGGTCTGCTGACAGTTGCAGCCACCTGCCTCAAGCCAGCCCGCGCCGCGGGGCAAAAATGGCCCGGCCTGCAGGAAAGTCGATTCTGGGATGGTGACTGAGCCCGGGAAGCGGCACACAACTTGGGTACCATCGCCACGCGCACAGGGCCGAACACCCCGTGCGTCGGCCCATCCGGGCCCCAATGCCCCACCCACCTGGAGATCTGGCCATGGCCATGGACGTCATCGATTACGAAATTCGCGGCTCTGAAATGCAGTTTGTCGAGGTCGAGCTCGACCCTGGCGAAGCCGCCATCGGCGAAGCCGGCAGCATGATGTTCATGGACGCCGGCATCTCCATGGACACCGTGTTCGGCGACGGCAGTGCCCAGCAAGGCGGCTTTTTTGGCAAGCTGCTGGGGGCCGGCAAGCGCCTGGTCACCGGTGAATCGCTGTTTACCACCATCTACACCAACCAGGCCACGCAAAAGCTGCGCGTGGCCTTTGCCGCGCCCTACCCCGGCAAGATCCTGCCGATGGACCTGCGCCAGCTGGGTGGCACCCTGATCTGCCAGAAAGATGCCTTTCTGTGCGCGGCGCGCGGCGTGTCGCTGGGCATCGCGGTGCAGCAGAAGCTGAGCACGGGCTTTTTTGGCGGCGAGGGTTTCATCATGCAAAGGCTGGACGGCGACGGCCTGGCCTTCGTGCACGCGGGCGGTACCGTGGTTCGGCGCGAACTGCAGGCCGGCCAGACCCTGCTGGTGGACACCGGCTGTGTGGTGGCCTACACGCCCAGCGTGGCGTTTGAGATCCAGTACGTGGGCAAGATCAAGACGGCGCTGTTCGGCGGCGAAGGGCTGTTCCTGGCCAAGATGACCGGGCCGGGCACCGTGTGGCTGCAAAGCCTGCCCTTCTCGCGCCTGGCCTCGCGGATCTTTGCCGCTGCGCCGCAGCGCGGGGGCTCCAAGGAGGAAGGCTCGCTGCTGGGTGGCCTGGCCGGCGGCAGCCTGCTGGGTGGGTTGCTGGGTGGTAACGACGAAGACTGATGGCCCCCACGGTCGTGCCCTTCGTGTCACTCCCACGTGCGGCCGCGAGACGCGGACGCTCTTCGCCCTGTCCAGCCCTGCGCAGGCAGGCCTGGAGCCGCAGGGCTCAGCCCCCCAGGGGGGCCGCAGACCGCCTTGGGGCGGCCCGGCGGCGGGCTGACCGCTTCGTTTTAGGCCTTGCTCAATCAAATAAGGGGACCTGACGGTCCCCTTCGACGCTGAACCCGGAGGCAGTTGGGCTGGCTCTGCCCTGCGCCAGCAGGCCTGGAGCCGCAGGGCTCAGCGTTGGGCGGCCATGGCCTTGCCGACTTCGTTGGTGCCCTGGGCAGCGCCGCTTTGGGGCACTTGCTCGCCGTGGCGGTCGGTCACCTCGGCCAGGCGGGCGGCGAGGCGTTCGGGGGTGTCTTCGGTCAGGCCCAGGTGCACGCCCTCGGTCAGGGTGATGTGGGCGGCCTCGTAGGTGCCGGCACCGGCGCACAGGATGGTGCGGGTGGGGGCGGTCTCGGCAGCCAGCACCAGCATGGCGGGGACCACGGCCTCGGGTCGGAGGGCGGCCAGCACCTCGGCGGGCATCAGGCCTTCGGTCATGCGCGTGGCCGCGGTGGGGGCCAGGCAATTGACGTGGATGTTGTTCTTGGCACCTTCGAGGCTCAGGGTCTGCATCAGGCCCACCAGTGCCAGCTTGGCAGCGCCATAGTTGCTCTGGCCGAAGTTGCCATACAGGCCACTGGAGGAGGTGGTCATCACGATGCGGCCATATTTCTGGGCGTTCATGTGCGGCCAGACCGCCTTGGTGCAGTTGACGGCGCCCATCAGGTGCACATCGACCACCAGGCGGAAGTCGGCCAGCTCCATCTTGGAGAAGCTCTTGTCACGCAGGATGCCGGCGTTGTTGACCAGGATGTCGATCCGGCCCCAGGCGTCGATGGCCTGCTGCACCATGGCCTCAACGGCGGCGAAGTCAGTCACCGAGGCCCCGTTGGCGATGGCCTCGCCGCCTGCGGCACGGATCTCATCCACCACGGCTTGCGCGGCCGTCACCGAACCACCGGCACCGTCCAGAGCGCCCCCCAGGTCGTTGACCACCACCTTGGCGCCCCGCCGGGCCAGGGCCAGGGCGTGCTGTTTGCCCAGGCCGCCACCGGCGCCGGTCACGATGGCCACGCGGCCGGTGAAATCGAGCTTGCTCATGAGATGTCTTCCTTGTCTTGGAGTGGATCGGCAAAAATCTATCTGTAACCGGCCAGTTTAAGAGCCCACCCAGGCCCCGTCGTGCACGTGGGTGACAAAGCGATCCCGCCTTGCTGGCTGGCCCGTGAATTGACGCGCACAATGTCGCCCGCCATGTCCAAGAAATCCAAGACCCCTGCCCGCGCCACCCCGGCGCCCACCAATGCCACGTCGCGTCGCCAGCCTGCGGCCAACAAGCTGCTGCTCCACAAGGGCGTGTTGTGCGCGCTGATTGGCCTGGCCGTGCTGATCTCTCCGCATTTCATCCAGTCACCGGCCCTGCAGCAGGCGGTGGGTGGCTCATCGTTGGTGGGCTGGTTCAGCCTGGTGCTGGGCCTGGCCTTCGTGGGCCAATACCTCTGGCAGCGCCGAAACCGCGAACGCTGAAGTGCCCTGACGGGCCCTGCGGGGGCCCTAGAATGCACCATATTGATGCATTCATCAAAAAATCGGCCACGCATCGACAGCCGCACATCCCGCGCCGCTCACGAGCAATCCTATCAATTTAACCATTTATCCAGAGAAAGACGGTAAACTTGATGGATATGAAAATCACGCCGACCCTGGCGCGTTTTTCGCTGGCATTGCCGTCATGGCCTCGTTCACCTCATGCGATTCCTGAACCAATCGATCATCGCCTTTCTGATGGTCACGGCCGCGTCCATCGCCGCCGTGCTCCTGTTCACGACCTGGCGGGCCAATCGGCACATGGCCGGGGTGCGGTGGTTTGCAGGTGCAGGGGCCACGGGTGCAGTCGGCTTCTTTCTGGCCACCCTGCCCCCACCCCGCACGGACGGCCCTGATTGGCCCCTGCTGATCAACGGGGGCTTTGTGTTTGCCGCCCTGCTGATGGTGCTGGAAGGATCGCTGCGCTTCATGCAACGGCCGTCCAAACTGCGCTGGCAGGCTGGGCTGGTGCTGGTGCCCGTGTTCGTGCTGCTGAACTGGTGGTACGAAGATGAGATGCTGGCGCAACGCATCTTCCACGATGCGGCCTACTCGGTGGTGGTGCTGGTCGCGGCCTTCACGATGCTGCGGCCGGTGAAGGGTGATGATCGGATGATCAACAGCCTGGTCGCCTTCTTCCTGATGGGCATTGCGGGCGCCATGGCAGCCCGCAGCCTGGTGGCCGCCCAGGTGGCCAGCCCCGAGGCCTTGCAGAACCACCCCATCCACTCCCTGACGCTGGCCGTGGTGGTGCTGAGCATCATGGGCTGGACCTACAGCGTGCACATGGCCTGCTATGTGCGCTCCCAGGCCTCGCTGCGGCTCATGCTGAACAAGGACCCCGTCACCGGCTTGAGCGGCCGCCAGCGCATGGTCGATTTCATCCAACGCGAGATCGCCCGAAGCGAGCGATCGGGAATTCGTTTCAGCTACCTGCTCGTCGATCTGAACGAGTTCCACCGCCCCGGCCGACACAACGACAGCGCCCTGCGAGACGAAGTGCTGGTGGCGCTGAGCAAACGCCTGGACGAATACGCCCGTGATGCCGACTTTGCCAGCCCGCTGGGTGAAGACCTTTTCGGAGTGGTCTTGCACCACACCCCCACCCAGGAGCACCTGCGGGGCGCGGTGGCCCGCTTGCGCAACCTGCTGGCCCAACCCCTGGAGGTTCGCAACACGCCCGTCCAGCTCGACATCAGCCTGGGCATGGCCATGTGGCCCACCGATGGTCAGACGCTGGAAGCGCTGGAAAACATCGCCACCCAACGCATGCAGGCCGAGAAGTTCTCGATGTTCAAGCCCTACGTGCAAAGCGAAGGCCTGCGCACCGGCTGAGCCGGGGCTCAGCCCGGGCTTTCGCCCGATCCCTCAAAGACCGCCTGCGGTCGCTCACCCGCCAAGGCCTGCAGCAGGTTGGTGGTGGCCAACTCGGCCATGGCATGCCGGGTTTCCAGGGTGGCCGAGCCGATGTGGGGCAAGGCGGTGATGCGCGGGTGGCCGCGCAGGGGCGAGTCCAATGGCAGGGGTTCGGTGGCGAACACATCCAGACCCGCCGCCCACAAGGGGCCGGACGCCAGGGCCTGCAACAAGGCGGCCTCTTGCACGATGGCCCCCCGGGCGCCGTTGATGAAGATGGCGCCCGGTTTCATCCGATTGAATTCACGCGCGCCCATCAGGCCCCGCGTCTCTTCACTGAGGGGCAGCACCAGCGCCACCACATCGGCTTGGGCCAATACCTCGTCCATCGGCGCCTGACGCACCCGCCCCAGCAACTCGGGGGCCTGCACCGCCAGGTCCACCGTGCGCCGGGCATGGAAGATCACCGGCATCCCAAAGCCCAGTGCCGCGCGGCGGGCCAGGGCCTGGCCGATGCGGCCAAAACCGAGGATGCCCAGGGTCTTGCCGTGCACGTCGCGACCGAACAGGTCTTCGCCGATGTTGCGCTGCCAATGCCCCTCGCGCACATGGTTGGCCAGTTCGACTAGGCGTCGACTGGTAGCCAGGATGAGCGCAAAAATCGTGTCGGCCGTGGTCTCGGTCAGCACGCCGGGGGTATGGCAAAGCAGGATGCCGCGCTGCTGCAGCGCCGCCAGAGGGTAGTTGTCCACGCCCACCGAGATGCTCGAAATCACCTTCAATCGCGGTGCCCGCGCCAGCAGGGCCGGCGTGATGGGGTAGCTGGAACCGATCAGACCCTCGGCCTGGGCCAGGGCGGCCTCGAAGGCCTCGATCTGCTCGGGCTGCCGGGGGTCGGCCACCGTGACCTCGTGCAGGGCCTGCAGGCGGGCCAGTTGGTCCGGCGGCAAGGCCCGGAACACCAGCACCCGCTGGCGCCCTGCCCCCGCCTTGGTCAGCGCGTTCACAGCGCGGCCTCGTTCAACTGGGCCCGCGTCGGCAGCCCTTCGGTATCGCCCAGCACCTGCACCGCCCGGGCGCCGATCCAGGCGCCGCGGCGCACGGAGTCAGCCACGCTGCGCCCCTCCAGCAAGGCACTGACCACGCCCACGGCAAAGCCGTCGCCGGCGCCGACCGTGTCCACCACCTCGGCCACCGGAAAGCCCGCCACCCGCCCCTGCACCGACTGGCCGGCATGGCGGCCCTCGTAGTAAGCGCCCTCGGCCCCCAGCTTGACCACCACCAGTTGAGCGCCCTGCGCCAGGTAGAAACGGGCAATGGCCTCGGGGGTGTCGTGGCCGGTGAGCACCCGCCCTTCCTCGATGCCGGGCAGCACCCAGTCGGCCAGGCTGGCCAGTTGATTGACCTCGCGTCGCATCACCTCGGCCGAGGGCCACAGCGTGGGGCGCAGGTTGGTGTCGAAAGAGATGCTGCGGCCGGCCGTCCGCATCTGCTGCAGGGTCTCGCGGGTCAGCGCCAGGGTGCTGGGCGAGACGGCGGCAAACACGCCCGTGGCGTGCAAGTGCCGGGCCGCGGTCAGCCAGGGCAGGTCCAGGTCGGCCGGGCCCATCTGGCTGGCAGCCGAGCCTTTGCGGTGGTATTCGATCGGCGGGTCGCTGCCATCATCGACCCGGCCCTTGATCAGAAAGCCCGTGCGTTGGGTGGCATCGCAGACCACGTGTGAGCAGTCGACGCCCTCGCGCTGCATTTCGGCCAGCAGGTAGCGGCCCATCGAGTCGGTGCCCAGGCGGCTGGCCCAACCCACCCGCAGGCCCAGCCGGGCCAACCCGATGGCGGCATTGGTCTCAGCCCCCGCGGTGCGCTTGTGAAAGCCGTTAACGGCCTCCAAAGGGCCGGGGCTGTCGGCCACCAACATCATCATGGCCTCGCCAAAGGTGATCACGTCCAGCGCTGGTGCGCCTGCAGGGTTCAAGGAATCAGTCATGGAGTGGCGGAGTCAGGTCAAAAAGGGGCGGGTCATGCCAGCTCGTGCGCCCGATCGGCTCGGGCTTCACGCAGGCGCCGGGCTTCGCGGCGCAGCAGGGCCAGCTCGGCCTGCACCACGGCCGTCAGGTCTGCGCCCTGAAGGGGGTATTCAATGGCCCAGGGCACCTCGGCCGGCAAGTGGCCCAGCACCGCCCGCCATGGGGCTTGCGACTGGGCCAGGGGCACGGCCACCCAGCGCCCAGGCTCGCGCAGCACGCCCTTGCAATGCACATAGCCCACGCGCCAGCCCAGGGCCTGGGCCGCGGCTTGCGGGCATTCACCCACCCAGTGCCAGTTGCCCATGTCAAAGGTCATGGCCAGCGGCAGACCCTGGGCCTGGGTGGCCGCAAAAAAGCCTTGCAGCGCGGGCAGCGTGCCGGCCTCGGGGGTCTGGTCGTTCTCGATCAGCAACTCAGGCCCGGAGCCGTTCTGAAACCAGGACTTGAGCACCTCCCAACCGTCCGCCGATGCGGGGCCAAAGCCGCCGATGGCCATCTTGAGGCGATCGGCCCCCAGCCGCCGGGTCGCCGCCAGGGCTGCGCCCAGCGTGACCTCGTCCAGTGTGCCGTCCTCACGCCAAAGGCCGCTGGGGCACGAGTACACCGCCCGCAGGCCCCGGGCGGCCAACTCGGCGGCCAGTTGGGGCAGTTCGGTGTCGGGATCCCGCAGCAGCTCCTCGCGCACCTCCACGCCGTCGGCGCCGGCGTCCGCGGCCACATGGGTGAAATGCAACTGGCCCAGGCGCAGCACCTCGCTGGCGCCAAAGGCGCCCAGCGAGATCAGCACCGCAAAGCCCTGCGTCGGGTGGGGCACCACCTGGGTCTGGGAGTTGCTCATCACGCGCCCTGGTGCGAGGGCAGGATCTGCCCCAGGAACTGGCGCGTCTTCTCGTGCTGCGGCTCGCCAAAGAAGCGCTCGGGCGGGGCTTGCTCCAGGATGCGACCATCGGCCATGAAGATCACGCGGTCGGCCACGCTGCGGGCAAAACCCATTTCATGGGTCACGCACAGCATGGTCATGCCGTCTTCGGCCAGGCCGATCATGGTGTCGAGCACCTCCTTGACCATCTCGGGGTCCAGGGCCGAGGTGGGCTCATCGAACAGCATCACCTTGGGCGTCATGCACAGGGCCCGGGCAATCGCCACGCGCTGTTGCTGACCACCCGAGAGCTGGCTGGGGTACTTATGCGCCTGATCCGGAATGCGCACCCGGGTCAGGTACTTCATGGCGACGTCCTCGGCCTGCTGCTGGCTCATGCCGCGCGAGCGCATGGGGGCCAGCGTGCAGTTCTGCAGAATCGTCAGGTGCGGGAACAGGTTGAACTGCTGGAACACCATGCCCACCTCTTGCCGCACTGCATCGACCTCACGACCGCCGGCCGTCAGTTCATGACCATCGACCACGATGCGGCCCTGCTGCACCGTCTCCAGGCGATTGATGCAGCGGATCAGCGTGCTCTTGCCCGAGCCCGAAGGCCCGCAGATCACGATGCGCTCGCCGGGCTGCACCGACAGGTTGATGTCGCTGAGCACCTTGAATTCGCCATACCACTTCTGGACTTGTTCCAGGCGGATGATGGGCGGGGCGTCAGCAAGGGCGTGGGTGGCGTGTTCGGTCATGGCATCGGCGGGCAAAAGAAGGTGTCAGGGGTTCAGGACAGCTTGGGCAGGTCGCTTTCCAGCCACTTGCGGTAGAGCTTGTTGAGTTCGCCGTTGGCGGTGTTGCGGGCCACGAAATCGTTCACGGCTTTGAGCAGTTCAGCCTGGTTGGGGCGCAGTGCGATGCCCATGGCCTGCTGCAGCAGGTTGAACTTGACTTCAAAGCTGCCTGCCGGGGCGCGCTTGTTGATCTGGGCGGCCACTGTGACCGAGCAACCGATCGCGTCCACCTGGCCCGACAGCAGCGCCTGCATGGCCGAGGCATCGTCGTCGAAGCGGCGGATCTCGGTGCCCTCGGGCGCCGCCTTGGTGACGGCCACGTCTTGCGTGCTGGCCCGGGCCACGCCCACGCGCAGGCCCTTGAGGTCGGCGGGGCTCTTGATGGCCGACTTGGTGGCACCGAACAGCACGATGGTCGCGGCCGCATAGGGCTGCGAGAACTGCACCTGCTTGGCGCGCTCGGGCGTGATGGCCAGCGAGGCCACCAGCAGATCCACCTTGTTGGTCAGCAGGAAAGGAATGCGGTTGGGGCCGGTGACGGGCACCAGGTTGACCTTCAGGCCCAGGTCCTTGCCCAACAGGCGGGCCACATCGGCGTCGTAGCCATCGGGCTGATTTTGCGCATTGGTGGTGCCATAGGGCGGAAAGTCAACCAGCATGCCGATGGTGAGCTCGCCCTTCTTCTTCAGCTCGTCCAGGGTCTGGGCCGAGGCGCCCGAGGCCAGCAGGCCCAGGCTGGAAGCCACGAGAGCGGCCGTGAAGGTGCGACGGCGGGCGCCCGCGGGCGACAGGGTGAGGGTCTGATCGTGCATGAAAGTCTCCTGGGTGGCTGTTGTTGAACGAAGGGATGAGGGAGGGGGACGGCCAGCGCGGGTTCAGCGGGCGGTGGCCGCGGCCTGGCGCCGCTCCATGCGGGCGGCCAGCAGGGACAGCGGCCAGCACAGCACAAAGTAGAGGGCGGCCACGGCGCTGAACACCAGCAGGGGCTGGAAGGTGGCGTTGTTGATGATCTGGCCGGCCCGGGTGATCTCGGTGAAGCCGATGATGGCGGCCAGCGAGGTGCCTTTGATGATCTGCACGCCATAGCCCACGGTGGGCGGCACGGCGATGCGCCAGGCCTGCGGCAGCACCACGTCGCGCATGCGGTCCACATACGACAGGCTCAGCGCCTCGGCGGCTTCCCACTGCCCCCGCGGCACAGCCTGGATGCAACCGCGCCAGATCTCGCCCAGAAAGGCGCCACTGTTGAGGATCAGTGCGGCACCGGCGGCCACCCAGGGGTTGATGTCCAGGCCCAGCACCGGGGCCCCGAAAAAGATCAGAAACAACTGCAACAGCAGTGGCGTGCCTTGAAACACCTGGATGAACAGCCCGGCGCCGGCCTGGGCCCAACGCGACTCACTGGTGCGGGCCAGGGCCACCACCAGGCCCACCACCGAACCGCCGACAAAGGCCAGCAGTGACAGGGCCAGCGTCCAGCGGGCCGCCTCGAGGATGAACATGAACTCGGCGAAACCGAAACTGCGCATGGGTCAGGTCTCCGTCGCCCGCGGCGGGCAGATCAGGGTTGCGTGAAAAGGGGTCATGGGGACTCAGCGGCGGTCGGGGTAACTGAGCGCGGCGCGGTAGATCAGCTTGAACAGCGCCGAGAAGGCCATCGACAGCGCCAGGTAGATCAGCGCCACCACGATGTAGATCTCGAAGCTGCGAAAGGTCTGCGACTGCAGGTTGGCCGCCACCGAGGTCAGGTCGTCGGCCGAGATCACCGACACCACCGCCGAACTCAGCATCAGCAGGATGAACTGGCTGGTCAGGGCCGGGTAGATGGCCTTGAGCGCCGGCTTGAGGATCACAAAGCGGAAGATCTCCCAGCGTTTGAGGTTCAGCGCCAGGCCGGCCTCGATCTGACCGCGCGGGATGGATTCGATGCCCGCACGGATGATCTCGGTGGCATAGGCCCCCAGGTTGATCACCAGGGCCGTCAGGGCCGCGGTGTAAGCGCTCCAGCGCAGGCCGATGGCCGGCAGCGCAAAGAAAAAGAAGAACAGCTGGACCAGAAACGGCGTGTTGCGGATCAACTCGATGTAGGCCTGGATCACCCAGCGCAGCGGGCGTGGGCCGGCGGTCTTGCCCCAGGCGCACAGAATGGCCAGCCCCAGGCCCAGCGCCATGGCCAGCATCGACAGCTGCACCGTGATCCAGGTGCCCTTGAGCAGCAGCGGCCAGGCGGCCAGCACATCGGCAAATTGAAAGCTGTAGTTCACGATCGATCCGATAGAAAAGAGAACCGGTGGCGGACGGCGCCCACTGGGGGCAGGCACGATTTGAAACCCTGAAATCCATCCTGAAACCGTTTTCAGCAAGTTTAAGAAACCGGTTTCAGGTTTCCATGGGTGAAAACCCTGGCTTCACCCCGCCCAGAAAATCTCAGGCGCCCGCGGCCAGACCCGAGGTCGAGCCCCGCACCCGCAACTGGCCCGGCAGCAGAATCTGGCGGGGCGCCAGGCTCAGGCCACCCAGGCGCTCCAGCAGGCAACTGGCCGCGAGCCGCCCCAGATCGTGGGTGGGCTGGGCCAGGGTGCTGATGCCGGGGCCCACATAGGGCGCCCAGTCGGGATCGTCAAAGCCCACCACCCCCAGCTCACGCCCGGCCTGCCAGCCCAGGCGGGCCAGGGCGGCGCACACGCGAAGCATGACCACCGAATTGCTCGCCAGCACCGCCGCAGGCTGCCCTCCGGCCTGCTGCCGGCAGGCCTGCAAGGCCTCGGCCAGGGCCTGCACCTGGGCTTCGGGTGCGTCGTCCTGGTTTTCGAAAGTCTGGCCCAGCAGGGCCGGGCCGTCGTGGCCGGACTGGTGGCAGCCCTCGCGAAAGGCCGCCTCGCGCTCGGTGCGCGAACTCACGCCCCGCACCGGCTCGGTCACGTACAAAAGCTGGCGATAGCCCTGGGCCTGCAAGTGGGCCAGCACCATGCGCATGGCCTGGGCGTTGTCCAGCGACACGAAATCGGCCTGCATGCTGCTGTGGCGCCGGTCCACCAGCACCACCGGACGCCCCAGGCGCAGCGCCTCGGCGGCCACACCCGGATCACGCCCCAGGGTGTTGAGGATGAACCCCTCGACCTGGTAAGAGGCCAGGGCCGCCATGGCTTCGCGTTCACGCCCACTGTCATTGCCCAGGTTGAACAGCATGACCAGGTAGCCCGCCTCCTGGCAGGCCTGCTCGGCGCCGCGCAACACGGCCACCGAGTAGGGGTTGGTCACATCGGCCACGACCAGGCCGATGAGTCGGGTACGCCCTCGTTTGAGGGCTTGCGCCATCGGGCTGGGCGAGTAGCCCAGCGCCGCCACCGCCCGCTCGACCCGCATCGCGATGTCGGGGCTGAGCAGGGTTTCGCGGTGGTTCAGAAAGCGTGAGACGGTGGCCTTGGACACCCCCGCCTCGCGCGCCACATCGGCGATGGTGGCGCGGGCGCCGGCGGCGCCTGACGGGGCCGCAGCGGCGGCGATGGCGGTAGAAGGGGGAGTGGAGCGGGGCACGGGCAGGGTCGAATCAGGCAGAGCTAGCACTGGCCACAGCCCCGGGGCACCTGCGACATCAGGACGCAGCGAAAGGCCGGGAAGCCTGAAACCAGTTTCAGAGCGTGATCTTATCTTAGTGTCTTGCCCCGCCACTGGGCACCCGGTGAAAACCCGCCCTAGGTCACCACGTTAGGCCGCCGCCCTGCGCAAGCGCCACAGGCTGGTGACCTCGGCAGAGCGTGCCTTGTGCAAGGGGTCGGTGGGGTCGCTGGCCTTGGGGTGCTGGGGCCGGGCATCACGCCGGCCCACGACTTCGATGCCCGCCTCACGGGCCCAACCCTGCCACTCCTCGCGGCTGCGCAGGCCCAGCAATTCGGCCAGGTCGGACAAGATCAGCCAGGCCTCGCCATCGGGGCTCAGGTGCGCCGCCAGGCCTTGCAGAAAGCCACGCAGCATGCGGCTGTCGGGGTCGTAGACCGCGTACTCGATGGGGGAACTGGGCCGGGCGGGCAGCCAGGGCGGGTTGCACACCACCAGGGCCGCCTGGCCCGGCGGAAACAAGTCGGTCTGCTGCAACTGGACCTGGGCCGACAGCTTCAGGCGGGCCAGGTTGGCCCGCGCACAGGCCAGGGCACGCGGGTCCTGATCGGTGGCCACCACCTGACGGGCTCCACGCCGGGCCAGCACCGCCGACAGCACACCCGTGCCCACGCCGATGTCGAACACCGGCTGATCGGTGCTGAAGCCGGCTGGCCAAGGGGTCTTGGCCAGCAGATCGACGTACTCACCGCGCACGGGTGAAAACACGCCGTAATAGGGGTGGATGCGCGCCTCCGGCCCCAGGGCTGGCACGGGCACGCCCTTCTTGCGCCATTCATGCGCGCCCACCAGGCCCAGCAGCTCGCGCAGGCTCAGCACCGACGGTTGCGCCCCGGGTTCGCCCCACACCTCCTGCAAAGCCTGCCGCACATCGGGTGCGCGGCGCAACGGCACGGTGAAATCGGCATTCACCGGCACCAGCACCTGACCGAGCACACGAGCCCGCTGGGCCTGGCCCTGGCGATGCTGGTGGAACGCTTCGGCCAGCGTGGTGGCCGGTGCCTTGAGCTTGCGCGGCTTGCGGTCCACCCGGCGTGCCAGCGCCTGCAGCAGTTGCCGGGCGTTGTGGAAATCACCCTGCCAGAGCAAGCCTGTGCCCTCGCAGGCCAGGCGGTAGGCGGTGTCGGCGTTCAGGGTGTCATCGGCCAGTTGCAGGCGGCGCGGTGCAGGTACACCGGCTTCGGAGCGCCAGCGGGCTTGCTGCGGCAGGCCCTGGGCATCGGTCCAGCTCAGGCTGGGTGGGGTATCGGTCATGCCCCCATTGTCGCGGCTTGAGCGCCGCCCACGTGGTCTGCATTGCGAGGAATCACCTGCTCAAAGGTCGAATTTAGCGTGTCAGCGCACATTCTTTGGCCCATGCACCCAGAATCAAGCGCGTTCCTCTGCCTCGGAACGAAGCTCAGACCTCAAAAAACAGGAGACAACATGGCATTGACATCCCCGACCCTGCGCCCCTTGGGCGCGCGTGCCCGCCGGTGGGCGCAGGCCCATCTGCTGGGCCTGCTGACCTTGGGCGCGGCCCTGAGTGCGGCCCTGCCCGGCCACGCAGCCAGCATGGTGCTGGCCGATCAGGCGCCCTCGGCTGCGCTGGGCCGACCCCTGCCCTTCACGGTCTACCTGCCAGATGGGTATGAAAAAGCCCAACAGCCCTACCCCGTCGTGTACTTGTTGCATGGCGCGGGCGGCGACGAAAACGAGTGGCGCACCAAGGGCGGTGCGGTAGAGACCCTGGACGGCCTGATCAAGCGCGGCCTGATCCGGCCCTCGGTGGTGGTGATGCCGACAGCGGGCCCCGCATCGTGGTGGGCCGACGGGGCCGCCGAGAAGGCCGGCACGGCCATCATGAACGAGCTGTTGCCCTATGTGGAGACGCATTACCGGGTGCAGAAAGAGCGCAGCGGCCGGGCCATCGGCGGCCTGTCCATGGGAGGCTACGGTGCGCTGAACCTGTCGCTGCGCCACCCGCAGAAGTTCTGCGGGGCGGCCGTGATCAGCCCGGCGATCTACGATCCCCTGCCTCCCGAAACCTCGGCCGCGCGCCGCACGCCGCAGTTCGTGCGCAACGGCCAGTTCGATGCCGACACCTGGAAGGCGCTGAACTACCCGGCTGCGCTCGACGCCTACCGGGCCGGCGCTGCGCGGGTGCCCATGTGGATCGTGTCAGGCGACCACGATTACCTGGGCATCGCCCCGATGTCGGCCAACCTGTTCTGGCGCCTGCATCAGATCCAGCCACGGCAGGTCGAACTGCGCGTGATCGATGGCGACCATGAATGGCTGGTGTTTCGCGACGCTCTGCCCGACGCACTGCAGTACGTCGATCAGGCCTGCCGCAAGGGCAGCTGAGGCCGCGAACGGCCCACCGATCGCCCACGAAAAAAAGGCCACTGCACGAGGGCGGTGGCCTTTGGGTCCGAAGACCGAGGGCTTTCAGAGGCACCCGACGGGCTGCGTCAGCAGCCTCTTGCCGGGCTCGCCAGGCTCAGTTCAGGTCGCCGCGCTTGAGGCGGATTTCCTCGAGCTTGATGGCGCCCATGGGCGTGGTCTTGGCGGTGTTCAGCTCGCGCTTGAAACCGGCCAGTTCCAGGAAGCGCATGGCGCGCTCATTGCGCAGCGGAACCCAGGCGGTGACGTTGGTGCAGCCTTCTTCAGACAGACCTTCGCGGGCGGCGTCCCACAGGGCCAGGCCAACGCCCTTGTCCCAGTGGCTGGGCAACACGTACAGGGCCCAGATTTCGCCGGTGGTCGGGCGGGACTTCGGATCGCGCGAGCGGTCAAAGCCGACAAAGCCGACCACCTTGCCTTCATCCATGGCCACTTGGACCTGGGGTTCACAGTATTCGATGGCTTCACGCCATTGGGCCACGCGCTTGTCAGTGGAGGAGCTTTTCAGAAACTCGTCGGGAACAATGCCTTTGTAGGCGGCTTGGGCAGCCACCGTGTGGATTTCGGCTACGGTCTTGGCATCTCGCAGGGTGGCAGGACGGATCTCAACAGTGGTCAGAGTGCTCATTTAGGATTTATTCTTCGGACGGTCAAAATTTTCGAGAGGCAGGATTGTCGCAGATTGCCCGAAGACACCCCCGGCTTTACCCTGATACCGGAGTTGCCCACGGTGCCGCGCCCCCGTAAAGACGAGGTCTGTGCTAGGGCTTGTTCCACCCATCAGAAACTCAGCGTGCCTGGCGCCCCAGCCCTTGCATCTGGTGCACCAGCCCCTCGAAACGGTGCGGCGAGATCGCCCCGACACGGCCAATCAGCGTCTGACTGACCGGTGAGATGCCCATGTAGCCCAGCACGCTGCGGCGCATCGAGCGCAGGCCATGGCCGCCGTAAAAGGCGCGATAGAACAGGGCCGGCATGCCCATGGTGACCACCAGGCGGGCACTGCGCCCTTTGAGGCCAGGGCTGCTGCGCCCCCCAGACCCTGTCACCCGGACCAGGTCGGGCCGGGCCACCTGCTCCAGAAAGCCTTTGAGCATGGCGGGCATCTCACCCAACCACAGCGGGAAGAAGAACACCAGGTGCTGGGCCCAGCGCAGCTCTTCCTGCACCGACGTCAGCGCCGCCGGGATGGGCTTGCGCTCCCACTCCTCCTGGCTGCGCAGCAGGCTCAGGTCAAGTTGCGCCACACAGATCTGCCGCACCTCGTGCCCCTCCAACTGGGCACCGCTGGCATAGGCGTCTGCCAGGGCGTGGGCCAGATGAGGGGCCCGATGGTCCGGATGCCCCTGGATGATGAGAATGCGCCGCTTCATAGAACAAGCTCCCGAAATCGGAGCCCGGCTGTTCTGACGACCCCGATGCCACCGGACTTCATCCTGCCACCGGGGCCGTGGCCTGATGTTGACGTCCCTCAACCCGGCAGCGCGGTCAGCAGACTCAAACGATGCGCAGGTTCAATTCGGGCAGGCCGTCGATGTGGCATTCAATCAGGTCGCCGCGCACCACAGGCCCCACGTTTTCCGGGGTGCCGGAGTAGATGATGTCGCCCGGAAACAGCTCAAACGCCTCGGACAGGCGGCTGATCTGCTCGGCCACCGACCAGATCATGTGGTTGAGCGTGGCCTGTTGCTTGATCTGGCCATTCACCTTGAGCCAGATGGCCCCTTGCGTGTAATGGCCCGTGCGGGCCACCGGGTGGATGGGGCCGATGGGGGCCGAGTGATCGAAGCTCTTGCCGATCTCCCAGGGCTTCTTCTGATCGCCCATGCCACGCTGCAGGTCGCGCCGCGTCATGTCCAGGCCCAGGGCGTAGCCATAGACGCAGTCCAGCGCCCGCTCCATCGGAATGTCCCGCCCGCCCCGGTGCAGGGCGGCCACCAGCTCCACCTCGTAGTGGTAGTTGCGCGTGAGGCTGGGGTACGGGTGATCGGCCACCGTGCCCGGCGCCACGAACTGGATCGCGTCGCTGGGCTTTTGAAAGAAAAACGGCGCCTCACGGCTCGGGTCCGAGCCCATCTCGCGGGCATGCGCCGCGTAGTTGCGCCCGATGCAATAGATGCGGCGCACCGGAAAGGCCAGGGGCTGGCCGTCGGCCGTGGCCACGGGCACGGTGGTGTGGCTCAGCTCGAAGGGGGTGGCCACCGGTCGCCCGGGCTGGGCCGCGCCCGGATTGGCACAGGCGCCCAAGACCCCAGCACTCGCCAGCAGGCCGCCCTGCAGCCAGCCCCGTTTGCTCAAATCAGTCATCGAAGTCTCCGCTTGTAAAAATATTCGAAAGCAACAGAAGACGACTTTAAAAACGCGGCGCCAAGCCATCACCGCGCGGGCTTACGGTTTTCCAGCACAAAGCGGGCTGCACCTGCATGCGGCCCTCAGAGCGACGTTCAGGCCGGGTGTTGCAGGCGCTGGCGCAGCTGGTCGCGCCAGGCGCGCGGGCTCAGGCCCATGCTCTGGCGGAAGCGCCGCGTGAAATACGACTCGTCGGCGAAACCCACCGCATGCGCCACCTGCATGACGCGCTGCGAGGTGTGGGCCAGCAGCTCCTGCGCACGCTCCATGCGGCGCTCGGTGAGCAGTTCGGTGAAGGTCTTGCCGGTTTCCTTCTTGAGCAGGTTGGCCAGGTAATTGGGCGACAGAAACGCCGCCGCAGCGGCGTCGGCCAGCGTCAAGTCCTCGGCCAAGTGCTCTCGGATGAAACGGGCCACACGCTGCAAGGCTTCGCGCTGGCTGGTCTTTTGCGCATGCTGGGCCGCCAGACGGGTCAGGTCGGCCTCGAACACCTGGCAGGTCAGGCCCAGCAGTTGCAACAGCAGGCCCCGCAACAGCGTAAGGCTGCCGTGGCGGCGCTGCGCGTTTTCACGCAGCATGCGCTGCACCAGGGCTTCGACCTCGGCAAATGCCTCGGGTCCAAAGGCAAAGTCGGTGTACTCCTGGAACAGGAACGGGCCCAGTTCGGGCGCCAGGCTCAGGGGCACGTCTTCCAGATCCAGGGGGTCGGCCTGCAGGTCGGGGCGCAAAAAGGCTTGCGAGAAGTTCAGGATCACATAGCGCGAACCTTCAGGGTGCGAGACCACATGCACCCTGTAGGGCAGCACAAAGCTCAGCGTGCCGCGGCCAAACGGCCGCACACTGGCCCCCACGGTCTGCTCGCCATCCCCCTGCAGGCTGACCTGGATCTGAAAATAGTCGTGCCGGTGCGGGCGCAGCAGCGGTGGCCGCACCAGCTGCTCGCGGATGTCGAAATCGAGGTGGTTGGCCCGTTCGGCCATGCCATAGGTTTTGATGTCGCGGGAGGCGCTCACAGAGTCACACAGGGGCAGGAACAAGGCCACACAAGCAGGGGTCAGCACAACGGCCACCAGCGTCCAACGCGCACGGCGACCCCGAAAACGACATGTTAGCGGCGCCTGGATGCTTGCCGCGCCAAAACCCCCTTCAACACCCCACTCTTCGGGCCGGACAAACCCGGGCGCCCCGGCGAGGAGCGCCATGCAACAAGCGGTTCGCGCCATCGTCAGAGGCCTGTGACTCGGGTAAGCCCCGTTCCGCAGGCGGGGGCTGCCCCCTAGATTCGGGCATTTGTTCATCCACCTGGGCGGGTCGTCACGTGTCTTTCAAGTTCTTACCAAGTCGGGCGGATGCGTCCGTGGGGTCGGTCTTCGGCTTGGGCCGGCGGGCAGGGGCATGGGCGTGCAGCGCCCTGCTGCTCGCAGGCGGGCTTGCCGGGCTGCCGGCAGGGGCCGCCGAGGCAGGCCCCCCCCCAGCCGGGCCGGCGCCCTTGCGCATCGGCCTGATCGGCCCCTTGACGGGACCCTCGGCCGACTTCGGTGTGCCCATGGCCAATGGCGTGAAATTGGCCATGGACGAAATCAATGCGGTCGGCGGCTACCTGGGGCGCCCGCTGGAGCTGGTGATCAAGGACGACACGGCCGACCCGGCCCGCGGAAGGCAACTGGCCGAAGAACTGGTTCGCGACCAGGTGGTGGCCACGATCGGCTACTGCAACACCGGGGTGGCACTCAACTCGATCGAGGTGTTCCAGAAGAACAAGGTGCCGCTGATCGTCCCTTGCGCCACCGGCACGGCACTGACCACCCAGTACCCGGCACCCGAAAGCTATATCTTCCGCGTGCAAGGCCGTGATGCCCTGCAGGCCCCTTTCGTGGTGGACGACCTGCTCAAGCGGGGCTGGGACCGGGTGGCCATCTTTGCCGACACCACGGGCTACGGCGAAGGCGGCACCCGGGACGTGATCGCGGCCCTGGCGGCCAAGAACCTCAAGCCCGTTCACGTGGCCCGTTTCGCACTGGGTGTCAAGGACCTGTCCGACGAGCTCAAGGCCGCTCGGGCGGCGGGCGCCAACGTGATCTTCAGCTACACCGTGGGCCCGGAGAACGCCGTGGTGGCGCAAGGCCGCAAGGCCCTGGGCTGGAAAGTGCCCCAGGTCGGCCCCTGGACGCTGTCGTTTCCGTTTTTCATCGACGGCGCCAAGGACGCGGCAGAAGGCGCCCTGATGGCCCAGACCTTCATCGCCGAGCCCAGCAACGAACGGCGCGCCGCGTTTCTGGCCGGCTATGCGCGCAAGTTCAACAACCGCCGCATCCCGGTGCCCATGGCCGCGGCCAATGGCTACGACGCCAGCTACCTGCTGCTGTATGCCCTGCTGTCCATCCACAAGGGGCCGGCCGATGGCCCGGCCATCAAGGCTGCACTCGAGGGACGGATGAAGACCTACTACGGCGTGGTGGCCACCTATGACCATCCGTTCAGCCCCCAGGACAAGGAAGCCATCTCGGCCAACATGCTGGTGATGGGCCAAGTGCGCAACGGGCTGGTCACCTTTGCCTACCCCGAGGACGCCAAGCGCAATCTGTTCGTGCAACGCAAGCAATGAGCCAGGCGACCCTCGGCCCGCCAACAACGGGGCCGCGCCCATGGGGCGGGCGTTCAGCGTTGCCAGCAATCGGCCACGCCGTTGCCGACCGCCGGCCCCACAAGTGACCGCTGCCCCGCCTGGTCGAGCACGAAATCACCGCAACGGTCCTGCGCCTGTGCGCCACGGCGCAGTGCGGTGAGGGTGTAGGCCCCCAGATCGGCGCTGGGCGCATACCGGATGTGGTAATGGCCGGCAGCGCTGAGGGCCAGGGTGGCTGGGTAGGCCGCCGCTTCGGGGTACTGCCCGTGGATCGAGGCCACGCGCTCAAGCCACTGCGCGCCCCGCAGCAAGGCCTCGCGGGCGTCGCTGCGGCGGGCGCGCTGAAGGGTGGCCTGGTAGCCGGGCCAGGCCAGGCTCACCAGCAACGCGATCACGGCCAGCACGATCAGAAGTTCGATCAGGCTGAAGCCCTGGGATCGCCGACCCCGACAGACAAATTGCGCCATGCGTGCCCCTTGGACTCACTGAAGCTGGCGCCAGCCGATGCGCACCGAGGGCCCGCCCAGCACGCGCAGGCGCAGGGGCGCGCCCCGCCCCAGGCTGAGCACCTCCGAGCCCGCGGAGCGCTGCCACAGGCGCGCCTGAGGCCCCGATCGCCAGCCACTGATGTCGGCCAGTTCGGTGCCCGTGAAGCCGCCACCGTCGGTGTCAAATGCCGGCCACGGGGCGGGCGCGCCGCTGAAGAGGTCCAGCAGGTACTCCTCGCTGATGGCCTCGCGCAGCGGGGCCTCGCAGCTCGGTGCAGCCGGGTCGGCGGGCTCGCTGCGGGCCGGCACCAGGCTGCGCTGCAGCCACAGGCGGCCCAGCACCAGGCCATTGGAGACCACTCTTTCACGTGGCTGTGGCAGGTCCATGAACCAGCCCTGTACCGCGGCGGGCCCACGGTAGTTCACCGGATGGCGGCTGCTGCGGTAGAAGGTCTGCGCCCCCTGCCGGACCACCTCGGTGCGTTGCTGCGCCACCAAGGGCGCTGGCTTGAGTTGCCGCCAGCCCGGACCCAAGGGCGCACCGGGCCCGATCTGAACGCGGGTGGCGCCCATGCCCACGCGGGCCGTGTCCCAAAGGCCATAGAGGGTCTGCACGTCGGCGCTGCTCCGGTCATCCAGCGTCAGCAAACGGCCGGTCCCCAGGCCCAGCATCACACCACCATAGGGGTGGGGAAGCCAGACCGGCGCCGCCGTGATCGGCTGACGCCGTCCCTGGGGGTCCTCGGCGACAAAGATCGGCCCGCCGGGCGCGGCCACCCCCCAATCTGAAGGCTGGGCACTGCTGAGGTCGAATTTCCAGAGTTGTCCCAGTTGGTCTCCGGCATAGGCCACATCGACCTGGCCGTCGCCATTGAAGTCGATCAACTGGGGCGTGGACAGGCCATTGCCCGCCCCGGCCGGCACCGGCACGGCAGTGGGCAGCTTGAGCAGTTCCTTCGCGCCGTCGAGGTACTGGATCAGCAGCACCGCGCGCTCGTTGCGGCTGTTCACGCCGTTGCCCAACAGCACGGCCCAGCGGCCATTGTTGAGCCGGCTGAACTGCGACACCCTGGCAGGATGGGCCGGGTCCAGGGTGGGCTCCAGGATCTGGTGGCCGATGTCGGGGTCAGCCCCGTCGCTGCGGTCCATCACCACCTGCCGGGCCGGATCCTGCTCGGCAAACTGGGCGGGGGAACTCACATCCAGCACGAAATAGCCCCGGCCACCCCAACCCAGGGTGCCAAGCAGCAGGGTCTTCCAGGTGCCCGCGTCCAGGACATCGCCACTCATGAGGCGGCCATCGACGCTGTAGCGGTGGGTGTAGGCCGGCTCGGTGAGGGCATGCAGCCGAGGCCAGGCGCCCAGGGGCACGTAGGCCAGCTTCTCACGCCCATCCAGGCTGGAAAAGCCGTGCAGCATGCCATCGTTGGCGCCCACATAGACCATGCCGACGCGGCCGCGGTGCTGCTGCACAAAGGCTGGGTAGCCCGGCTCGGGCCGCCCCGCCACCGGCGCCCCCACCCACCAGGGGACGGAATGCACGATGTCGCCCAGCACGGTGTCGCGATCGCGCAGGTGCCCGCCTTGCCGGGCCTCAGCCGTGCGGGCACCGCGCAGGTAGAGCAGGCGCAGCTCGCCCTCGGCATCGGGTGCACGCGGCCCGCCCTTGAGCAGTTCGCGCTGGGCGGTACTCAAGGCAGTCCATTCAAAGCGCACGCCACGCTGGCCGTCATGACTCCAGATCAGGCGCTGGGTGGGGTCCAGGCCCTGCAGGGCCTGGCCGGCCTCCCAGTCGGGCCGGGGCTGCAGCCGGCCTTGGTCGTCAACACCGATGGCTTGCAGCTCGCCACGCCAGGACGGCGCCCGGTAGCCGGCAAAGTACAGCTTGCCGCCGGCATCCAGCGTCTGGGTGTTGGCCGCCAAGGTCAGCTCAGCCTCGCCGCTGGCGGTCTGGATCTGCCCGAGGAAGTCGCTGAAGGCCTGCCGCAGGCCGTCCTGATCCGTGGCCTGAACAAAACGCCCTCGCCCGTTGAGGGCCACATGCCAGAGCTCTTGCAGGCGGGCCCGCGCCAGCGCATCGTCGATCAGAGGCCTGCCATCCGAGGGGCTGGGCTCGACGCAGAAGTTGGGGGGCAGCGGCCCGTCGCCCTTCAAGGACGGCAGATGCCCCGAGCCCCCATCCACCCGCCCGCCGGCCGTGAACATCGGGTTGCACCAGCCCACCTCGCCGCGCACCAGGGCCTGGAAATCCCCCGACCAGGTGTCGCCCGCCCACCAGGGGCGTCGCCGCGGCCCGGTTTCAGGCAAGGCATCCTGGGCTCGCGGGTTGAAGCCTACGGTGGAAGTGCTCAGGTGCTGCCAGGTGGCCGGATCGTTTTTCGGGTTCCAGTACTCGGGCACCTTGTAGGGCGCAGCCGGCGTGCCGAAGTCGGCCTGGCCGGGCTGCCGCACCCGAGGCGGAACCTGGTCGGCCAGTTGGGGTTGCAGGTCGCTGGCCCATTGGTCAAAGGCGAAATCAGCCAGGGTGTTGTGGTGCCAGCCCGGGTGGGCAGGGCTGGCGCTGGCTCGCGGCAGATAGCCATCGCGAAAGACCCGCGTCGGGGCCTCGGTCTGGCCCTCAGGGTCAAACACCACCCCGTCAGGCAGCACCCGGCGGGTGCCGTCGGCCGAGCCGGCATCGGCCGCATGCTCGCCTGCCGATGCCTCGTCACTCCAGCCGCCCGCGTCCACGAACAGGTGGTAAGACCTGCGACACGCCAGCACCGGTGCCTCAGCCTGGCCCGGAACAGCCGCATAGGGGCCCTCGACACCCGTGCTCCGCATGAAGCGCCCGACCTCAGCAAACAACAGATGCGCCCAGTTGGGGTGATCGGGCACCAGCGCATCGGCCCATTGAAAGAACGGCTCACGCTCGCGGGCATCGAAGCTGCGGATTTTCAAGGGCTTGCCGCAGCGGCCGTCAGGCTGGGCTCGGCAACTGCCGTACGACTGGTAGGCCAGACGCAGGCTGCCATCGGGCACGGCCTCGGCACTGAAGGCCGATCGGAGCACCGGCCGCAAGGCCTGCAGCCCGGCCTGGCCCAGGCGCCGGGAATCGCCCACGGACAGGATCAGGTTGGGCGGGGCCTCTGCGGCCCCTGCGGGCGCCGTCTCCAGCGGCAATGGCTCGGCCCAGGCAGGCCCGCACACCGCCACCCACCATGCCCACGCGAGGGCCAGCAGCGGCCACCCGACGGCTCGCACCAGGCTGGAATGCCCGCTCAGGCGCATGACCGCCATCAAGGGCCTCATGGCGCCCCCAGGCTGTGCCGTACCAGCAGGGTCTGCAACACGGTGGAGGCGCCTGAGCGCCGGCCCTGCACCACCGCGGTGATGCGGAAAATGAACGGGTCCGCCGGTGTGGGCGACCAGATCGCCAGGTCTCCGCCAGCCGCAGCGGCACCGGTGCTGTAGGGCAGCACCTCGATCCAGTACCAGGCGCCTCGGGCGGCGCTGGACAGCAGCAAGGGATTGCCCGCGCCCGCGGCTGCCGGGGCGCCACTGTAGCGACCATAGGGAACCCCGCCGCTTGCTGCCACGAAAGTGCCCAGCGTCTGCTCGTTGCGCCAGAAGCCGGCACCCGACTCGGCGGTGGCGGCAGCCCCCAGGCTCAGGCAAAGGCCATCGGCACAGGGTGGCTCGCGCAGGGTCAGCTGCTGGGCCAGCACATCAAAGTCTGCCAGGGTGCGCGGCAGCGTGGTGGTGGTGGCCGGGTTGCGGCACCCCACCCAGCCAGGGTCGGGCCGGCAGACCTGCCCCTGGGGCCCGAGGCCGAGCACATCCAACTCGGCGTCGCGCAGCAGGGCTTCAGCCGCCTCGAAGCCCCGGGTGGCTTCGCTGTCGTTGCCGGCCAGCATCTCGGACAGACGAACAATCTGGGCACCGGCCAGCACCAGCAAGGCGCACAGCAGGGTCATCACGACCACGATCAGCAGCGACACCCCTTGTTGGCCCGGCCGCCGGGTCATCGCGGGCGCCCCGCGCCGCGCAGGACAAAGGTATTGCGCAACACGATGTGCCGGCGACCATCGTGGGCCTGTTCGAGCCCGCTGCAGGCCAGGAACGAACGCCCCTCCAGTCGGGGCCCGCCCACCGAGCCCACTCTCTGAAGACAGACCTGAATGGCCAGCACCTGAAGCCATCGGCCAGCCACCTGGGCAGCGTCCAGCCATTGCAGCGTGGCACCGCCACCCACGCCCTGCAACAGCGCATAGCGCACCTGGAAATCTTCCAACGACTCAGCCACCGGCTGTGCCGTGCCGGGATTGCTGGAGCCCTGACACATCAAGCGGCCCTCACGCATGAAGAAGCGGCTGTCCACCCGGTGCAGGCCTTTGGCGGTGCCGGCGCCCAGACAATCGGGGGTGATGCTGGCAGATCGGTTCTCGAAGCTCAGCACCAAGGTGTCGCCAGCGCCGGTCGGTCCATCCAGCCCCCAGACATACGCACCGTCGGCCAGGCCATCGCCGTCGACGTCCAGACCATCAAAACGTTGGCTGTAAACAAAGCTTTGCTCCGCAGAAGGGCTCGCCGGGTTGAGGGGCAAAAGCTCCACCGCGCCGGCCGGCCTGGCCTGGCTGCCGATCAGACGCATCGCGTTGTTGGCCTGGGCCATCAACTCGGCCTCGTCCAGGGTTTGCCGCGACAGCACCCGTGTTGAGGCCAGCAACCCCACCGCAGCCAACGCCACCAGCAGGCCGACGGCCAGACCTGTGAGCAGCTCAGGCAGCGACACGCCGTGTGCAGCCCGATGGCGCACTTCGGGTGCTTGACGATGAAACACCGACCGCTTCATGGCGCCGTGTAAAGAAGCTGGCAGATCTGCCCCTCGGGACAGCGCAGCAAGGGACGACCCGGCAGGGGCGAAATTTGCAGAGGGGCCAAATAGCGCGCGTCGTGGGCGGCCTCGTTGGCCCGCCAAGCCAAGAGCACGCCCAACTGACCAGCGCTGCCTTCTGGCACAAAGACGGTGGCCCGCCCCAGGGGCAGATCACGGCCAAGCTGCTGCTGCCACTGGTCGAGATCCCAGGCAGCCAGGGCCAGCGGATCACAAGGCTGGGCCCGGCAGTCCATGAGGGGGCCTGGGACAGGGTCGAGCGCTGCTTCCGGCCGGTCGGTCGGGGTCAGGTAGGCCTGAAACACCGCGGCACCACCCGGGTTGGCCTTGACCCGTTCGAACAGGTCTTGTGCCAGGCGGGTGGCCAATGTGCGTTGCGCGGCCAAATGCCCGTCGGTGCCAGTGCGCATCTGCAGCGCCAACAGCCCCAACAAGGCAAAGGCCAGCACCCCCAGGGCGACCAGGGCCTCCAGCAGGGCCACACCAGACAGGGTGTGCGAAGGCTTCATGAGGCGGAGCAGGCCACGGTGGTCGGCAACTTGCGGATGCGCCCCCCAGTGGCGCTGCAGACCTGGTAGGTGGAATCGAGCCGGTTGTTGGGCGGCGTGAAGGTGAACCCCAGGTTGACGCCGCCCAGTTGCCCCCAACGGTTCACGACAAAGGAGCGAAGATTGAGCGAGCGCATGACCGCAGTGCCATCGGCCACCCGGAACACCTGGATCAGTTGGTCAGGGGTCGCGCGTCCAGAGCGGGTGCTTGGGTTGAACAGACCGTCGCCGTCGCGATCGGCAAAGACCACCCAACCACAAGACCAGTCCTGGACGGAATCCGGGCGAGCGCAACTGGCGTCCTCCAGGCGCTGAACCGCCACGCCGCCGCCACGCCGCAGGGCCTCCAGGCGCGCAAGACTCAGGGCTGCCACCATCTGGCTGGTCGCCAGATCGGCCTTGTAGCGCTGTGCCAGCACGCTGAAGCCCGGGGCCGCCAACCCGGCCAGAACGCCCACCAACGCGAGCGTGACCATGAGCTCGACCAGGGTCAGGCCCAGGCAGCAGCGTGGCGGCTTGTTTTTGGCGTTTGACGACCCAGGTGATGACATCCGACGAAAATACGTGCTTCGGCCCGATCACGACACACCGACACGAACGACGGTTTTTATCTCAGGACCACTGGATTGACACGCCCCGACGCACTCCCCTTCGCCCACCATGAGCACCCGATGGACCTGGCGCAGGCCCTGGCCGCCCAGGCCCGGCTGATCTGCCCGCCCAACCCCGCCGTCGGTGCGGTGCTGATGGGCCCGGACGGTCGCGTCCTCGGCTGCGGCCACACCCAGGTGCGGGGCGGCCCCCATGCCGAGGTCATGGCCTTGCGCGACGCCCAGGCGCGGGGCGAATCGACCCAGGGAGCCACCGCCTATGTCACGCTGGAGCCCTGTTCCCACCACGGGCGCACCGGCCCCTGTTGTGATGCCCTCATTGCCGCTGGTGTGAGCCGCGTGGTGGCCTCGCTGCAAGACCCCAACCCCCTGGTGGCCGGCCAAGGCTTTGCCCGCCTGCGGGCTGCCGGCATCGCGGTCGAGATCGGGCCCGGCGAAGTGGCTGCGCGTGAGCTCAACATCGGCTTCTTCTCGCGCATGGTTCGCGGGCGCCCGTGGGTGCGCAGCAAGATCGCCGGCTCCCTCGATGGCCGCACGGCACTGGACAACGGTGTCAGCCAGTGGATCACCTCGCCGGAGGCACGTGCCGATGGCCAGACCTGGCGCGCGCGCGCCGATGCCGTGCTCACTGGGGTGGGCACGGTGCTGGCGGACGACCCGCTGCTCAATGTGCGCGACGCGCACGGTGTACCTACAGCGCGCCAGCCCCTGCTGGTGGTGGTAGACAGCCAGTTGCGCACACCGCCCAACGCCCGCCTGCTCACGCTTGAACGAGCTTGCCTGCTGGTCACCACGGTGGCCGACCCCGAGCGCCACGCCCCTTACCTGGCCCGCAACGCCGAAGTGATGGTCTTGCCCGGTCCGAACGGTCGGATCGATCTGGCGGCCCTGATGGCCGAACTGGGGCGCCGCGAGATCAACGAGCTGCATGTCGAGGCCGGCCCCATCCTGAACGCGGCCCTGCTGCAGGCCGGCATGACCGACGAGTGGCTGTTCTACCTGGCCCCCAAGCTGCTGGGGCCCGGACGGCCCCTGCTGGCACTGCCGGCGCTGAACCAGCTGGACGGTGCCTGCACGCTCGAATTCACCGACATCGATCGCGTCGGCCCGGATCTGCGCCTGCTGGCGCGCCGGGCCGGAGCCCCATTTCCACCTCAACCTTCTGACAGGACAAGCTGAACATGTTCACTGGAATCATCACTGGCGTCGGCCGCATCGTGGCCTTGCAAGACCTGGGCAGCAGTGCCAGCCACGGCAAACGCCTGAGCATCGAGACCCCTGCGGGCTACCTGGACGATGTCGGCCTGGGCGACAGCATCGCACTCAATGGCGCGTGCATGACCGTGACCTCGCTGCAACTGGCGGAACGCCAGTTCACGGTCGACATATCGGCCGAATCCCTGGACAAGACCAGCGGCCTGGACCGCACCGGCACCATCAACCTGGAAAAGGCCCTGCGGGCCAACGATCGCCTGGGCGGCCACATCGTGTCGGGCCATGTGGATGGACTGGGCACCGTCGTGCGCTTCGAACAGATCAGCGAAAGCTGGGAGCTGCGCATCGGCGCCCCAGCCAGCCTGGCGCGCTTTCTGGCCTACAAAGGGTCGATCACAGTCAACGGCGTCAGTCTGACCGTCAATCAGGTGCAAGACACGGCCGATGGCGCAGAAATCAGCATCAACCTGATTCCCCACACGGTCGCCAACACCGCGTTGGGCGTGTTGAAGGCCGGTGATCGGGTCAATCTCGAAATCGACACCGTGGCGCGCTACGTCGAACGAATGCTCTCAAGCACCCACAAGTGAATCGCAATAACAGATTCGAAATGTAAAAATCCGGGCGCAGCCCGGATTTTATTTGGCGCCCCTCAATATCTGATTAAAGATAAAACCAGAATATCAACACCACTCATACCTCCAATAAAGCCACTCAATATCAATCCTCAGGCCTTCAAGGCATCAAATCGCTGAAATTTGAGACGCCTTTCAGAGGGAGGCGCTGGCAGAACGGCCAATCCCGACAGGGATGATTTTCAGCAAATAACACTTAAATTATTTGCTCACACAAAATCAGTTCAATTTTGAAATCCCTCCAGATTCGCATCACTTCTCCATTAAATTCAGCCGAGCCGATGCGTGCGAAAAAGCAGCGAACGACCTGCGATCACAGGTGTCGGCACGGTGCTGATGCACAGATCCTCATGGCAACAGCGCCGCTCAATTTCAATTCTGGAGAATGTCATGAAGAAACTTGTTCTGTCCTTGGGCCTGGCCTTGACCCAATTGGCACTCATTCCCGCCCACGCCAACCCGACTGGCGAAGCCGCGGCCCAAGCCGCCAAGAACAACGGCAGCGGCGAAGCAGCGACCGCGGACGACCGCGCCAAAGCGTCCAAGCCCGCCAGCGCCGAGCAAAAGGCTGAGGCACGTGCCAAGCGCAAGGCTGCAGGTGCCGCCGCTGCCAAGGCCGACAAGGCCAATGGCTCTGGCGAAGCCGCCAGTGCCGACGATCGCGCCAAGGCCTCTCAGCCCGCCAGCGCCGAACAAAAGGCCGAAGCCCGGGCCAAGCGCAAGACCGCAGGTGCAGCCGCTGCTCAAGCCGACAAGACCCAAGGCTCGGGCGAAGCCGCATCGGCCGACGACCGCGCCAAGAAATAAAAAGCCCGCACCCTCGGGCGAGCCCGTCGCCAGGGGTTGGCGACGGACTCGCCCGACCTGAATCCACAGCCCCCCCACCCCACCCCCGGCAACGCCCCAAGCCCCACGGGGCTTCCAAAATTGGCACGCCACTTGCTTGAGCTGGCGTAACTTCCTGCGATGGAAGCTCACGAATTTTCAAAATCTCAACTTTTGATTCGTGTCAAGCACCCAAATCAAAAAACCCCATCCCAAGCCAAAAGTGTCGCAACTCGGACACTTCGACCGCTCATCGCAAAAAAACATCCGCCCACTCCGTTAGAGTGGTGTTACTGCGCCTGCGAGTTCGGCCATGGGCTCCCTGATGTTGACTGGCAGGCACAGCAAAACGTGCAAGCGTCCGGTCCTGGACGTTCACTGACTAGCTCGGATTTTTGGAGAAACGTATGAAAAAAGTGATTCTTTCCGTGGGTGTGGCTCTGGTTCAACTGATGGCCGTCAACGCTTTCGCCGCTGGTGAAGTGGACGCTGCTGACAGCAAGGCTGCTGCTTCGACTCCCGCCACCAAGGCTGAAAAGCAAGCTGCACGCGCCGAGCGCAAGGCTGTTGGCGCTGAAGCCGCCAAGGCTGCCAAGGCCTCCGAGAACGGTGATGCCGCTGGTGGCGCCGACAAGGCTGCTCCTTCGGCCAAGGCCACTGCCGCCGAAAAGAAGGCTGCGCGCGCCAAGCGCAAGGCCGCCGGCGCTGAAGCCGCCAAGACCGAAAAGATCGGTCAGTGATGGGTTTTGGGCTGCGCACTGGCGTGGCCCGATCCGGCCTCTGAACAGACCGGCCCCAACATTGAGACAGCAGGCGCGGAGACATCCGCGGCCTGCTGTTTTGCTTTGGATCAGCGCTTTCTGGCCCCGCTGGCGCAGGCGGTGAAGCGCTGGCATCGGCATTCCGCGGGTGCAGGTGCCCGCCCGCCATGCCGAACGGCAGGCTTTGCGGCGATAATCGGGGTTTGTCGGTTCATCCAGGATCTCCCCAAGAGGCTTCCCGCATCACCCTGACACACCGTGGCCTGCCGGCCAGGCTCGCGCCCTGGCGTCCGGGCACTGACCCGCGGGGCGACGGAAACAACCGAATCAACCCATGGACCACACCCTGCCCCGTTCCGCACCGATGCACACGCATCGGCCGGATGCCGGCGAGCTGGCCCGATCACATCGACACCCATGACAAGCAAATCACTCACGCCCGTGGCGATCTCCCCGGTGGAGGACATCGTGGCCGACATCCGTGCCGGCCGCATGGTCATCCTGGTGGATGAAGAAGACCGCGAGAACGAAGGCGACCTGGTGCTGGCGGCAGACCATGTCAGCGCCGAGTACATCAACTTCATGGCACGGTATGCCCGCGGCCTGATCTGCCTGACCCTGTCGCGCGAGATGTGCGAGAAGCTGCAGCTGCCACCCATGGTGGCCCGCAACGGGGCCAAGCACTCGACAGCCTTCACGGTCTCGATCGAAGCAGCCGAAGGCGTCACCACGGGCATCTCGGCAGCCGACCGCGCACGCACCGTGCAGGCTGCCGTGGCCCGCCATGCCCAAGCCAGCGACCTGGTTCAGCCTGGCCACATCTTTCCCTTGCAGGCCGTCGATGGCGGCGTGCTGATGCGCGCCGGCCACACCGAAGCCGGTTGTGATCTGGCCACCATGGCCGGATGCAGTCCCGCCTCGGTGATCTGCGAAGTGATGAACGAAGACGGCACCATGGCCCGGCTGCCCGACCTGCAACTGTTTGCTGCCGAGCACGGCCTGAAGATTGGCACCATTGCCGATCTGATCGAATACCGCAGCCGCACCGAATCCCTGGTCGAGAGCCTGGGCGTGCGCAGCATCCGCACCGCCTATGGCGAGTTCCAGGCCCATGCCTTCCGCGACAAACCCAGCCAGGGCATTCACCTGGCCCTGGTGAAGGGTCAATGGCAGGCCGATGAAGTGGTGGATGTGCGCGTGCACGAGCCGCTGTCGGTGCTGGATGCCCTGGAAATCAACCGCAGCATGCACTCCTGGGGGCTGGACGCCAGCCTGGCGCACTTTGCCGCCAGCGGCAAGGGCGTGGCCGTGCTGCTCAACTGCGGCGAAAGCGCTGCCGAACTGCTGGCCCAGTTCGAGGGCCGGGCCCGCGCGGCCCAGGCCCCTGAGCGGGGCCGCATGGACCTGCGCACCTACGGCGTGGGGGCACAGATCCTGCGCGCCTGCGGCGTGCACCGCATGCGCCTGATGGGCAACCCGCGCCGCATGCCCAGCATGACCGGCTACGGACTCGAGATCACCGGCTACCTCACCAAGGAATAAGACACATGTTTGGCGCAGAAAAAGGCACGTCCGACAAGCTGGACGGTAAAAGACTCCACATCGGCATCGTGCAGGCCCGCTTCAACGAGAGCATCACCAATGCACTGGCCGACGCCTGCAAGGCCGAGCTGGCCGCATTGGGCGTGCTGGACAAGCACATCCACCACGTGCTCGTGCCAGGCGCACTGGAAGTGCCCGTGGCCCTGCAGGCCATGGCCGAAAAGGACGAGTACGACGCCCTGATCGCCCTCGGCTGCATCATCCGTGGCGAGACCTACCACTTCGAACTCGTGGCCAACGAATCGGGCGCCGGCGTGACCCGCCTGACGCTGGACTACCAGATCCCGATCGCCAACGCGATCATCACCACCGAAAACCTGGAGCAGGCCGTGGCCCGCCAGACCGACAAGGGACGCGATGCGGCCCGGGTGGCGGTCGAGATGGCCAACCTGCTGGACGAACTTTCATGAGCGACACCCCCTCCCCCGCCCCTCGCCAGCCGCGCGCCCCGCGCAAAGGCACGACCAGCACCGGCGCCCGCAAGGCGGCCTCGAAATCCGACCGCAGCCGTGCGCGTGAATTCACCCTGCAGGCGCTGTACCAGTTCCTGGTGGGCAAGAACGACGCCAGCGACATCGACCACTTCACGCGCGACCTGTCGGGCTTTCACAAGGCCGATGCTGCGCACTACAACACCTTGCTGCACGGTTGCGTGGCCCAGGCCGATGATCTGGATGCCCAGATCGAGCCCCTGCTCGACCGCAAGCTGGCCGAGATCTCGCCCATCGAGCACGCCGTGATGTGGATCGGCGCCTACGAACTGCAGTTCTGCCAAGACGTGCCCTGGCGCGTGGTGCTCAACGAATGCATCGAACTCGCCAAGGAATTTGGCGGTACCGATGGTCACAAGTACGTGAATGCGGTGCTCAATGGCTTGGCCCCGCGCCTGCGCGCCGCCGAAGTGGCCGCCGACAAGAGCAAGGCGCCCCAGGCCAGCCCGGCAACGACCCCAGACGCAGCAGCCACACCGCCGTCTGCCGACTGAACTGCCGCCCGCCCCTGCACAGCCTCCTTTGCCTGTATTGCCCCGCGCATGAAAATCTCCACCCGAGCTGGGCGCATCGAGCCCTTCTATGTCATGGAGGTGGCCAAGGCTGCTTCCGAACTGGCCCGCGAGGTGGCGCACAGCAGCCGCCCGATGATCTTCCTGAACATTGGCGAGCCCGACTTCACGGCCCCGCCGGCCGTGCAGGAGGCCGCTGCCAAAGCCATCCGCGATGGGGCCACCCAGTACACCCAGGCCACCGGCCTGATGGCGCTGCGTGAACGCATCAGCCAGTGGTATGCCGACCGGTTTGGCGCTCAGGTGCCGGCGCGGCGCATCGTGATCACGGCCGGCGCCTCGGCCGCCCTGCAACTGGCCTGCCTGGCCCTGATTGATGCGGGCGACGAGGTGCTGATGCCCGACCCCAGCTACCCCTGCAATCGCCACTTTGTGAGTGCCGCCGAAGGCAACGCGGTGCTGATTCCCACCACGGCCGCCGAGCGCTACCAGCTCAGCGCCGACAAAGTGCGCCAGGCCTGGACACCCCGCACCCGTGGCGTGTTGCTGGCCTCGCCCTCCAACCCCACGGGCACCTCGATCCATCCCGATGAACTGCGCCGCATCCACGAGGTGGTGAAGCAGCACGACGGCATCACGATGGTCGACGAGATCTACCTGGGCCTGAGCTACGACGACACCTATGGCCACACGGGCCTGGGCATCGACGACCAGCTCATCAGCATCAACAGCTTCAGCAAGTACTTCAACATGACGGGTTGGCGCCTGGGCTGGCTGGTGGTGCCAGACACCCTGGTGCCGGTGGTCGAGCGCCTGGCTCAGAACCTCTTCATCTGCGCCAGCACCGTGGCCCAGCATGCCGCCCTCGCCTGCTTCGAGCCCGACAGCCTGGCCGAGTACGAGCGCCGTCGCGCCGAATTCAAGGCCCGGCGTGATTACTTCATCCCGGCGCTGGAAAGCGTGGGACTGACTGTGCCTGTGAAGCCCGACGGGGCCTTTTACGCCTGGGCCCACTGCCGCGACTGGTGCCAGCGCCTGGGCGTGAAAGACAGCTGGGACCTGGCCTACGCCCTGATGCGCGAAAGCCATCTGGCCGTCACCCCGGGGCGCGACTTCGGTACGGCCGAGACAGCGGATTTCCTGCGCTTCTCCACCGCCAGCTCGATGGCGCACCTGCAAGAGTCGATTGCCCGCTTGAAGGCCCTGGCCGGATGAGCCCGCAAGCCACCCCGCAAAGTGCCGCCTACCGCCACAGCGTGCGCGTGTACTGGGAAGACACCGATGCCGGTGGCATCGTGTTCTATGCCAACTACCTCAAGTTCTTCGAGCGCGCCCGCACCGAATGGCTGCGCAGCCTGGGTGTGGGCCAGCAGGCGCTGCGCGAAGCCACGGGCGGCATGTTCGTGGTCAGCGAGACCCGACTGCGCTACCACCGGCCGGCGCGGCTCGACGATCAACTCATCGTCACGGCGAGCCTGCACACGCCGGGCCGGGCCTCGCTGGTGATTGCCCAACAGGCCTGGCTGCAGGATGCAGCAGGCCTGCCCGTGGAACTTCTGTGCGAAGGCACGATCCGCATAGGTTGGGTCGATGCGGCCAGCCTGCGCCCCGCCCGCATCCCGACGAACATCCTGGAAGTACTCTCATGAATTCTCAAGACCTGTCCATCGTGCATCTGGTGCTGCATGCCAGTCTGGTGGTCCAGCTGGTCATGGCCTTGCTGGCCTGCATCTCGATCGCCAGCTGGACAGCCATCTTCCGCAAGCTGTTCTCGATCAAGCGCGTGAAAGCCCTCAATGAGGAGTTCGAGCGCGAGTTCTGGTCGGGCACCAGCCTGAACGACCTGTTTGCCGCCGCGGCCCAGAACGCACGCCAGTCCGGCCCCATGGAACGCATTTTTGCCAGCGGCATGCGAGAGTTCCAGAAGCTGCGTGAGCGCCGCATCAGCGATGCCGGCACCTTGATGGATGGCGCCCGCCGCGCCATGCGCGCCAGCTTCCAGCGCGAAATGGACGTGATCGAATCCAATCTGTCCTTCCTGGCCTCAGTGGGCTCGGTATCCCCCTATGTGGGCCTGTTCGGCACGGTGTGGGGCATCATGGGCGCGTTCTCGGGCCTGGCCGCCCTGCAACAGGTCACCCTGGCCACCGTGGCCCCGGGCATCGCCGAAGCCCTGGTGTCAACCGCCATCGGGTTGTTTTCTGCCATCCCGGCCGTGGTGGCCTACAACCGCTTTGCGCGCGACATCGACCGCGTGGCCATCCACCAGGAAACCTTCATCGAAGAGTTCTCCAACATCCTGCAACGCAACCTGGGTGCCCAGGCTGCGCAGGCATCGGCCTCGGGCCGCTGAACCCCGTCCGGAGACCCCACGATGCCCGCCATGGTTTCACGCGGCCGCGGCCGCCGCACCATCAACGAGATCAACATGGTGCCCTTCATCGACGTGATGCTGGTGCTGCTGATCATCTTCATGGTCACCGCCCCGCTGATCACGCCCAGCAACATCGACCTGCCCAGCGTGGGCAAGGCCGCCAAACAGCCTGACCGCGTGGTGCAGGTGGTGATCGGCAAGGACGAAAAGCTGGAACTGCGCCGCCCCGGCAAGCCCGAAGAAACCCAGGCCATCAACCAGGCCGGTCTGGTGGCCGCCGTGCGCCAGGCCCAGGAGGGCGATGACAACAACCCGGTCGTGATCAGCGCCGACCGCAACGTCAAGTACGAGTCGGTGGTGAAGGTGATGGACGCCCTGCAGCGCGCCGGCGTCAAGCGCGTGGGCCTGTCGGTGCAACTGGCCCCCTGACCCAGGCCCCCGAGCTTCATGACGCACGCCCTCTCCGAACGCAACGAATTCGCGCCGCCGCCACAGCGCGGCATGGGCCGCGCTGTGGCCTTGGCGCTGCTGGCCCATGCCTTGCTGGTGGCCGGCCTGACCTTCAGCGTGCAGTGGAAGCGCAACGCCGAGGACACGGTGGCCGAGGCCGAGCTGTGGTCTGCCGTGCCGCAAGAGGCCGCCCCGCGCGCCGTCGAGCCGCCGCCCCCCCCTCCTCCTCCACCGGCTCCGCCCGAGGAGATCGTCAAGCCCCGCCCCGCCCCGCCGCCAGCGCCGGAGGTCAAGCCGCCGCCGGCCCCGGACGAATCGCTCAAGGACGCCCAGATCGCCCTCGAAAAAGAACGCAAGCGCAAGGAACTTGAGAAGAAAGAACGCGAGCACCAGCGCGAACTTGAGAAAAAGGCGCAGGAAAAGAAAGAGCGCGAGAAGCAGGAAAAGCTGGACAAAGAAAAAGCCCTGCAGCAAAAGCGCGAGGCCGACAAAGCCGCCGAGAAGGCCGCTGAGAAAGCCACTGAAAAGAAGCGCCAGGAACAACAGCAACGAGAGAAAGACCAGGAGCGCAAGAAGCAGGAGGCCGAGGCCGACAAACGCCGAGCGACCGAAGCCGACGCCAAGCGCAAAAAAGACGCTGAAGCCGCCGATGCCAAGCGCCTGGAAGCCCAGCGCGCCGACAACCTCAAACGCATGGCCGGCATGGCCGGTGCCAGCGGCGGCGCCAGCGCCACGGGCACCGCACTGCGCTCCTCCGGGCCGTCTGCCAGCTATGGCGGGCGCGTCAAGGCACGCGTCAAGCCCAACATCGTCTTCGCCGACGACCTGCCGAACAACCCGGTGGCCGAGGTGGAGGTGCGACTTGCCCCGGACGGCACCATCGTGGGCCGCAAGCTGAGTAAATCCAGCGGTGTGGCGGCCTGGGACGACGCTGTGCTCAAGGCCATCGACAAGACCGAGGTGCTGCCCCTTGATGAAGGGCGAGCCCCACCATCAAGTCTGATCATCACATTCCGACCCAAGGACTGAGGTGACGAGCCCGCCAGGGCTGCCCCTTTGTCCGCCCGCACCGCCAGTCCGGCGGTGCGCCGGCTGCATGCGGGGCAAAGGGCCTCACGATGGCCCGCCATGGCCTCAGACACTGCCCACGACAGCGGCTACAAGCAACTGTTCTCCCACCCCGACATGGTGCGCGACCTGCTCACCGGCTTCGTCCCCGGGCCCTGGCTGCAGGCCGCGCGCTTCGAAACGTTAGAACGTGTCAATGCGAGCTATGTCAGCGAATCGGACAAGCAACGCCACGACGACATGGTGTGGCGGCTGCAAGTGGGGCCACGCTGGGTCTGGGTCTACCTGCTGCTGGAGTTCCAGAGCCAAGATGACCCGTGGATGGCCGTACGCATGATGGTCTACGTGGGCCTGCTGGCGCAGCACCTGATCAAGGAAAGGCAGTTGGAGGATGGTCGATTGCCCGCACTGATCCCCTTGGTGCTTTACAACGGCGCACAGCCCTGGCGGGCACCCACCGATGCGGGCCACTGCTTTGCCCCAGCCTGCCCGGCCTGGCCCGGTTCCGCCCCAGACTCATGTACCACCTGATCGACGAGGCCCGGCTGCAACTGTCCCCCTCCCATGACATCCACAACATGGTCGAAGCCCTGTTCAAACTTGAACGCAGCACCGCCTCAGACGACATCATCCGACTGATCCTCGCAGCTGGAAGAGTGCTGCAAGCCCCCGAGCAAAAAGCACTTCGGCGCACCCTGGACCTCTGGTTTCGCCGCCTGATCCGTCGCAAAATGCCCGAAACTGCCGAGCCCGATCTGGCCACCATCCCCAACCTCTTTGAAGGAGCCCCCATGCTTGAAGATACCCTGGAGCGCATTTTCAAACAGGCCCACAAGGATGGCCTCAAGGCAGGTCGCCAAGTGGGCTTTCAGGAGGGGCGTGACGAGGGTCGTGAGAAAGGCCGAGAAGAGGGTATCAGCCTCATGCTACGCCGGGTGCTGGAGCAGCGTTTTGACCACTTGCCGCCCTGGGCCGAGCAACGCCTGAGCGAGGCCACCCGGCATCAGCTTGATCAGTGGTCGCAACACATGCTGAGTGCCCCCAGCCTTGAAGCGCTCTTGAACCGGACCGAAAGCTGAATCGCGCTCAGCCCTTAAAATCCGCTCCAGCCGGTGCTGTCAAGGCCACGTGTCTGGACCGTGCCCCCTTTTTTGCCCAGCGGCAGACAGCCCCCGTCTGCCGCCTGTGCGGTCGGCGCCCATCGCACGACACAGGTTGGCGAAGCCAGCCGGCCCCCCCTCAGGACACCCCACCATGACCCTCAAAGCCCCCGAACTGCTGCTGCCGGCCGGTTCCCTCGAAAAGATGCGCGCCGCCTATGACTTTGGCGCCGATGCCGTCTATGCTGGGCAACCCCGCTACTCGCTGCGCGCACGCAACAACGAGTTCCGCCTGGAGCAGATTGCCCAAGGCATTGGCGAAGCCCACGCGCGGGGCAAAAAGTTCTTCGTCACCAGCAATCTGATTGCCCACAACGACAAAGTGCGCACCTACCTGCGCGACATCGAACCGGTGATCGAATGCCGCCCCGACGCCCTGATCATGGCCGACCCGGGCCTGATCATGATGGTGAAAGAAAAATGGCCCGAGACCGAGATCCACCTCTCGGTGCAGGCCAACACCACCAACTGGGCCACGGTCAAGTTCTGGCAGAAGATGGGCGTGACCCGCATCATTCTGTCGCGTGAACTGAGCCTGGACGAGATCGAGAAGATCCGCCAGGAATGCCCGGACATGGAGATCGAGGTCTTCGTGCACGGCGCCCTGTGCATCGCCTACTCGGGCCGCTGCCTGCTGTCGGGCTACTTCAACCGGCGCGACCCCAACCAAGGCACCTGCACCAATGCCTGCCGCTGGGAGTACAAGACCCAGTCAGCCGCCATCGACGCCAACACCGGCGAAGCCCTGGCCCAGCCACTGGACAAGGGCTTCAGCTTCGAGCAGGCCCGCGACGAGGCCGATGCCCAGTTCACCAGCACCTGCGGCAACCAGCAGCGCCACCCCGCAGCAGACCAGGTCTACCTGATCGAGGAGCTGGGCCGCCCGGGTGAGCTGATGCCGGTCATGGAAGACGAACACGGCACTTACATCCTCAACTCGAAAGACCTGCGCGCCATCGAGTACGTGGAGCGGCTGGCCCAGATCGGCGTCGACTCATTGAAGATCGAGGGCCGCACCAAATCCCTCTATTACGTGGCCCGTACCGCCCAGGCCTACCGCCGTGCGATTGACGACGCCGTGGCGGGCCGCCCCTTCAACCCGGCATTGATCACCGATCTGGAGGGCCTGGCCAACCGGGGCTACACCACCGGTCTGCTGGACCGACGCCCGGCCAACGATTACCAGAACTACGAAACCGGCCATTCGGTGGCCCACCGCAGCCAGTTTGTGGGCGAGGTGCGTGGTGCGGCCGATGGCTGGGTGGAAGTGGAAACCAAAAACCGCTTCGCCGTGGGCGACACCCTGGAGGTGATCCACCCCAGTGGCAACCACAAGGTCAAGCTCGCCGAGATGCGCAACAGCGACGGTCAGCCCGTCGATGTGGCCCAGGGCAACCCGATCAAGGTCTGGATCCCGCTGGAGGCCCGCTTCGCGGGTGCCTTGCTGGCCCGGGTGTTTGAGCCCGAAGCGGTGGCGTGACAGGCCAGAAGGCCTAGCACAGATCCACCCCCCCAACGACCGGAAAGGCCTGCTTCGCAGGCCTTTTTTGCTCTTGTTTCGGTAGCAAAATTCGCACTTTTCAACACAGGGTTAACCCTGCTCAAACAGTAAGCAGCCTGTTGAAAGCCGCGCCAGTCAAGGCTTTGGCGGCTTGTTCATGCACTCACCCACAAAGTTGTCCACAGAAGCTGTGGACGAATGTGACAAGCTGGCGACAGCCTCACGGCACCAGGAGGCCCCGGCCCGCAAGGGCGCTTGAACAGGGCCTGTCGCGGGTGTGATCGCGCCGACGCCGGGGCTGCGGCAGCATGACCCCGATCAAGAGCCCACCGAGCGCACACCATGACAGAGACAAGCCCGCCCACCCCGATCACCACCACCCACCACCGCATCTGCCCACTGTGCGAGGCCTGCTGCGGCCTGGAAATCAAGGTCAGCGAGGGCCGTGTGACCCGCATCAGCGGCCAGGCCGATGATGTGTTCAGCCAGGGCTACATCTGCCCCAAGGGCGCCGCGCTGAAAGACCTGCACGAAGACCCCGACCGCTTGCGTCAGCCATTGATCAAACGCAACGGACGCTTCGAACCGGCCAGTTGGGAGGAGGCCTACACCGAGATCGAACGCCGCCTGCAGGCCGTGCAAGCGCAGCATGGGCGCCACAGCGTGGCCGCGGTGGCCGGCAACCCCAGCGCTCACAAGATCGGGCTGATGCTTTACTACCCCCGTCTGCTCAAGGCCCTGGGCACGCGCAACATCTTCAGCGCCGCAACCCTCGACCAGATGCCTCGCCATGTGGTCAGCGGACTGATGTACGGGCAGTGGATGAGTGTGCCCGTGCCCGACATCACCCGCACCGACTGGCTGCTGGTGCTGGGCGCCAACCCGGTGGCCAGCAACGGCAGCATGTGGACCGTGCCCGACTTCCGCGGCAAGGCCAAGGCATTGCAGGCACGCGGCGGCAAGCTCATCGTCATCGACCCGCGCCGCAGCGAAACCGCCGCATTGGCCGATGAACACCACTTCATCCGCCCGGGCGCCGACGTCTATCTGCTCTTGGGCATGCTGCACACCGTGTTCGAGTCGGGCCTGGCGCGGCCCGGGGCGGTCCAAGGCCTGATCGGACCGTGGGACGAACTTCGGCAAGCCGTGGCGGGCTTTACCCCAGAGCGGGTGGCCGAACGTTGTGGGCTGCCCGCACAGACCATTGTCCGTCTGGCGACCGAACTGGCCACCACCCCCCGCGCCGTGCTGTACGGCCGCATCGGCACCTGCACCCAGGATTTCGGCAGCCTGTCGACCTGGCTGCTCGACCTGCTGAACCTGCTCACCGGACACCTTGATCAGGTCGGTGGATCGATGTTCCCCAAGGCGGCCGCCTTTGCCGCCAACACGGCAGGCCCTGCCGGACAGGGCCGTGGGGTCAAGCTGGGTCGCTTCAGCAGCAGAGTCAGCGCCGCACCTGAAGTGATGGGCGAGCTGCCCATCAGTTGCCTGGCCGAAGAGATCGACACCCCGGGCGAAGGGGCTGTGCGGGCCTTGATCACCATTGCCACCAACCCCGCGCTGTCCTCGCCCAACGGCGAACGCCTGACCAAGGCCCTGGGTCAGCTCGACTTCATGGTCAGCCTGGACATCTACCTCAACGAGACCACGCGCCATGCCGATGTGATCCTGCCCGCGCCGTCGCCGCTGGAAGACCTGCATTACGACGTGCCCTTTCCCCAGCTCTCGTGGCGCAACCATGCGCGCTACAGCGCGCCCGTCTTTCAACGCCCCGCTGAGCAACCTGCCGAATGGCAAAGCCTGCTGAGGCTGGCGGCCATCGCCCAGGGCGAGCAAGGCCCGCAGGACAGCCAGAGGCTGGACGACGCGTACTTTGCCGATGAATTGAAGCGCCTGCCCGCCGAGCTGGCCGAAGCCGCCCGAGCCGCCAGTGGCCATCTTCAGGGGCCAGACCGCCTGCTTGACCTTGCCCTGCGCGCCGGCCCTTACCGGCTGAGTCTGGAACAGGTGCAGGCCGCTCCGGGTGGCCTGGACCTGGGTGAGCTGCAGCCCCGCCTGCCTGAGCTGCTGCGCACACCCGACGGCCGCATCGACCTGACGCCACCGGCGCTGATGCAAGACCTGCAGCGTGCCGCCACCGCCCTGAGCGAACCGGCACCAGCCCTCACCCTGATCGGCCGGCGCGATGTGCGCTCGAACAACAGCTGGATGCACAACCTGCCCATCCTGGCCAAGGGGCCAGAACGCTGCACCCTGCTGGTCCACCCCAACGATGCCCAACGCCTGGGCCTGCAAGACGGCAGCCAGGCCCGCCTGAGCCGCAGTGACCAGCCGGCCAACACCCTGCTTGTGCCCATTCAGCTCAGCGCCGCCATGATGCCCGGCGTGGTCAGCCTGCCGCACGGCTGGGGGCACGATCAGCCTGGGGCGCGCCTGAACCTGGCGGCTGAGCGCCCTGGGGTCAACCTGAACGCCTTGTTGGATGAACAGAGGCGAGACCCGTTGTCGGGTAATTCTGTGCTCAGTGGCATAGAGGTCGTGTTGGTACCTGCATGATTGGGTGTTTCGGCGGAGATCGTGGCCCTGCCTAAAACCGACATCCTGAACCATAGGTGGATGGATGTCAGTCAAAGATTATCGGCAGGAATGCAGGGTTATCTCCGATAAGCGGCCTTCTGTGCCACTTGTTAATCTCTTAGGCGCCCAACTCTACTCGTCAACAAACGACTAGCGAGCCGGCAAGCGAGATAAAAGGAGTTAGAAAATAGCACATTGATGCGATCATAAATTCTCCAACACAGAGAATATCACGAGACTCTTTCGCATTTTATTGCTATCAATTTTGACAATCACTTCAAATTCCTGGGCAGATATGCCCTTGACAATTGAAGATCTCATCACGGACAAAGAAAAATTCAAGATTAACCTTTCTCGAGAAATCAGCAGTAAATTCTGCACTGGTTTCGCCATGTGAACATTCACGCATCAACTCGCACTACTGTGCTGGTTATGCGGATAATTCTTAGTTATTTTTCAAAAAAACCAATAGTCATTATAAATAAGCTCTAATTAAACCAAAATTGGAGGGGCGGATATTTATAACCCAGCAAATATAAAAGTCTGCCTGGCATTTCTCTTCATCAGCGCCACAGTCGCAGCACTCGAAACACCCAACAAAATTTCATTGATTGGAATCACACTCCCCACACTCTTCAGATTATTCAAAGAAATTCATGATAGAAACAGCTTTTTTCTCAAGGATTTGATCAATCCAAAAATTACCAGCTGGATTACACACCCATGGATTGCAACAATTACAATTTTCCTCTTCTTCAGGAGCCAGAATTTCTTTTGAATTATTATCACAGCACTCATTCGATTTGCACTGAACGACTCTGCTTGGCTGATAGCGTCAATGCCTGTGTGACGCAATAGAATGCGATGTGCAGGTGCAACAGCACCTCATACGTGGCCCCATTGCCTTCGCAGTCACCGGCGTTGCCTCGTGGCCGTCTGAACGCATCAGCAAGGCTCATCGAGGGCATTTGTCACACTTCTGGTCCATCAAACTAAGCTGGCCGTCACACGGTGCAGTTACAACCGGGGTTCATTCAACACCGGGAGTTCCCCATGGGCTTTTTCAGCAGCATTCTTTCCAAACTGGGTTTTGGCGAACAGGCCGTCGCCGCCGCCGAGCAAGCGCCCAGCGCCCCCACGGCAGCGGCACCGGCAGACGCCCCCGCGGCCATCAGCGTGGTCGATGTCCTGGGTCAACTCGAAGCACTGGCCGCCAGCCACGCTGAAAAGCTCAACTGGAAGGTCTCCATCGTCGACCTGATGAAGCTGTTGGGCCTGGACAGCAGCCTGGCCACGCGCAAGGCCCTGGCCACCGAGCTGGGCTGCCCGAGCGAAAAGATGGAGGACTCTGCCGCCATGAACATCTGGCTGCACAAGACGGTGCTGCAAAAGCTGGCGGCCAACGGCGGCAACGTGCCTGCAGACCTGCTGCACTGATCATCCCCATTGCCCCCTGCAGACAACCTGGGGCATAGGCAGGCATCAGCAAAAAGCCCCGCAGGCTCACGCCAGCGGGGCTTTTTTTGACAGACGTTTCAGCACCAGGGCTGAAAACGGGCCTTTTCAGGCCCGGGGTCCTCAGGCGGTCACGCCCTTGGCCACTTCTGCGTACTCTTCGATCTGGTTGAAGTTGAGGTACTTGTAGATCGAGGCGCCGTCCTTGTTCACGATGCCCATGGCTTCGTGGTACTCGGCCACGGTGGGCAGCTTGCCCAGCTTGGAGGCAATGGCGGCCAGTTCGGCCGAGCCCAGGAACACATTGGTGTTCTTGCCCAGGCGGTTCGGGAAGTTGCGGGTGCTGGTCGAGATGACGGTCGCACCTTCGCGCACCTGGGCTTGGTTGCCCATGCACAGCGAGCAGCCCGGCATTTCGGTGCGGGCACCGGCGGTGCCGAAGGCGGCGTAATGGCCTTCCTTGATCAGCTCGCTCTGGTCCATCTTGGTCGGCGGGGCAACCCACAGCTTGACCGGGATGTCGCGCTGGCCGCCCAGCAGCTTGGCTGCCGCGCGGAAGTGACCGATGTTGGTCATGCACGAACCGATGAAGGACTCATCGATCTTGGTGCCGGCCACTTCGGACAGGAACTTGGCGTCATCCGGGTCGTTCGGGCAGCAGACGATCGGCTCCTTGATGTCGGCCAGGTCGATCTCGATGACCGCGGCGTACTCGGCGTCCTTGTCGGCTTCGAGCAGGTTGGGCTGGGCCAGCCAGGCTTCAACCTTCTCGATGCGGCGCTGCAGGGTGCGGGCATCAGCGTAGCCGTCGGCGATCATGTTCTTCATCAGCACCACGTTGCTGGTGAGGTATTCCTTGACCGGCTCGGGGTTGAGCTTGATGGTGCAACCCGCTGCCGAGCGTTCGGCCGAGGCGTCAGACAGTTCGAACGCTTGCTCGACCTTCAGATCCGGCAGGCCTTCGATTTCGAGGATGCGGCCCGAGAACACGTTCTTCTTGCCGGCCTTGGCCACGGTCAGCAGACCGGCCTTGATGGCGTACAGCGGGATCGCATGCACCAGGTCACGCAGGGTGACGCCGGGTTGCATCTGGCCCTTGAAGCGGACCAGCACCGACTCAGGCATGTCCAGGGGCATCACGCCGGTGGCGGCACCGAAGGCCACCAGGCCGGAACCGGCGGGGAACGAAATACCGATTGGGAAACGGGTGTGCGAGTCGCCACCGGTACCGACGGTGTCAGGCAGCAGCAGGCGGTTCAGCCAGCTGTGGATCACGCCGTCGCCCGGACGCAGGGCCACGCCGCCGCGGCTGCTGATGAAGGCCGGCAGTTCGCGGTGGGTCTTGACGTCGACCGGCTTCGGATAGGCGGCCGTGTGGCAGAAGGACTGCATCACCAGGTCAGCCGAGAAGCCCAGGCAAGCCAGATCCTTCAGCTCGTCACGGGTCATGGGGCCAGTGGTATCTTGCGAGCCCACGGTGGTCATCCGGGGTTCGCAGTAGGTGCCAGGGCGCACGCCTTGACCTTCAGCCAGACCGACTGCGCGACCGACCATCTTCTGGGCCAGCGTGAAGCCAGCGTTGGTGGCAGCAGGGGCCTGCGGCAGACGGAACAGGGTGGAAGCGCCCAGGCCCAGGAATTCGCGGGCCTTGGCCGTCAGCGAGCGGCCGATGATCAGGTTGATGCGGCCGCCGGCGCGCACTTCATCAAACAGCACATCGCTCTTGAGCTTGAACTCAGAGACGGTTTCGCCGTTCTTCATGATCTTGCCTTCGTACGGCAGGATGTCGACCACGTCGCCCATTTCGAGCTTGGACACATCCACTTCGATCGGCAGCGAACCCGAGTCTTCTTGGGTGTTGAAGAAGATGGGGGCGATCTTGCCACCCAGGGTCACACCGCCAAAGCGCTTGTTGGGCACGAAGGGGATGTCTTGGCCCGTGGCCCAGATCACGCTGTTGGTGGCCGACTTGCGGCTGGAGCCGGTGCCCACCACGTCGCCCACGTAGGCCACCAGGTTGCCCTTTTTCTTCAGGTCTTCAATGAACTGCATCGGACCGCGCTTGCCGTCTTCCTCGGGCTTGAAGGCCGCGTCGGGACGGGTGTTCTTCAGCATGGCCAGGTAGTGCAGCGGGATGTCCGGACGGCTCCAGGCGTCCGGGGCGGGCGACAGGTCGTCGGTGTTGGTTTCGCCGGGCACCTTGAACACGGTGACGGTGATCTTCTTCTCGACTTCGGGGCGGGTGGTGAACCACTCGGCGTCCGCCCAGCTCTGCACCACTTCCTTGGCCTTGGCATTGCCGGCCTTGGCCTTCTCGGCCACGTCGTTGAAGAAGTCGAACATCAGCAGGGTCTTCTTGAGGCCTTCGGCAGCCACAGCAGCCACTTCAGCGTCGTCCAGCAGTTCGATCAGGGGGTGCACGTTGTAGCCACCCACCATGGTGCCCAGCAACTCGGTGGCCTTGGCCTTGGAGATCAGGCCGACAGCGATGTCGCCATGGGCCACGGCTGCCAGAAAGCTGGCTTTGACCTTGGCGGCATCGTCAACGCCCGGGGGCACGCGGTGGGTCAGCAGATCGAGCAGGAAGGCATCTTCACCCGCGGGCGGGTTCTTGATCAGTTCGATCAGCTCGGCCACTTGCTTGGCATCCAGCGGCAGGGGAGGAATGCCCAGGGCTGCGCGTTCGGCAGCGTGTTGGCGGTAGGCTTGCAACATGTTGTTCTCCTGTCAGTTCACTAAGGGGATAGTGGGGCGGTTTTTGAAAATCTGAGGTTTACTTGGCCAGTGCAGTGGCCGGGGCATCAAGCAGGCTTGGGGCCGGGTTCTTGCGCAGGCTGTCGGCCACAATGGCCTGTTCGGGGCTCATGCATTCGTCGGCCAAGCGTTGGCCCAGCTTCTGGTTCATCAGCATCGATTTGTTGGCGATCTGGATCCACACGGCGCCAGCCTTCTCGTCTTCCAGGCGCAGAGCGCCAGTGCGGCTGGCCACAGGCGACATGCGGTACTTGAAGCCCTTGCCCACCACACTGAAGTAGCCCGGTGCCTTCTCGTCAGCCGTGACGGTCACGTAGGCGCCCAGTTCGCAGGGAATGCGACCGGTGTGCACGCGGTCGGCCAGCGCCAGTTCCTCGGGCGACAGGGCGGCCTCGGCGGCCTCCACACCCGCCGCCATGTTCTTGGCGGTGCTCTTGATTTCGGTGCGGCTGACGCTGGGCTTGGCCTTGGCCTTCTTCTCGCTGTGGGCCTTGTGGGCCGCGTCAGCCGTCGGGTTCTGGGCCAGGGCCAGGGTGCTGGCGCCCAGGATCAGGGCTGCGGCGATCAGATGTTTCATGCTTGTAACTCCCGGGGTGGGTCAAAGATGGCTAGGCGCGAAATACGCCTGCGCCTCGGCAGGCAGGGCGCAACCCGTCTGGTGGGCGCGCTCCAGCACTTGCCAGAAATAACGGTAACTCGCGCGATCATGCAATTGGGAGGCGTGGCTGATCGGGGCCCAATCAGCCGCCTCAGCCGCCAGGATGATGCGCGTTGCGGTCTCGATCTCCCGCTCGTCGGGCGAAAAGGCCTCGAGAATGGGCTGGATCTGAGAAGGGTGAATGCTCCACATGCGGGCATAGCCAAATTCACGCGAGGCCTTCTGGGCCGCCGCGCGCATCACCGCCATGTCGCTGAATTCGGTGACCACGCAGTGCGAGGGGACTTTGCCGTGGGCGTGGGCGGCCGAGGCGATCTCGAGCTTGGCACGCACCACCAGCGGATGGGTGAACTGCCCCGCAGCACCCATGCCCGCAGAGGGTATGGCACCGGCGTGGGCGGAAACAAAGTCCATCAGGCCGAAGCTGAGCGATTGCACCTGGGCACAGGCAGCAATGTCGAAGGCGCGGTGGACGGCTGCAGGCGACTCGATCAGCACCTGCAGCGGAAGATCAGGGTGACCCGCGGCCGCCAGGGCACGGGTCGCTCGCTCGACGTCCTGCACGGTTTCCACCTTGGGCACCATCACATGGCACAGGCGGGCTCCGGCTCGACCCACGATGGTCTGCACGTCAGCGTCAAAAGAGGGGTGATCGACCGGGTGGACCCGGGCTGCCACGCGGGCCCCGGGCGCGGCGCCCAGCGCCAGCTCGGCCACCAGCGCAGCATGTTCCGCCTCACCACCAGCCGGAGCACCGTCTTCGCAGTCAAGGGTGACATCGAAGACACAGGTGCCCAGGCGCGCGGTCATTTCAGCCTGCAGCTGCAGGCTTTTGCGCATCCGCAGCTCAACGCCGCTGTAATGGTCACAGACCGGCAACAGGCCCCGTTGGGCCTGGGCTTCCAGCAAGACGTCGCGCGGATGCTTCTTCACGGATTGCAGTCCGATCAGAGCAGGTGGGCCACGCCGGCTTGCTCGTCGGTCAATTCCTTCAGGGTCTTGTCGATGCATTCTTGCGAGAAGGCGTCGACATCCAGACCTTGAACGATCTTGTACTCACCGTTTTCGGTGGTGACCGGGAAGCCGAACATGACGTCCTTGGGGATGCCGTAAGAGCCATCCGACGGGATGCCCATGGTGACCCACTTGCCGTTGGTGCCCAGGGCCCAGTCGCGCATGTGGTCGATGGCAGCGTTGGCAGCCGAGGCAGCCGACGACAGGCCACGGGCGGCGATGATGGCGGCACCACGCTTGCCCACGGTCGGCAGGAAGGTTTCGCGGTTCCAGGTTTCGTCGTTGATCATGGCCTTGACCGACTCACCACCGATGGTGGCGAAGCGGTAGTCGGCGTACATGGTGGGCGAGTGGTTGCCCCAAACGGCCAACTTTTCGATGTCCGACACGGCCTTGCCAGTCTTGGCAGCCAGTTGCGAGGCAGCGCGGTTGTGGTCCAGGCGCAGCATGGCAGTGAAGTTCTTGGCCGGCAGATCCGGGGCCGACTTCATGGCGATGTAAGCGTTGGTGTTGGCGGGGTTGCCGACCACGAGCACCTTGACGTTGCGCGAAGCCACGGCGTTCAGGGCCTTGCCCTGGCCAATGAAGATGGCGCCGTTGACGGCCAGCAGCTCGGCACGTTCCATGCCCGGGCCACGCGGACGCGAACCCACCAGCAGGGCGTAGTCGGTGTCCTTGAAGGCAGTCATCGGATCGCTGTGGGCTTCAATGCCGGCCAGCAGCGGGAAGGCGCAGTCTTCCAGTTCCATGATCACGCCCTTGAGCGCGTTCTGGGCCTTTTCATCGGGGATTTCCAGCAATTGCAGGATCACCGGCTGGTCCTTGCCCAGCATTTCGCCGGAGGCGATGCGGAACAGCAGGGCGTAACCAATTTGGCCTGCGGCGCCGGTAACGGCAACACGGACGGGCTTTTTGCTCATGAGGAACTCCAGGAGGTTGTGTAAAACGGGTGTCGCCACAGTGCTGGACCTGTCCCAGGAACTAGCGTCCGAGCCTGCGAAACAGCACAAGAGTGTACTCTCGTTACAGCACCTCGGTCAATTTGTCTTATGTCTTATATAAGATATGATGCGAGCCCGCGCCACGTTGAAAAATAACGCGGACCTCGCCCAGCCCGATGCCACCCGACACCACCATGCCACCGCCCTCACTGAGCCCATCCGACGCCAGTTCCCCGGACGCCGGCGGCATGGTCACCCCCGCCTTCAGTCCACTGTACCAACAGATCAAAGGTCTGATCCTGCAAAGCCTCCAGGCGGGCGACTGGAAACCCGGCGAGTCCATCCCCAGCGAGATGGACCTGGCTGCACGTTACCGCGTGAGCCAAGGCACGGTGCGCAAGGCCATCGACGAACTGGCAGCCGACAACCTGGTGGTGCGACGCCAGGGCAAGGGCACCTTCGTGGCGACCCACGCCGAACAGCATGTTCAATACCGCTTCCTGAAACTCAAGCCCGATGTGGGCGACATCGCCGCCGAAGGCCCTGCACAGCGCACCATCATCGAGTGCCGCCGGGCCCGGGCCAGCGCCGAAGTGGCCCGCCCCCTGGCCCTGCGCAGCGGTGACGCCGTGCTGCAGGTGCGCAGGATCCTCGCCTTTGGTGGTGTCCCCACCATCCTGGAAGACCTGTGGCTGCCGGGCCAGGCTTTCAAGGGCCTGACAGCCGAGCAAATGGCTCAGTTTCATGGGGCCACTTACGCGATGTTCGAGCTCGAATTTGGCGTGCGCATGGTGCGCGCCGAAGAAAAAATCAAGGCCGTGCTGCCCGACGAAACACAGGCCAGCCTGCTGCAGATCAGCCCTCAAACCCCGCTGCTGAGCGTGGAACGCGTGGCCTACACCTACAACAACGCCCCCATGGAACTGCGGCGCGGTCTTTACCGAACTGATACCCATCACTACAGGAACGAACTCAACTAAAGAAAGAAGCGGCACCAACTTGATGAGAAACGTCGAAAATAGGCACCGACCCAAGCCCCCCATTGCTGCATTGCAATAGAATTTTGGGTCGATCGCATTTACGAAATTACAGAGCAGTTACATCCACGAAAGCACATCCAATGTCCGAACTCGCAAAAAAGCGGCCAGAGTTCCGCAACATCAACGCCTTCAAGGACCTGACCACCTACCGCCTGCCTCCGGCCGGTTGGGTGTCGATTCTTCACCGCGCCAGTGGCGTCATCATGTTCTTGCTGATGCCTTTCATCATCTGGATGTTTGACGCTTCCGTCTCCTCCGAAATTTCGTTTTCGAAGTTCAAGGCCGCTTTCAACAGCGGCCTTGGTTTTGTTCCGGGCGTGTTCATCAAGCTGGTGGCTCTGGCCCTCATCTGGGCCTACCTGCACCACTTCATCGCCGGCCTGCGTCACCTCTACATGGATGTGAACCACGCCGTGAGCAAAGAGTTCGGCAAGAGCTCCGCCCTCGTGACCCTCACCCTGAGCATTGGCCTGACCCTGGTGCTGGGTGCCAAGCTGTTCGGCCTCTACTGATTACACAGGAGCAACAACCCATGTCCGTCAACTACGGCTCCAAGCGCATCGTCGTCGGTGCTCACTATGGTCTGCGCGACTGGCTGGCCCAGCGCATCACCGGCGGCCTGATGGCCCTGTTCACGATCATCGTGCTGGCTCAGGTGCTTCTGGGCTCCGGCCCCATCGGCTACGACAAGTGGGCCGGCATCTTCTCGGCCCAATGGATGAAGGCCCTGACCTTCTCGGTCATCATCGCCCTGCTCTACCACGTCTGGATTGGCGTGCGTGACATCTTCATGGACTACGTCAAGCCCGTCGGTCTCCGTCTCACCCTGCAAATCTTCTCCATTGTCTGGCTCGTCAGCTGCGCTGGTTGGGCGATTCAAATCCTGTGGAGACTGTAAAAAATGACTTACTCGAAATCTGGCATCACCACCCGCAAGTTTGACGTCGTCATCGTGGGGGCCGGCGGCTCCGGCATGCGCGCATCGCTGCAACTGGCCCGTGCAGGCCTGAATGTGGCCGTTCTGTCCAAAGTGTTCCCGACCCGCTCGCACACCGTGGCGGCTCAAGGCGGCATTGGCGCCTCGCTGGGCAACATGTCCGAAGACAACTGGCACTATCACTTCTACGACACCATCAAGGGCTCCGACTGGCTCGGCGACCAGGATGCGATCGAGTTCATGTGCCAGGAAGCGCCCAAGGTGGTTTATGACCTTGAGCACATGGGCATGCCTTTCGACCGCAACCCAGACGGCACCATCTATCAGCGCCCCTTTGGCGGCCACACCGCCAACTACGGCGAAAAGCCGGTGCAACGTGCCTGCGCAGCCGCTGACCGCACGGGTCACGCCATGCTGCACACGCTGTACCAGCAGAACGTCAAGGCCAAGACCAGCTTCTTCGTCGAGTGGATGGCCCTGGACCTGATCCGCGACGCCGAAGGCGACGTGGTCGGCGTGACCGCCCTCGAAATGGAAACCGGCGACCTGCATGTGCTGCACGCCAAGACCGTGCTGCTGGCCACCGGCGGTGCCGGCCGCATCTTCGCAGCCTCCACCAACGCCTTCATCAACACCGGTGACGGCCTGGGCATGGCTGCCCGTGCAGGCATCGCGCTGCAAGACATGGAGTTCTGGCAGTTCCACCCCACCGGCGTGGCCGGTGCCGGCGTGCTGCTGACCGAAGGCTGCCGTGGCGAAGGCGCGATTCTGCTCAACAGCAATGGCGAACGCTTCATGGAACGCTATGCGCCGACCCTGAAGGATCTGGCCCCGCGTGACTTCGTGTCGCGCTCGATGGACCAGGAAATCAAGGAAGGCCGTGGCTGCGGTCCCAACAAGGACTACATCCTGCTGAAGCTGGACCACCTGGGTGCCGAGACCATCCACAAGCGCCTGCCCTCGGTGTACGAAATCGGCGTGAACTTTGCCAACGTCGACATCACTCGCGAGCCGATCCCGGTCGTGCCCACCATCCACTATCAGATGGGCGGTATCTCGACCAACGTCAATGGTCAGGTCGTGGTTCAGAACGGTGATGTTCACAACCAGGTCGTCAATGGCCTGTATGCCGTCGGTGAATGCTCCTGCGTGTCGGTGCACGGCGCCAACCGCCTGGGCACCAACTCGCTGCTTGACCTGCTGGTGTTCGGCCGTGCGGCCGGCAACCACATCGTCGAGTTCGCCAGCCGCACCAAGTCGCACAAGCCGCTGCCGGCCGATGCGGCCGATTACACGCTGGAGCGCCTGAACCGCCTGGACAACGCCAAGAGCGGCGAATACGCCCAGGACGTGGCCAACGACATCCGCGCTGCCATGCAGCAGCACGCCGGCGTGTTCCGCACCCAGGCGGGCATGGATGAAGGCGTGGTCAAGATCGCCGAACTGCGCGAACGCGCCAAGAGCGTGGGCCTGTCCGACAACTCCAAGGTGTTCAACACCGCGCGCATCGAAGCGCTGGAAGTCGACAACCTGATCGAAGCCGCCCAGGCCACCATGGTCTCGGCTGCTGCCCGCCGTGAATGCCGTGGCGCCCACACCGTGGACGACTACGAACACCCGGCCGATCACCCCACGGCACCGCTGGGCCGCGACGACGCCAACTGGATGAAGCACACCCTGTGGCACAGCGCTTCCAACAGCCTGACCTACAAGCCCGTGAACCTGAAGCCGCGCACCGTTGAATCCGTGCCGCCCAAGGTCCGCACGTTCTGATCCGTCCCGCACGAAAGCCCACGATATGACGAAACGTACTTTTCAGATCTACCGCTACGATCCGGACAAGGATGCCAAGCCCTACATGCAGACCATCGAGATCGAACTCGACGGTCACGAGCGCATGCTGCTGGACGCCCTGATCAAGCTCAAGGCCCAAGACCCCAGCATCGCCTTCCGCCGCTCCTGCCGCGAAGGTGTTTGTGGCTCTGATGCCATGAACATCAACGGCAAGAATGGTCTGGCCTGCCTGACCAACATGAACACGCTCAAGGGCGTGATCACGCTCAAGCCGCTGCCTGGCCTGCCGGTCATCCGCGACCTGATCGTGGACATGACCCAGTTCTTCAAGCAGTACAACTCGATCAAGCCTTACCTGATCAACGACAACGTGCCGCCCGAGAAAGAGCGCCTGCAGTCGCCCGAAGAGCGCGAAGAGCTCAACGGCCTGTACGAGTGCATTCTGTGCGCCAGCTGCTCGACCAGCTGCCCCAGCTTCTGGTGGAACCCTGACAAGTTCGTGGGCCCCGCCGGTCTGCTGCAGGCTTATCGCTTCATTGCGGACAGCCGCGACGAAGCCACCACCGAGCGCCTGGACAACCTCGAAGATCCGTACCGCCTGTTCCGCTGCCACACCATCATGAACTGCGTCGACGTCTGCCCCAAGGGCCTGAACCCGACCAAGGCGATTGGCAAGATCAAGGAACTGATGGTCCGTCGGGCCGTTTGATGGTTCAGGCATGACACTTGATCTGCCCAGTCACCTCGGAGATGACGGCGAGCTCGCCCAGCGGGCTGCCGACGAGCCCTTGGGTGAACGTGCCTACAGCAAGCTGCAGTGGCGCTGCCGCCGCGGCCTGCTGGAAAACGACCTGTTCATCGAGAAGTTCTTCACCCGGCACGGCGCTCACCTCACCGTGGGCCACGCCCGGGGCATGTATGCCTTGATGGACTTGGCAGACAACGATCTGCTCGACCTGCTGCTGCGCCGCAAGCCGCTTGCCGAGACATTGGACACTGAAGAAGTGCGTGCAGTACTGGCCCTGCTGACCCCCTGAGGCCTCATCAAAGGCCTGGCAGAGCCCCCACCCAAGACGGGCAAATTACTCTAGGAAAGTGCATATGAAGCTAGCTGACAATAAAGCCACCCTGTCGTTCAGCAACGGCAGCCCCAGCGTTGACCTGCCGGTCTACCACGGCAACATCGGTCCGGACGTCATCGACATCCGCAAGCTGTACGCCCAGACCGGCATGTTCACCTACGACCCGGGCTTTCTGTCGACGGCCTCGTGCCAGTCGGCCATCACCTACATCGATGGCGACAAGGGCGAACTGCTGTACCGCGGCTACCCCATCGAGCAGTTGGCCGTGAACTGCGACTTCCTGGAAACCTGCCACCTGCTGCTGTACGGTGAACTGCCGAACGCCACGCAAAAGTCTGACTTCACCAACCGTGTCACCCAGCACACGATGGTGAACGAACAGATGCAGTTCTTCCTGCGTGGTTTCCGCCGTGATGCCCACCCGATGGCTGTGCTGACCGGTCTGGTGGGTGGTCTGTCGGCCTTCTATCACGACAGCACCGACATCAACAACCCTGAGCACCGCGAAATCGCTGCCATCCGCCTGATCGCCAAGCTGCCGACCCTGGTCGCCATGGCGTACAAGTACAGCGTGGGCCAGCCCTTCATGTACCCGAAGAACGACCTGTCGTACGCCGGCAACTTCCTGCGCATGATGTTCGCCACCCCGTGCGAAGAGTACAAGGTGAACCCGGTGATCGAGCGTGCGCTCGACCGCATCTTCATCCTGCACGCTGACCACGAGCAAAACGCCTCCACCTCGACCGTGCGTCTGTGCGGCTCGTCGGGCACCAACCCGTTCGCCGCCATCGCGGCTGGCGTGGCCTGCCTGTGGGGCCCTGCCCACGGTGGCGCCAACGAAGCCTGCCTGAACATGCTGGAAGAAATCCAGGCCATGGGCGGTGTGGCCAAGGTCGGTGAGTTCATGGAAAAGGTGAAGGACAAGAACTCGGGCGTGCGCCTGATGGGCTTCGGTCACCGCGTGTACAAGAACTACGACCCGCGCGCCAAGCTGATGCAGGAAACCTGCAACGAAGTGCTGGAAGCCCTGGGCCTGGAAAACGACCCGCTGTTCAAGCTGGCCAAGGAACTCGAACGCATCGCCCTGTCGGACGACTACTTCGTGTCGCGCAAGCTGTACCCGAACGTCGACTTCTACTCGGGCATCGTGCAACGTGCCATCGGCATCCCGGTCAGCCTGTTCACCGCCATCTTCGCGCTGGCCCGCACCGTGGGCTGGATCGCCCAGCTGAACGAAATGATCGGCGACCCCGAGTACAAGATCGGCCGTCCGCGCCAGCTGTTCACCGGCTCGCCCCGTCGCGACGTCCAGCCCCTGGGCCAACGTTGATGACCCCGGCACAGGCCACTTCGGTGGCCCGTGCCTGAAGGCCTCAAGCCTGACCAAGCCCGCCACCCGGCGGGCTTTTTTCATGGGGCTTCGCCAAATCGCTCGCGGTAGGCCTGAGGGGTCACACCCAAGCGACGGATGAACAAGGCCCGCAGCGCCTGCTCGGATTGGAAGCCCACCCGCACCGCCACCGCCTTGACGGGCAGACCGGCGCCCTCCTCCAGCAAGCGCCGGGCCCCCTCCAGGCGGGCTGTCTCGATGAAATCGGATGGGCTTTGCCCGCACTCCTGCGCGAACACGCGGCGGAAGTTGCGCTCGCTCATCGCCGCCTGCGAGGCCAGCAGCGCCAGGCTGATTGGCTGGTCCAGGTGCGACAGCACCCAGGCCTGCACCTCGCGGATGCCGGGGTGGCGCGTGGCCTGGCTGGCCAGGTGCACGCTGAATTGCGACTGCCCGCCCGGGCGCTTCAGGTACATCACCAGATCACGCGCCACCTCCAGGGCCAGGGCATGGCCGAAGTCCTCTTCGACCAGGGCCAGGGCCAGATCGATGCCGGCCGTCACCCCGGCCGACGTCCAGAACTTGCCGCTGCGCACATAAATCGCATCCGGATCGACCTGCACCTGGGGAAAGCGCTGACGCAGCAACTCGGTCACGCTCCAGTGCGTGGCCGCGGGCCGGCCATCGAGCAGCCCGGCCGCCGCCAGAAAAAAGCACCCGGAACACAAGGCCACCATGCGCCCGACCTCCGGGGCCGTGCGGGCCGCCCAGGCCACCAGGCCGGGTGAGGCCTGCAGGGCCTGCTCGATGTGCCTGGAACCCACGATCAAGGCCACGTCAGGCACCGGCCCGACACCGGCCTGGCGCGTCGCCTCCAGGGCCATGACGGTGTCCGAACGCACCAGGCCCGTCTGCTCGGCCACCACCGACACCAGGTAGCCCGGTCCCAAGCCGCGCCGGGCCAGGTGCAGATTGGCATAGTCAAAGACCGACAAGGGCCCCACCGCCTCCAGGGCCTTGAAGCCGGGGTAGACGACGATGTCCACGGTGAACGGAGCGGAGGCTGGCAGTGAGGACATGGGCAACAAGCGGGCAGGAAAACAGCGTGAAACGACAAGGCCACGGCGCAGCCATCGACCGGGCTGAATGGCCGACGGCCAATCTAGCGATGGCAGCGGCCAAATTGTGCGGCACTTCCAGCCCGTCCCCCGCAAGAGCGGCCGACTTCGGTAGAGTGCGCCACCAGACACCTCTTCTTTCCTGAACACCCCCGGAGCCCACCATGAAAACGCGTGCCGCCGTCGCCTGGCAAGCTGGCCAGCCCCTCACCATCGAAACCGTCGACCTGCAAGGCCCCAAGTTTGGCGAAGTGCTGGTCGAGATCAAGGCCACCGGCATCTGCCACACCGACTATTACACCTTGTCGGGCGCCGACCCCGAAGGCATCTTCCCGGCCATCCTGGGCCATGAGGGCGCCGGCATCGTGGTCGATGTGGGCCCGGGCGTGACCACCCTCAAAAAGGGTGACCACGTGATCCCGCTCTACACACCGGAATGCCGCCAGTGCAAGTTCTGCCTGTCGCGCAAGACCAACCTTTGCCAGTTGATCCGCGGCACCCAGGGCAAGGGCCTGATGCCCGACGCCACCAGCCGCTTCAGCCTGGACGGCCAGCCCATCTTCCACTACATGGGCACCAGCACCTTCAGCAACTACACCGTGGCCCCGGAGATCTCGCTGGCCAAGATCCGCGAAGACGCACCGTTCGACAAGGTTTGCTACATTGGGTGCGGCGTCACCACCGGGATCGGCGCCGTGATCTTCACGGCCAAGGTCGAGGCAGGCGCCAATGTGGTGGTGTTCGGCCTGGGCGGCATCGGCCTGAACGTGATCCAGGGCGCCAAGATGGTCGGCGCCGACAAGATCATCGGGGTCGACATCAACCCGGCCCGCCAGGAAATGGCGCGCCAGTTCGGCATGACCCACTTCATCAACCCCAAGGAAGTCGAAAACGTGGTGGACGCCATCGTGCAGTTGACCGATGGCGGTGCCGACTACAGCTTCGAATGCATCGGCAACACCCAGGTCATGCGCCAGGCCCTGGAATGCACCCACAAGGGCTGGGGCCGCAGCATCATCATCGGCGTGGCCGAGGCTGGCGCCGAAATCAGCACCCGGCCCTTCCAACTGGTCACCGGCCGCAAATGGGAAGGCTCGGCCTTCGGCGGCGCCCGTGGCCGCACCGACGTGCCCAAGATCGTCGACTGGTACATGGAGGGCAAGATCAACATCGACGCCCTGATCACCCACACCATGCCGCTCGAAGACATCAACAAGGGCTTCGACCTGATGAAGCGCGGCGAATCGATCCGCGGCGTGGTGCTCTACTGACACCGACAACGGCCATGACGCTTGAAACCCTCAGCCAGCACCGCTGCTTTGGCGGCGTGCAACGCTTCCACCGCCACGCCTCCAGCACCATCGGTCTGCCGATGCGCTTTTCGGTCTACCTTCCCCCGCAGGCCGAGACCGGCCCGGTGCCGGTGCTGCTGTACCTGGCCGGGCTGACCTGCACCGAAGAGACCTTCATGATCAAGGCCGGTGCCCAGCGCGTGGCCGCCGAACTGGGCCTGGCCCTGGTCACGCCCGACACCAGCCCGCGCGGCGCCGGTGTGCCGGGTGAGGCCGAAGCCTGGGATTTCGGAGTGGGCGCCGGCTTCTACCTCGATGCCACCCAGGCCCCCTGGTCCACCCACTGGCGCATGGAAAGCTACCTGCTCGACGAGCTGTTGCCCTTGCTGGGCACCCTGCAAGGGCTGGACGTGACACGCGTCGGCATCACCGGCCATTCGATGGGTGGGCATGGGGCCCTGACCCTGGCGCTGCGCCACCCAGGCCGCTTCCGCTCACTGTCGGCCCTGGCGCCCATCTGTGCCCCCACCCGCTGTCCCTGGGGCGAGAAGGCCTTCACCGGCTACCTGGGGCCAGACCGCCAGCACTGGTCGGCCCACGACGCCACCGAACTGATGAGCGCCCGCAACGCGCCGCTGCTGCCGCAGGACATCCTGATCGACCAGGGTCTGGCCGACAACTTCCTGGCCGAGCAATTGCACCCGCACCTGTTCGAGGCGGCCTGCGCCCAGGTGGGCCAAGGCCTGGCGCTGCGCCGCCACGAAGGCTATGACCACGGCTACTACTTCGTGAGCAGCGTGATCGAGAGCCACCTGCGTCACCACGCCGCCACGCTTTGCGCCTGAGCGCTCTGCCGCACCACAGGGTTTGACGCAAGGCACAGGGGCCGGCTGCATCGGCCTCCATAATGCGTCTCATGCGTTCAAAACGACCGTTCAGCCCTTACCCACCGAGGCCCTGCCTCGCCGTTTGCGGGCAGGCAGGGGCACTGCCAGGCCTGCTGACGGGCCTGTGGTTACTGCCGACACTGGCATTGGCACAGGCCGAGGCAGGCGCCCCGCCCGTGGCCCCTGCCCTGCCCCAAGCCCTGGACCTGCGTCTGGCCAACGCCGGCACGGAAGCAGGCGCCACGCCAGCAACGCCAACGCCAGCTGTCGCATCGGCCCCAGGCGGCCCCGTGTTGTCCGGCGAGGCCCGCACCCCCGGTGTCGGTTTTGAGCCGCCCGAACCCCGCCTCAGCTACCTGCTGGGCGCCGGCCTGCGAAGCAGCCCCAACTACTCAGGGGCAGCCGGCAGCCAGCATCGCATCAGCCCGGTGTGGCTGGTGTCATACGGACGCTTCAAGCTGAGCACCGGTGGGGCCAACGCCTTGCTGGGCTATGGCGCCGAAATGGGCGGATCGGGCGCCACCGCCACCCTGCTGAGCCTGCGCGACCTCCAGCTCAATGCCTCGCTGGGCTTTGACAACGGGCGCAGCGCCTCTGACGATCCCCGTCTGAGCGGCCTGCCCGATGTGCGACGCACCATCACGGGGCGACTGGGCCTGGGCCTGGCACTGGGCTATGGCTGGGCCGTGGGCACCGGCCTGACCCAGGATCTGCTGGGGAGGGACGCTGGCAGCCAGGTCGACACCTCGCTCAGCTACACCTGGCAAGCCACGCCACGCACCCGATTGGTGCTTGGCGGAGGCACCAGTTGGGGGAATGGCACCTACATGAACAGCCACTACGGCGTGCCAACCGGCGCCTCGTCACTGCCTGCCTACCAGGCCGGGGCGGGCTTTTACAGCCGCTCGATCGGCCTGAGTTTCACCAGCGCGCTGACCTCCCAATGGCTGGTTTACGGGGGCCTGGGCGGAACCCAGTTGCGGGGCCCGGCCCGTGCCAGCCCATTGACGCAGCGTCCGAACAGCCTGTCCGCCAACCTGGGCGTGGCCTACCGTTACCGTTGAGCTGAGGCGCCGACGCCCCTCAATGGCCGGTCCGCTCAGCGCACACATCGAGCACGGTTCCCGCCACCCGGCGAGGCAGGGGCCCGGGTTCATCGTCAAACAAACCGGGCTGACGCCCAGCCTGCTCGGGATGGTGCATGAAGCGCGACAAGTCCAGTTCTACCCGCTCGCGGTTCAGCCCCAGGCGGGTGCAGGCGCGGGCAAAGCGCTGACTCAGCAAATCAGCCCACAGGCCCTGCCCCTTCATGCGGGTTGAAAAATCACCTGCCGAATCATGCCCGCCGCGGTGGTCGCGCAAGCGGGCCAGCACGCGGGCGGCCCGATCCGGGTAATGCAGCTGAAGCCACTCGGTGAACACCTCGCGCAACTCCCAGGGCAGGCGCAGCACGGTGTAGAAGGCCGAGCGCGCGCCGGCCTCAGCAGCGGCCGTCAGCACCTGCTCCATGTCTTCGTTGAGGAAGGGGATCTGTGGCGCCACACTCACGCCCACGGGCACGCCCGCCTCGGCCAGCGTGCGGATCGTGCGCAGGCGCCGTTGCGGTGACGCGGCCCGGGGCTCCAGGCGGCGCGCCAGCTCGGCATCCAGGGTGGTGATGGTCACATACACCGCCACCAGGCCCTGGTGTGCCATGGGTGCCAGCAAATCCAGATCGCGCTCGACCAGGCTGGCCTTGGTGATCAGCGAGAACGGGTGCTGGTGCCGCTGCAAGACCTCGATCACGCGTCGCGTCAGGCGCAGCTCGCGCTCCACAGGCTGGTAGCAATCGGTGGCCGAGCCCAGGTTGGTCATGCGGGGCCGGTAGCTGGACCGGGACAAGGCCTGCTCCAGCAGCTCGGGCAGGTTGTGCTTGGCCACGATGCGGGTCTCGAAGTCCAGCCCGGGCGAATACCCCAGGTAGCTGTGGGTGGGCCGCGCATAGCAATAGCTGCAACCGTGCTCACACCCCCGATAGGGGTTGATGGCCTGATCAAACGCAATGTCGGGGGAGTCGTTGCGGCTCAAGGCACTGCGTGCGGTCTCGGTGATGACCTCGGTGGCGGGCCGGGCGCCCTCAAGTTCGCCCGCCTCACGATCGGACCAGCCATCATCCAGCCACTCGCGCTGGTCTTTGCTGAAGCGGTGGGGCACGGCACTGGACACCCCCCGCCCCTTCAGCACCTGCACAGGCCTGGGCACGATGGGGGGCGGGTCGAAATCGTCCATGAGGGCTCCAATAACTGTATTTTTATACAGTTTATCGGAAAGCCCGACACGTTGGTCAGCCCTGCTGCGGGCAGGGATTCAGCTCAATGGCCGCCAGCCGCCATGTTCACCGGCCCGCTCATGCCGCGCTGCAAAAACCAGGCACAAGCCGCTGCCAACAGCATGGGCACCAGCATCAGCCGGAAGATGTCGGGCATGGCCAGACCACCGCTGATCATGATTCCCACCATGCTGGCCCCCGTCAACGATCCCACGCGAGACAAGGTGGCAGCCCAGCCCACGCCGGCTCCCCGCATGTAGGTCGGGTAGACCGAAGCGGCCACGGCCTGCAGGCCCACCACCGGGCCGGCCACGCAAAAGCCGCTCAGCAAGGTCACCGGAATGAACCACGTCGTGCCCACCGCGGCCGTCAACAACCAGGTGGTCAAGCCACCGAGGACGAACACCGACCCCAGCCAGACCGCCGGGCGCAGCCGACGCAGGGCCAGCGCCGTGCTCACCGAACCGATCAAAGCGCCGATCTGAAAGCTGGACGCCAGCTTCGAAGCCTGGGCCGGATCGATGCCCCCCAGGTGCAACAGCGAAGGCAGCCAGCTGGCAATCGTGTAGAAGCTCAGCAACACGGTGAAATTCATGCCCCACAGGGCCATCGTGACGGCCGCAAAGCGCCCCCGGAACAATTCAGTCACCCGGGCTTTGGGGCCGGCCTGGGGGTTCTCGTGGCTGACGAAGGCGGTGCGGCTGAACTCGCGCCCCGGGAACAGCCTGTCCATGGCCGCCGGCACCCCTGCCGCGCGTTGAGGACGCAAGGCCATGTAGCGCGGCGACTCAGGCATCCACGCGGCCAGCAGCACGATCATGGCAATCGGCACCACCCCGCCAATGAGCATGATGCCCTCCCAACCCACCTGGTGCAGGTAGGCGCCGGTGATCAGGCCAGCCAACACCGAGCCCGTGAGAAAGCCACTGAAAACAATGGCCAGGATCGTCGAGCGCGAGCGGGCCGGTGTCAGCTCGGCGCACAAGGTGGACAAGGCAGGCAGCGCCGCGCCGATGCCGGCGCCGGTGGCAAAGCGCCACAGCATCAGTTCGGTGTAGCCCTTGGACATGGCGACACCAATGCAGGCCACACCAAAGATCAGCACGCTGATCACGCTGACCCGCTTGCGGCCGTACACATCGCAGAGCATGCCGCCCACGAAGGAACTGAGCAGCAGCCCCCCCATGCCGGCAGCAAACAGACCCGACACCTCGGTGCTGCTCAGTTGGAAGGCCTTGACCATCGAAGGCACCAGAAAGCCGATGGCGGCGGTGTCAAAGCCTTCGATGGTGATGAAAAGAAAGATCAGGAAGAAGATCACCAGCCGGCGAAAGCCCAGCGGCGATTGCTCGATGACCTCGACAAGATCGAGGGTAGGCAACTTGGACAAGATGGTTCCTTGGACGGACCAGGCCGCCACGGGCCTGGAGTGGAGAAGATCGGGGGCGGGGACCATCGGCCAGGCGTCGCCACGGGTGGCGACGCCTGGCCCGGCCGCCATCACAGCTTGAAGAAGGCCTGAGCGTTGTCGTGCAGGATGCCTTGACGCTGCGCGGGGGTCAGGAAGTCCACCCCACGCACCAGGCTGCCAATGTCTTGCTCACCCAGGGGGAAGGGGTAGTCAGAGCCCAGCATCACACGGTCTGCGCCCATCACATCGACCAGCAGGCGCAGGGCCCCCGGGTTGAACACCACGCTGTCGACGTGAAAGCGCCGTGCGTATTCCGAAGGCTTGCGCGGGCAATCCTTGCGCACGATGTCGCGGTGCTCCCAGGCGTTGTCGACCCGACCCAGGCCGTAGGCGAAGTTGCCACCGCCATGGGCAAAGCAGATCTTCAGCGACTCGGGAATGCGCTCCATGGCGCCCGACATGATCAGGGAGAGCATGCCCAGCTGGGTTTCGGCCGGCATGGCCACCAGCCAGGGCAGCATCCATTTCTGCATGCGCTTGTCGCCTCCCATCATGTCCCAGGGGTGGACCAGCACCGGGATGTCCTGCTCGGCGCAATGGATCAGGAACTCGACCAGTTGCTCATCGTCGAGGTCTTTGTCCCCGAGGTGGTTGCCGATCTGAATGCCCACACAGCCGGCCTGCATGGCGCGCGAGGCCTCGGCACAGGCGGCCTCCAGGTCTTGCAGGGGCACCTGGGCCAGCGGCTTCAGGCGCGTTGGATGCGGTGCGCAAAAGGCCAGCGCCATGTCGTTCATGCGCGCTGCCCAGTCTGCCGCCCGCTGGGCCTGCCAGGCATACCCGAACATGACCGGGGTGGCGCACACGAGCTGCATGGCAATGCCTTGCTGATCCAGCTCCTGAACCCGATAGCCAGGGTCCCACAGGGCCTGGTAGACCGGCCGGAAAGGCTTCTCACCCAGCATGATCTGCCCGGTCCGTCCGCCCTCATCGACAGCCAGCCAAGGGGCCCGTTCGGGCGCCATGGCGCGGGCCTGATCAGCGCTGATCGGCGGGAAGAAATGGGCGTGCATATCGATCATGCGTACACCTTTGCGTGAGACGACTTGGCGATGTCCTGGTGCCAGGTCTTGAAGTCACGGCCCGGATGCTGCAGACCACATTTCGGGCACACACGCTCGGCATCAGGCGTGGCATAGAACTGCTCATACACCGGCGGCAGGTCGGCCACGATGCTCTGCAGTTGCATCTCATAGCGCTTGATCAAGGTTCCGCAGGCTGCACAACCCCATTGCAAGGCGTCGGCTTCGCCCGCCGGACGGCGCCGTTCCACCACCAGGCAACGGCTGTCCGCATCGGGCCGCTGAGGCGAGTGCAGCACGTGCGGAGGCATCAGGAACACATCGCCCTCGTTGAGGGTGACGCGCTCATAGCGGTCCCGGTCCCAGATGATGATGAAGGCGTTGCCCTTGAACTGGTAGAAGAACTCTTCCACCGGGTCGTCGTGAAAATCACTGCGCTCATTGGGGCCAGCCACCACGGTCACCATGAAATCGGAATCAGGCCAGATCTGGGCATTCCCGACCGGGGGGCGCAGCAGGTGATTGTGTTCGCCCAGCCATTGGCCAAAGTTCAGGGGCATGCCGTATTTCATTTCAAACATCTTGAGTCTCCTTGGTTTGTTGTGGGGCACTGGGGTGATACGCCACAGCCTTGATCTCGATGAGCAGGTGGGGATGTGGCAACTGATGCACTGCGACGGTGGTGCGGGTGGGCCCGTCGTAGTCGAAATACTCGGCCCAGACTTCGTTGAAGCCACCGAAATCGTTCATGTTCACGAGGAAGACCTGGGTCTCGACCACGTTCGCGAGCCCGGCCCCGACACTTTTCAGGATGTCGCGGATGTTCTCGATCACGGCCCGGGTCTGGGCCCGGATGTCGAGTGCCGTGACCCCCATCGGGTCGACCTGGACACCCTCGAAACTGTTGTCGGGCCGGCGTGAGCTGGTCCCTGATACGTAGATGAAATCGCCGGCCCGCTTGAGGTGGGGAAAGCGGCCTCGCGGTGTGGCCTTGCCGGCCACCACCTGTGCACCTGAAGTCATGTGCTTGTCTCCTGTGAGTCTGTTGTTCTGGATGGGCCCGATGGCGGTCTTCAGCGGGTGCTGAAAGCCACCTGACCCAGGGCGCTTGCGCCGCTGCCGATGCGGCACTGCACGTGCAAGCCGGGTGTCAGTGCTTCGGCCGCGGTGGCGGCGCCAGCCATGATCAAAGAGCCCGGAGGCAGGCTCAGGCCCGACTGGTGCAGCAGGCGTGAGGCCTGCACGATGGAACGCAGCGGATGCCCCAGGATGGCGGCCGTGGAGCCCACCTGCACATCGCGGCCATCAAACTGCATGCGCACACCGGCATTGGGCAGGCCAGAGAAATCGCGGCTCCAGGCCCCCACCACCAGACCCGCCGACGAGCAGTTGTCGGCCACCACGTCTTCCAGGGTGAACTTGAAGTTGCGGTAGCGCGAATCGATGATCTCCATCGCCGGCGCCACGGCCTCCAGGTAATCCGCGGCCTCGAGTGCCGTCAGGGGGGCATCGATGGTGCGGCGGGTCACAAAGCAGACCTCGGGCTCCACGCGGGGATGGATGAATCGCTTCAGGTCGACCACACCACCGTCTTCGTCCAGCATGGTGTTGGTGAGCCAGCCCCAGATCAGGTTGTCCACCCCCATCTGGACCATCTTGGCCCGGCTGGTGAAGCCCAGCTTGATGCCGACGCGGTGCTCGCCACGCGCCACCCGGCGATCAATCGAGGCGCGCTGGATGGCATAGGCTTCAGCAAGGTCAAATTGCCCTGCCGGAAATTGCTGCACATCATGGGCATGGTGGGCCGCGTCATCCAGGACGGCGGCGAAGCTGTCGATTTTGTTCATGTCGGTTCTCTGAATTCCTTGGGGGCTGGGGGTGGCGTGACGGCCGGTGCTCATCGTTCGAACACGGCGCGGATCGACCCCAGGCCTTCGATGTGGGCCGTGAACACATCACCGCGCTGCACCGGCACCATGGGCCCCAGTGCACCGGTCATGAGCACGTCGCCCGCGCGCAGAGGCGTGCCCATGCGCGCCATCACATTGGCCAGCCAGACGGCGGCATTGAGCGGGTTGCCCAGGCAGGCCGAGCCCGCGCCCACCGACACCTGATCACCACGGCGCTCCATCACCATGCCGCAGTCAGCCAGCTCCAGGCGGCTCAGCTTGACGGGCCGGGTGCCCAGCACAAACAGGCTGGAGGACGCGTTGTCGGCCACCGTGTCCGCCAGCCGGATGTCCCAGTTGCGGATGCGGCTGCCGACCACTTCAAGCGCAGGCAGGGCATAGGCCGTGGCGTTGATCAGGTCGGCCACGGTGTGACGGCTGTGCGACAGGTCCCGGCCCAGCACCAGGGCGATCTCGGCTTCGATCTTGGGTTGCTGCAGGCGCGACCAGCCGATCTCTTCGCCATCACCCACGGCCATGTCGGCAAACAGGGCGCCGAAATCGGGCGAGTCCACGCCCAGTTGGCGTTGCACCGCCACCGAGGTCAGGCCGATCTTGCGCCCGACCAGGCGCCCGCCGGCGTCCAGTCGACGCTGGGTCAGGTCCTGCTGGACCTGGTAGGCCGCTTGCAGCACATCGCCCCCCTGGGCGCCCTGCTCGATTTGTTCACGCACCGGGGCCACGGCCTCACCGGTTTGCTCCGCGGACCAGAGCAGGTCCGCAACGGCTTTCAAAGTGGGATTCACAACAGCCCTCCTGAGGCGGGGTAAAAACAGAATTCGATTTCCACCAGAGCCCCGAGGGGCAGGTGGGTGACACCCACGGCCGTGCGGGCCGGCGGTGTGAGGTTGGCGAACTGGCGCTCCCAGACTTCATTGATGGCACCGAACTCCTCGAACACCGTGGTGTAGAGGCGTGCCACGCACAGATCGGCCATGTGCAATCCGTAGTCCGGCAAGGCCAGCGCGAGGTTGTCGAAGATGCGCTGGGTCTGGGGGCCCACGCCCCCTGGCACCAGTTGGCCCGTGGCGGGGTCCAGGGCCACCATGCCCGACAGCCAGGCCAGCGGTCCCACCTTCACGCAGGGCGTGTAGCGAAAGCGCGGCGCCGCCAAGCGCGGCGAACTGAGGTTTTGCCGCTGCATGCTCAGCCCACCTTGATGCAGATGTTGCTGACTTCAGAGTAGAAATCGAGCGACCAGCGTCCACCCTCACGGCCCAGCCCTGACAGCTTGGTGCCACCAAACGGAGTGCGCAGATCCCGCACGTACCAGGTGTTGACCCACACGATGCCGGTATCGAACTGGCGTGCCACGCGGTGGGCGCGCTGCAGGTTGGTGGTCCACAGAGTGCCGGCCAGGCCGTAGTTGGAGTCGTTGGCTCGGCGCATCACCTCTTCTTCGGTGTCGAACGGCGCGATGTGACACACCGGTCCGAACACCTCTTCGCGCACGCAACGGGCCGTGTCGGGCAGACCGGTCCAGATGGTGGGCTGAATGAAGGCACCGTCATCGCGCTCGTCGCCGAAATGAGGAATGCCGCCGCCTGTGACCACCGTGGCGCCCTCCTCCACGGCGAGCTTGAAGTACGAAAGCACCTTGGCCCGATGCTTGTGCGAGATCAGCGAGCCCATGTCCACACCGGGTTCGTCGGGGTAGCCAATGCGCAGCTTCTCGGCACCCGCCTTCAGGGCCTGCACAAAGCGATCGAAGATCGGACGCTCGACATACACCCGCTCCGAGCACAGGCAGACCTGTCCGGTGTTGGCAAAGGAAGAGCGCAGCACCCCCTCCACTGCCGCGTCGAAATCGCAGTCGGCAAACACGATGGCGGCGTTCTTGCCACCCAGTTCGAACGACACCTCTTTCACCCCGTCGGCCACAGCCTTCATGATGGTCGATCCGGTGCGCGATTCGCCTGTGAAGGTGATGCCGTCGATGCCCGGGTGGGCCGACATCGCGGCCCCGGCCGAATTGGCGCCAAAGCCATGCACGAGGTTGAACACACCCGGGGGCACGCCGGCCTCATGGAAGGCCTCGGCCAGCAAGGTGGCCGACGAGGGGGTTTCTTCGGAGGGCTTGACCACCAGGGTGTTGCCACAGATCAGCGCCGGTGCGGCCTTCCAGGTCATCGACAGGATGGGCAGGTTCCAGGGCGAGATGCTGGCCACCACACCCAGCGGCTTGCGCACGGTGTAGTTGAGCAAGGCCTCGCCTTGAGCGGTGCGACTTTCAAAGCACTCGCCGTGGGCGACCTTGCCCAGGTCGGCGAAGGTGCGCAGGTTGGCAATCGCGCGGAACACGTCCAGGTTGCGGGCCTGGGTCACAGGGCGGCCGGTATCGGCGACCTCGGCCGCGACGAACTCGTCGAAGCGGCGTTCGATGACATCGGCCACCTTGTGCAACCAGGCGGCGCGCTCATCGACCGTGCTGTGCCCCCAGGGGCCCTCCAGCGCCTTGCGGGCCGCCTGTACCGCACGGTCGACCAGGGCCGCATCGGCTTCATGGACTCGGCCCAGCAGGCGCCCATGCAAAGGGCTGATGTTGTCGAACTGGCGCTCGGTGGAGACGAACTCACCATCGACGTAATTGCGCAGGGAGTCCAGCGAGGCTGGCAGCATGAATGGGTAGGACAAAGAAACCTCCGACGTGAAACTGGGAGGCACTGTAGGGAGCAGACCGCGCTTTGGATAATGAAAACAAAGACGCGATCTATAGCGCCCGGGAATAGCGGAAAACCCGCCCCACGTCCGAGGCAGGCTGCGTGGCCTGCGCAGGCCGGTGGACGCCTTGAGATCAGATCGATGCCATGAGGGATTCAGGCTGGCGCCGGCCGCCACCCTCGAGTCGGGTCAGGCGGCACTCAGACCGAGGCGCGCAAGGCCTCGATGAAACGCTGGCACGCAGCGCTGGGCTGGCGATGCGAAGAGACGCTGTAGCCCACGGTGGCAAAGGCCTCAAGCGGGCCCAGCGAAAGCCGCGACAGCAGGCCCGTCTCCTCGAAGCGCTGGGCCGCCAGTTGCGGCATCAAGGCCACCATGGGTCGCCGACGAAGCAAGCCCATGTTGGTGAGCACCGACACCGAATACACCACCCGCGCCGGCAAGGGCAGCTTCTCGCTGTCGAACATGGCGCAGGCAGCGCCGTAGGCCACTGAATCGGGGGTGGGCAGGATCCACTCCTGGTCATGCAGCTCACGCAGGGTGAGGCCCTGCCGTGCGGCCAGCGGATGCTGTCTGTCGACGACCACGCACAGTGCCTCGTCGTAAAGGGTCTGATGTTGCAGGCGGTCGGGATGCAGGACACCGGGCAGGACATCGTTGTCGCGCGGCAGGTAACCCACCACCACGTCCAGATCGCCCCTGGCCAAGGCTGGAAAGAGCGTGGTGTTGGTGCCCACCCGCACCTCGACCTCCACGTCGGGCGCCCCTCCGCGCAGGCGGTGGATGGCCTCGGGCACCAACACCGCCGAGGCGGTGATCAACGTGCCCACCACCACGTGGCCCGACACCCCCATCTGCCAGGCATTGAGCCCATCGGACAGGCAGCGCAGTTCCAGCAGCATGGTGCGGGCATGGCGCTCGAACAGGCGCCCGAACTCGGTCAGGGCCACGCCCTTCTTGCTGCGCACGAACAGGTCCTGGTCGAGGTAACGCTCCAGTTCGTGCAAGGACTTGCTGACAGCAGGCTGGGTCAGGGCCAACTCGCGCGAGGCGGCCAGAATCGAGCCTGCTGACACCACGGCCTCGAACACCACCAGTTGGGAGAGTTTGAGGGAGCGCGCCAAAGACAGGCGCGACTGTTTGAAGTTCCGCATCGTGCATGACCTCTTGAATGGAGCTGCCCGGAATAGACAGACACTGCGGCGCAGTGGCTCGGCAGCTTAGAGGCGTCCTGTACGGACCGGGTAAGCAAATGCTAGGGGCTGAGCCCCCCTCTGGCGATCAGGTGGCCTGCTGGCGTGCCGTGGGCATGACCAGCGCCTCCCCCTCAATCACCACCTTGCCAGCGACCGTGCAGACAGTCGTCAAGCTCACTCGTCGTTTCTCGGGAAACAATTCCTTGACAGTCACGGTGGCTTTGACCGTATCGCCAGGGTGCACTGGAGCCTTGAAACGCAGGCTTTGCGAGAGGTAGATCGTGCCCGGGCCGGGCAACTTGCCGGCAATGGCCGCCGAGATCACGCTGGCCGTGAGCATGCCATGCGCGATGCGGCCCTTGAAAGGCGTGGCACTGGCGAACTCCTCGTTGATGTGCATGGCGTTGTTGTCGCCCGAGGCACCGGCAAACAGGACGATGTCGGCCTCGGTGATGGTCTTGGCAAAGCTGGCACTCATGCCCGCCTGCAGGTCTTCAAAATCATGGCCTTGGAGGTCATTCATGGATGGCTTTCGATGGATAGGAGATCAGAGGACACACCCCGCGCCCGTCAGGCGGCGCGGCGCAGTGGTGCAGGCTGGTTGAACGCAGCAAGCAGACGCGACTGTTCTGCGCGGGCGGCTTCGAGGTTGCGGTGCTTCACATGGCCATAACCACGGATGGCATCAGGCAGTTGCGCCAGCTTCAAGGCCGTGTCGAAGTTGTCCCGACGCAGGCGGCTCAGAACATCCACCATCTGTCGGCAGTAGTCCTCGATGAGTTGCCGCTCCTGACGACGCTCTTCGGTCTTGCCGAAGATATCCAGTACGCCGCCGCGCAGGCCCTTGCAGCGGGCCAGCCATTTGAAGGCGGTCAACACCCAGGGGCCGTAGGCTCGCTTGATCAGATGGCCCGTCACCGGGTCACGCTTGGACAGCAGCGGTGGGGCCAGGTGGAACTGCAGGCGGTGGCCGGGTTTGAACTCGGACTCCAGGCGGGCCAGGAACTCGGGTGCGGTGTGCAGGCGGGCCACCTCGTACTCGTCCTTGTAGGCCATGAGCTTGTAGAGGTTGCGCGCCACGGCCTCGGCGATCAGGGTGCTGCCCGGCAGGGCATGGCGCTCCAGGTCGGCCACCTGGCGCACGAACTGGGTGTATCGGCGGGCATAGGCCTCGTTCTGGTAGTCGATCAGCTCGGGCACCCGGCGCTGCAGCAGGCGCAGCAGCTCGCCATCGGCACCACAGGCATCGACCATCTTCTGGGCGCTTGCACTCAAGCGGGCCGGGCGGTGCAAAGTGACCACGCTGCCCGCAGTTGCCACGGGGTTGAGGCGAGCAATCTCGGCCTCTACCAGATCACGGCGGCTCACGGCCAGACGGCCCCAGCGGAAAGCAGCCAGCCCCATGTCGACGGCCACGCCGGCCTGCACGATGGCCGCCTCGATCGAGGCGGCCTCCAAGGGCAAGGCACCGGCCTGGTAGGCCACGCCCACCATGAAGATGTTGGTGGCCATGCTGTCGGCAAACAGGCCTTCGGCCAGGCCCTGACCATCCAGGAAGACGTTGTCAGCGGCTCGGCTGACACGCTGGATGCCTTGCATCAAGGGGTCCAGTTCGGGAAACTGGACATGGCGGTCGGACACCATCTGCCCGGTGGGGGTACGGGTGGTCGAGACCACGGCCACCGTGACCTCAGGATGGCACTTGTCCAGGTTCTTGGGGTCGGTGGCGTTCAGGATGTCAAAGCCCAGGTACAGATCGGCACAGCCATCGCTGATCTTGTTGGCGCCCTGGAACGGTGCTGCCGTGATCTTCAGGTCCGAGATCACGGCCCCACCCTTTTGCGCCAGGCCGGTCTGGTCCAGCCCGATCACATGCTTGCCCTCGATGCGGGCCGCGTTGGCGATGGTGGAGGCCACCGTGACCGAGCCGGTTCCGCCAATGCCCATGATGTGCACACCAAAGTCGCCCCGCACCTTGAGTTCGGGTTCGAGCAACGCGTGCTCCATGGCCGGGATGCGACCCTTCTTCTTTTTCTTCACGGGCGCAGCCCCCGCCGCTTCGGGTGCAGGGGTGACGGTCAGGAACGAGGGGCAGAAGCCGTCGACACAGGAAAAGTCCTTGTTGCACGAGCCCTGGTGGATGCGCGTCTTGCGACCGAAGTCCGTCTCGATGGGCTCCACGCTCATGCAGTTGGACTGCTCGCCACAATCGCCACAGCCTTCACACACCCGCTCGTTGATGACCACGCTTTCCGCCGGTTCGGGCCGTTGGCCACGCCCGCGCAAGCGGCGCAATTCGGCAGCGCACTCCTGGTCATGGATCAGAACGGTGGTGCCAGGCACGGCCGCCAGGGTACGCTGGGCCTCATCCAGGCGATCGCGGTGCCAGACCTCGGTGCCGCCGGGCAAGGCCACGCCGTTGTACTTGGACGGGTCATCGGTGGTGATCAGCACCTGGGTGGCGCCGTTGGCCAGCAACTCGGACACCACGTTGGCCACCGGGTGGCTGCCCTGGATGTCCTGGCCCCCCGTCATGGAGGTGTGGGCGTTGTAGAGCAGCTTGTAGGTGATGTTGACGCCGGCTGCCACGGTGTAGCGCAGGGCCAGGCTACCGGAGTGGAAGTAGGTGCCGTCGCCCATATTCTGGAAAATGTGCGGCACCTCGGTGAACGGCGCCATGCCGATCCACTGCGCGCCTTCGGCCCCCATGTGGGTGCCCATGACCACGTTGCGGTCCATCCACATGGCCATGGTGTGGCAGCCGATGCCCGCCGACACCACGCTGCCATCCGGGGCCACGGTCGAACTGTTGTGCGGGCAGCCCGAACAGAACCAGGCGGTGCGGCCTGCGGTGTCGGGATCGTCGCGCAGGTGAATCGCATCCAGGCGATGCGGCCTGCGGTGTCGGGATCGTCGCGCAGGTGAATCGCATCCAGGCGATGCAGCCACGCCTCGGCCGATTCAATGCGCGCCTTCTGCGACAGGCGCTTGTAGAGCGCGCGGGCGATCACGTCGGATTCGAACTCGCCGCCCGGCGGCAACAAGGGCTGCTCCTGCTCATCGAACTTGCCGACGATGCGAGGGGCACGTGCGCTTCCGTACAGCACGTTCTTGGCAAACATCTCCAGGAACGGACGCTTCTCCTCGATCACGAACAGCTCTTCCAGACCCTCGGCGAACTCGCGCACGATGGTGGGCTCCATGGGGAACAACATGCCCATCTTGAGAATGCGCACGCCGTGCCGCTTCAAGGCCGCCTCGTCCAGCCCCATCTCGCGCAGGGCCTGCATCAGGTCGTTGTAGGTCTTGCCTGCCGTCATGATGCCCAGCCACGCGTCCCGGTTGGGCAGCACCACGTTGTTGAGCTTGTTCACCCTCGCGTAGCGCTTGGCCAGCTCCAGGCGCTGCGTGTACAGCGAGTGCTCCATCTCCAGGGCCTCGGCCCGCACGTTCATGCCCAGGTTCATGCGCGGCGTGAAAGGCACGCCATCGAACTCCAGGTCGGGCAGTTGAAAGTTCAGGCGCTCGGGCGAGACTTCGGCACTGCCGCTGCCATCGGCCACGTTGGTGACCATCTTGAGGCCCACCCACAAACCAGACAGGCGCGACATCTGGTAACCATGCAAGCCGAGATCCAGAATGTCCTGCACGGTGCCCGGGTACAGCGCAGGCATGCCCAGGTGGAACAACATGGGCTCACTTTGGCTGGGCAATGACGACGACTTGCAACTGGGGTCGTCCCCCACCACGGCCAGCACCCCGCCGTTCTTGCCCATGCCGGTGTAGTTGGCGTGCTTGAGCGCGTCACCGCTGCGATCCACCCCCGGGGCCTTGCCGTACCAGAGGCCGGTGACACCATCGAACTTCTCCTGGCCCACGGCGCCCAGCATCTGGGTCCCCCAGACCGCCGTGGCCGCCAGGTCTTCGTTGAGGCCGTCGACGAAACGGATGTTGTGCTCCAGCAGCAGCTTTTGCCGCTTGATCAACGCGGCGTCCAGCATGCCGACCGGCGAGCCCCGGTAGCCCGACACGAACATGCCGGTGCGCAGGCCGCGGCGCTGGTCGGTGCGAATCTGGTCCAGCGTCAATCGCACCAGGGCGTCAATGCCCCCCAGGTGAACGACGCCTTCTTCTCGGATGAACGGACTGTTGGGGTCTTGCTTCGCAGACATGAATCGACTCTCTAGATGGAACGGGCACACAGGGATGGGATCGGCACAGGGGCCGATGACGCAGCCAAGCTGCTCCGGGCTCACGCAAACAGACACACCCGGGCGACAGCTCTCCGCTGGAGACGTCCGTGCAGGCCCGCACGACCGGCAGCAGCGGTGCGCGGCCACTTTAGCCAGGGCCTTGCGCCCTGAATAATGAAAAACTCCGAGCGATGTATGCCCGTTGTGAATAGCTGATGCCGCCCTGCCTTGGAGCGCTCACAGCCCGCCGCCACCGCTCAGGTGGGGGCTTGCGCCTGCCCAGGCCTACCAGCGTTCCATATAAGGCCGCAGGTCCAATTCAAAGGTCCAGGCATCGCGTGGCTGCTGGTGCAGCAGCCAGTAGTTGTCAGCGATGTGCTCGGGATTGAGGATGCCGTCCTGCGCTTTCAGGGCATAGCGCTCGGGGAAATTGCTGCGGATGAATTCGGTGTCGATCGCGCCATCGACCACCACATGGGCCACATGGATGCCCAGCGGACCCAGCTCACGCGCCATGCTTTGGGCCAGTGCCCGCAAGGCATGCTTGGCCCCCGCAAAGGCCGCAAAGCCCGCCGCACCGCGCAAGGCGGCGGTGGCACCGGTGAACAAGATGGTGCCACGCCCGCGCGGCACCATGCGGCGCGCGGCGGCTTGCGCGTTCAGGAAGCCGCTGAAACAGGCCATCTCCCAGATCTTGAAGTACTTGCGGGCGGTTTCATCCAGCACACTGCAGGGCACGTTGGCGCCGATGTTGAACACCAGCACCTCGATGGGCCCATGCTCGGCCTCGATGCGTTCAAACAGGGCCTGCACCTCGTCTTCCTTGCGGGCATCGCTGGCATAACCGTGCGCCTGGCCACCGTCGGCACGGATGGCGTCCACCAGAGGCTGCAGCTTGTCAGCCGTGCGGCGCGTGACGCAGCTGATGTAGCCCTCGCGGGCAAAGCGCTTGGCAATGGCGCCGCCTGTGGCGTCGCCCGCACCGATCACCAAGGCCACGCCGCGTGGCTGCTGTGTCTGCGTCATACCGGAATCTCCATGGAGGGTGGGTGCCGTGACCGGCCTGGTAACGATCTTGCCTGCAAGGCCGCCGTGCCGGCAAGCCCGCCGCTGTCACCCAGGCGCGAGACACTCAGGGATGGCCGCCTTGACACCCTGCACCCACCTGCCTACGGTGAGCGATCCGCCCAACCTGACTTCGGAGACAACATGGGTCGCACAGTGGAGTTCTTTTTCGACGTGGGCAGCCCGGCCTCGTACCTGGCCTGGACACAGCTGCCCACCCTGGCTGCCGAGACCGGCGCCCAACTGCAATGGCGCCCGATGTTGTTGGGCGGCGTGTTCCAGGCCACCGGCAACGCCTCGCCGGCCACCGTGCCGGCCAAGGGGGCTTATGTGTTCCACGACCTGGCGCGCTACGCCCTGCGCTACGGGGTGAGCTTGCAGCGCAACCCTTTCTTTCCGATCAACACCCTGATGCTGATGCGGGCGGCCACCGGCTTTGTGATGCACCAGCCCGAACAGCTGCAGGCCTACCTGAAGGCCGTGTTCGAGGGCATCTGGGTGCGGGGCCTGAACCTCGGCCAGGCCGCCGTGGTGGTCGAGCTGCTGTCGGGCGCGGGGCTCGATGCGGATCAGGTGCTGGCCTGGTGCTCGGATGCCGAGGTCAAGGCCCAACTGAAGAACACCACCGACGAGGCTGTGCGACGCGGCGTGTTCGGCGCGCCCACCTGTTTTGTCGGCGAAGAGATGTTCTTCGGACAAGACCGGCTTGAGTTCATCCGGGCGGCCCTGCAGACAGCTCAGGCCTGACCCTCGTCAACGATGGGGGCACCTGGTGCGGCCACCAGCGGATGGGGCTGTTCCGAGGCCACGGCCACCAGCTGCAGCCCCAGCACCCTGGCCATTTCGGCCAAGGTGCTCAGGCGAGGGTCGATGGCGCCCGACTCGATGCGTTGCACCGTCATGCGCGACAGCCCTGCCTGCTCGGCCAGCTCCTGCTGTTTGAGCCCCTGGCGTTTGCGGGCAGCTTGCAGTTCGGCGATCAGGTTCATGGGTGAGCTCCAGCACTCAAATGACAAAGGCTGCGCATTGTGCCGTCATGGGCGATCCCGCTGTACCTCGGGTGAAAAAAAACCCGCCGCAGCGGGTGGGTGTGCCAACGCCTTGCGGCGGGCCATCAGGCGGCCAGCAGGCGGGCCTTGGCCTCGGCGTACTCGCGCTTGAGCTGGGCGACCAGGTCCGCGGTCTTCTGAACCTTGCTGATGGCACCAATGCCCTGGCCACAGCCCCAGATGTCCTTCCAGGCCTTCTTGGCGTCGCCGCCAAAGTTCATCTTGCTGGGGTCGCTCTCGGGCAGGTTGTCGGGGTCCAGGCCGGCGGCACGGATGCTGGGCTTGAGGTAGTTGCCGTGCACACCGGTGAACAGGTTGCTGTAGACGATGTCGTCCGAGTTGCCGTCGACGATGGCCTGTTTGTAGCCCTCGGCAGCGCGCGCCTCTTCGGTGGCGATGAACGCCGAGCCCATGTAGGCGAAATCGGCGCCCATGGCCTGAGCCGCCAGGATGGCCCCGCCCGAGGCGATCGAACCCGACAGCGCCACGGGGCCGTCGAACCACTGGCGGATTTCCTGGATCAGCGCAAATGGGCTCTTGGTACCGGCATGGCCACCGGCACCTGCCGCCACCGCGATCAGGCCGTCAGCGCCCTTCTCGATGGCCTTGTGGGCAAAGGCGTTGTTGATGATGTCGTGCAACACCACACCGCCATAGCTGTGGATGGCCTCGTTCACATCGGTGCGGGCCCCCAGCGAGGTGATGATCACCGGCACCTTGTACTTGATGACCATCTCGATGTCGTGATCGAGGCGATCATTGCTCTTGTGCACAATCTGGTTGATGGCGAATGGGGCGGCCGGGTTGTCGGGGTTGGCCTTGTTGTGGGCCGCCAGGGCCTCGGTGATCTCGGCCAGCCACTCGTCCAGTTGGGCGGCTGGGCGGGCATTGAGCGCCGGCATCGAGCCGATCACGCCGGCCTTGCACTGCTCGATGACAAGCTTGGGGTTGCTGATGATGAACAGCGGCGAGCCGATGACCGGGAAAGGCCGGTTGGCGAGCGCCGGAGGCAGTTTCGACATGTGTTTTGTCTCCAGGATGGGTCTGCGCGAATTTTGACGGGCGGGAGGTCGGCCGCACTGTCCGTTTCGGGACAGCGCGGCCCATCCGATCAGAAGGCTTCCGGTGCCAGCGCGGTGACGCTGTCAGCACCTTCCACGATGCTGTCGCGCAGGCCAGAAGCCTTGCTCAGCAGGTGGTCGGCATAGAAGCGGGCTGTGCTGATCTTGCTGCGCATGAAGGCCTCGTCCTGGCCCTGGGCCAGCAGGTCTTGCGCCACCAGCAGCGAACGGGCCAGTTGCCAGCCGGCCACCACATTGCCGGCCAGCATCAGGTAGGGCACCGAGCCGGCAAACACGGCATTGGGCGAGGCCTTGGTGTTGCCCGCCACAAAGTCGACCACGTCCAGGAATGCCAGGCGGGCGGCCTTCAGGCGCTTCGCCACCACGGCAGCCGTGTCGGTGCCGCTGGCCAGCAAGGCGGCCTCGGTCTGCTCGATCTGGGCGGCAATGCCCTTGGCCGTCTGGCCGCCATCGCGCGCGGTCTTGCGCCCCACCAGGTCATTGGCCTGGATGGCGGTGGTGCCTTCATAGATGGTCAGGATCTTGGCATCACGGTAGTACTGGGCCGCGCCGGTCTCTTCGATGAAGCCCATGCCGCCATGCACCTGCACACCCAGCGAGGTGACCTCCAGGCTCATCTCGGTGCTGTAGCCCTTGACCAGCGGCACCATGAATTCATAGAAGGCTGCATTCACCTTGCGGGTGTCGGCGTCGGGGTGGTGGTGGGCCGCGTCGTAGGCGGCGGCGGCCACACTGGCCATGGCACGGCAGCCTTCGGTGTAGGCGCGCATGGTCATCAACATGCGCTTCACGTCGGGGTGGTGGATGATGGCGGCGCTGGCGTTGAGGCTGCCGTCCACCGGGCGGCTTTGCACGCGGTCCTTGGCGTATTGCACGGCCTTTTGATAGGCGCGCTCGGCCACCGCAATGCCCTGCATGCCCACGGCATAGCGGGCCGCGTTCATCATGATGAACATGTACTCCAGGCCGCGGTTTTCCTGGCCCACCAGGTAGCCGATGGCGCCGCCGTGGTCTCCGTATTGCAGCACCGCCGTGGGGCTGGCCTTGATGCCCATCTTGTGCTCGATGCTCACGCAATGCACGTCGTTGCGCGCCCCCAGCGAGCCATCGGCATTCACCATGAACTTGGGCACCACGAACAGGCTGATGCCCTTCACGCCTTCAGGTGCGCCCTGCACGCGGGCCAGCACCAGGTGCACGATGTTCTCGGCCATGTCGTGCTCGCCGTAGGTGATGAAGATCTTGGTGCCAAAGATCTTGTACGTGCCATCGGGCAGCGGCTCGGCGCGGGTGCGTACCAGGGCCAGGTCCGAGCCGGCCTGGGGCTCGGTCAGGTTCATGGTGCCGGTCCATTGGCCCGACACCAGCTTTTCAAGGTAGATGGCCTTGAGTTCATCGCTGCCCGCCGTCAGCAGGGCCTCGATCGCGCCATCGGTCAGCAAGGGGCACAGGGCGAAGCTCATGTTGGCCGAGTTGAGGATCTCGGTGCAGGCCGCGCCAATGGTCTTGGGCAGGCCTTGGCCGCCAAAATCGACTGGGTGCTGCAAGCCTTGCCAACCGCCTTCGGCGTATTGCTTGAAGGCCTCCTTGAAGCCCGGGGTGGTGGTGACCACACCGTCCTTCCAGCTCGACGGGTTCTTGTCGCCGTCCCAGTTCAAGGGGGCGATCACGCCCTCGTTGAGCTTGGCACATTCTTCGAGCACGGCCTGGGCCGTTTCCAGGCCGGCCTCCTCGAAACCAGGGATCTGTGAGACTTGTTCGATGTTGGCCAGGTGTTCAATGTTGAACAGCATGTCCTTCAGGGGGGCGGTGTAACTCATGGGGTTCATCTCCGGATATGAAAAGGGCATCGCGAACGATGCCCATTTGGCTTGTTGTCAAAAAGGGCCCTGGGCCTCAGTTCACAGAGCGCTGATCAGTTCAGGCACAGCCACAAACAGATCAGCCTCCAGGCCATAGTCGGCCACGCTGAAGATCGGTGCCTCCGGGTCCTTGTTGATCGCCACGATCACCTTGCTGTCCTTCATCCCCGCCAA